>NZ_CP017917.1:635185-952778 GCF_002119525.1 Vibrio syngnathi | reverse complement strand
GGCCTAGTCGATGATTCAGAAACACTAAGTAACTTGGTGATGACAGGTTTCCCTGTTGGGTTCGAGGTGACGGATGGTGTGAACACCGTGATGATCACCGAGCCGGGTCAATATATCGACCTGTTTGACTGGGATATCTCAAACATTCAAATGACGCCTCCTGAAGACTTCCATGGTGAGTTCTTTGTAACCGTAAGTGCAACAACAGTCGATTACGGAGATGAGCCGGAAGCGTTCGAAGATGGCATCGATTCAGGTGATTTCGAAACGGTAGCGGGTGATTCCATCATCCTAACCGCGGACGACCTAATCGGTTTGGCTGAGAATGTGGATGCTGACAGCGACGATGAAGTGAAACTGGTTCATCTAGCAGACCGCAGCCAAGGTGAGATTGTCGATAATGGCGATGGCACTTGGACGTTCACGCCAGCACCAGGCTTCACGGGCGAAGCAGATATTGCGTACGTAGTTGATAAAGATGGCGTGCTTCATGATGAGCAAACAGGTGTGGTCGTGAAAGAAGGAGACTCACAAGAGAATGCAGCACCAGAAGTTAACAGCATCACAACCACTGAAATCGCAGCAGATGCAACCTTGTCGTTCACGGATCAAGACATGTTAGCGAACCTGAGCGATGCAGAAGGCGACAGCATGAGCATTGAGTCAGTAAGCTTGATGGAAGGTCAGGGCGTGATAGAGAGCGATAACCTAGGTAACTATCAATTCACACCTGCTGAAGAGTACACCGGAGATGTTCAAGTTGGATTTATAGCGACCGATGGCGAAAATCGCATTGAAAGCTTCTTCAATGTGGATATCCAAGTTAGTGATGAAGCTATGGGGATCGAAGGTTATGTCTTAGCTGACGATGGCTCATTAACTATCACAGAGTCACAGCTAGTGGATGAGTTAGGCGTGAGTGACTCAGCACAAGTTGTTGATGTTGCAGACGCGAATGATGCTGGCTTCTTTGCGGAATCTGGTGAAGGTGAGTGGACTTACTGGCCTAACGAAGACTTCGACGGCGACTTAGCGATGAATGTTGAAGTCAACGACGGCGGTGAAGTATCAAGCCACAGCTTAAGCATCCAAGTAGCCGATGATTCAGTACAAAGTGATGAACCACAAGTTCAAGCTGCTCAAGCAACAGAAGAGCAGCCAGTGGAAGTGGCTCAACAAGCTGATGACCAAGCTCAAGATACTGACGCTGAAACGGAAGACAGCGCTGCTGATGTAACTGCGGCACCTGGCGATACTATCTCTATCTCGATTCCAGATGAGGTGAGTGGTAACGAATCAGTTGATTATGCGGAAATGTCTGGCTTACCTGAAGGCGCTACTGTGAGCAACGCACTGGATAACGGTGATGGTAGCTTCACAATCAGTGGCAACCTAGATCAGCCTGTATCCGTTGAACTTCCAGAAGGGTACGAAGGTACTAGCGAGGTTCAATTCCAAGGTTACGATGATTTGGGTAGTTCAATAGATGGTGCGAGCGGTTCTGTTGAAGTTGAGGTCGATGATCAATACACCATGCAAGGTTCTACGCAAGAGCAGCAACCGGACATGGCGGGTATGGAATCTGGTGGCAGCGACTGGACAAGTTCAGGTGGTCAAGATCAAGGTGTTGACTTCACGGACGACTCTGGAAGCTTCGATTCAGATTCTCAAACTGGCACTGATCAAGGCAACGACTTCGATCAAAGCTCGATTTAATCGAGAGGGCTTGGTTTTAGTCTGAACCGACATTTAGTCTAAACCAACAAGTAGATAGGGCAGTGTAAAGCTGCCCTCATCAAAGCCATGTAGTGTCATTGATGCATGGCTTTTTTATTGTTTGTTGTTTTAAATAATATGGTTTGTTGTTCTAAATCATATTGTTTGTTCGCTAAATAAATTTGAGAACAAGTAAAAATGTCCTTAATTATTAGAAGCGTCAATTAAAAGGAGGGACGACATGTATCGATATGTCAGTTCACCGCAAGCGTCGAAGTACATCGTGCCACCGCCTCAACATCGTGAGTTGTCGAGTGTGGATGTGCCTGAGTCTGAATTAGAGATGCGAGAAATATTGAATAATTGGTTTGCCGATGGTTTAGCGCCGATTATTGAAAATGAAGATGAGTATATTTCAGTAAGCGATCACGTTCGATTTGAGAAACTCAGCGGCACGGTTGGAATGTTATTGCGGAACAAAGATTATTATTTCGCAGCGAGGCGAATCTTGTCGGTGTGGGAACAAGACTGCCTTGAAACTACCTATGTGAATTACCTGATTCTGCGTAGTGAGCGAACCAGTTCGTAAGGTGAGTAAACGAAGGCTTTGGCCTGTTTGCCATGATGGCTTGTTTTGAGAGTTTTTGATGGCTCGAGTTTTGCCAAGACAGCAGATAAACAAAAGGGCAAGCTTTTGAGGCTCACCCTGGGATCGTTCTTTAAATGTCTGACCTAGCTAACTAGTGTTCTGGCTGCTAAGCTTTTTGCTTGGTTGCTTGGTTGCTTGGTTGCTTGGTTGCTTGGTTGCTTGGTTGCTTGGTTGCTTGGTTGCTTGGTTGCTTGGTTGCTTAATGGCTTAATGGCTTATACCCAACCATCAAATTTGAGTCGTTTTTGAATTCTCTCAACCGCTTCCTTCTGCATCTGTCTAACTCGCTCATTAGACACATTCACATCCAACATTTGTCCGATCTCAGACAGCGTTTTCACCTTGTTATCAAAGAAACCAAAACGGTGGATGAGCACCTTTTGTAATTTTGGAGGAAGTGTATTGATGATTTGCTCTAGAGCTTGGGTAAAGGATTGATCTTCACAATCTTGTTGAGGGTCGGGGATATATTCACTTTCGCATTGGTCAAGCACCATAGGTGCATGGCTAGTTCCAACCGTTGTCGTCACGTCAATAAATCCGCTTAACGCCACTAGTTGATCAACGCGTTCGGCCTTAACGCCAGAACTGTCTGATAACTCAGAAATGGAAATATCTTTACTCATTTTTTTGCTTACATCGAGCTTTTTGGAGGCGAGGCTGTTTATTTCTTTACAGACGTGGGCCGGTAATCTCACGGTACGACCCGTGTTCATTAATGCCGCTTCAATGTTTTCACGAATCCACCACACAGCATAGGTTGAAAAACGATAACCGGGTTCTGGGTCGTATTTGTCGATGGCCTTAATTAAGCCAATATTGCCTTCCTCGATCAGGTCGAGCAGAGTGAAATTATTGCCTTTACGTTTTAGGTAACTCTTTGCGATTTTCACAACAAGGCGTAGGTTTGATTCGATCATGACATCACGCGCTTTTTTATCACCCGCGCGATTCAATTTTGCGTAATACACCTCATCTTCACGCGACAGCAGATCAATCCCCACAATATCCTTTAGATAGTGAGCATAAGGTTCTGCTCTGGTAGAAAATGATTCTTTAATGGGTGTGTCATCCGTGATCCCCTGAAACGCAGCAAAACTGTCATTGTTCATTTCCTTGTCCTTTTTTAGCCGACTGAACGTTCTGTTTTTTATTTTATTATTATGCTACCAAGTGATTAATGCTTGGCTTAATTAGAGTGTAGATAACAGTTTCTTCTTTACCAATAAATAAAATGCAATTTCGTATGTTTAAGTCACAAAAAAATCTACAAATATTTAACCATTTTGCATCTCATCAAGTGTGTTGGCTTTTCATTTAAAACATCAACATGGTTAGTTTATAAAGCATGTTGATGCATTGCTTTATCTAGATAAATGTCATGAATTTATAGGTGTGGGTTGGAGCTATAATTGAGAGGAGAAATGATAAGCACAATGACAAGAGTCGAGGTTCAATGTTTCCAAGTAACTTAGCTCCTTTGGCTATTTGGAAACATTGACCCTAGTTTCACACGTCAGTCTTAATTCTATCGACTAGTAAGTGCTGAGCACATCATCGATTTGTTGATTGATGATTTTTACTTCGCTGTAGATAACCGAAAGGTCATCCGCTTGAGGCGCCAATTTATTGGATGTGTTTTGCTCGATTCTTTCTAAAGCCACTGTGGCTGTTTCTTCACCAAAGCTGGCTAATATGCCTTTTAATGTATGTACGACAAAATGAAGCTTGCCCCAATCTTGTTGCTGTACTAGTTCTTGTATCTCTTCTAATGAATTGCCATGGTCTTCTTGATACACAGACAATACAGCGAAGATTATTTCTCTGTCATTATCTAAGTAGGCATTTAAGGCATCAATATCTAGCATATAGACTCCTGTCGGTTGTATGTTGAAAATGGGCTAGGCGGCTTGTTCGAAAAACCAGATCTTAATGAATCACTGAGCCATTGACTCCATCTAGGTGGAAGCTCCAATTGTGCAAGTTGCTTCAAGTATTCGTGTCTAAGGTTTTCTTCTATATGAGCGTTATGGATTGCATATATATAGTCAAGTTTCGCCGCAATGGAATACGGGTAATTGTCAATGTAGTCCTTTAGTTCTTGGATTGAATCTGAATCTTCGATATTTACACAACTAGAAGGGTCTATGTCTTTAGATTCGAGTTGATGGTTTATTGTCTCTCCACGAGTTTTTAAGCACTCTGCAACTAAGTGGTACAGGGAGTATTCGCCAAAGTGAGTCAGAAGAGGTAACAATTGAACCAGTAAGTAAGTTGGTTGGCTGTGGAAATTATTCGCTAACAGCGTTGAAGCTCTAATCACTTTTTTGTGGGCAACCTGAGGGCTATTTTCGATGAGCAAGATACTGCTCTGAAACAGGGCAAGGCTGGCTAAAACCTGCTGCTGTTGTTTTACCGGAAGTTTCAGGTTTACTAACTCGGTGAATTGGTTGGCGTGCTCAAGCAAAATACGTTTGTACTTTAGTTGAGTCTCGCGCTGATAAGTCGCTTTTAACGAATTAAAGTGCGCACAAATGGAGTGAATGACATCAATGTCAGCAGCTGAAATATGGGTAGCATACATCTCACCTAACTTTATGATCATACGTGTGTTGTCTGCGTTCTCAGCCAAGTCAATCGCCCTGATTGCGCGATGGCTGATACTTGGTGTCATCTCAAATGCACGAATCGCTAATTTCAGAGCAGGAAGCAGCATCTTATGTTTTTCGTAGATACAGCTTAAGCAATCAATGACGCTCAATGAGAGTGGCTGCGCGATCAGAAAGTTGTGGAGCTTATCTATGGCTAGATCCTGTTTGCCTAAACTGTCGAGAATCAGAGCTTCAGCAACCAGTTTCGTCGGGTGCATGTTGGTTTTCGAGTGGCTAATGACGCTAGAGAGTAATTGCCATTTCTTACCAGAAATTAAATGTTCAATCAGTGTCGCTTCGAATTGAACGCTAGAGCCATTAGGCGAGACCGCTAATGCTTGAGCCAATTTATCCTGACTGGTGATCGGATATAACTCGTTCAGTTGTGTCAGCTTTTTCGAGACGGATACAGCACTTTGGATCTTTTTACCTAACCTCTGAGTATGAATCGGTTTAGAAACGAAATGGTGTGCCTCGCCTGACAGGGCAGTTAATACCGTTTCTTGACGCATATCTCCAGAGAGTAAAATTGTCGCAACCGTATGGTCGATGAGCCTATTTCGATACAGAATACCCAAAAGTTCAAAGCCCGTGAAGAATTGCTCTAGGTGGTAATCGATGAGGAGTACATGAAAAGAGTGAGTCTCGACCGCTTTAATTGCTTGTCGATAGTCGGTCGCAATAAAGATGCAATCATGTGCAATGCCCAAGCTCGAGAGTTGCTGCTTTATAAGAATAGTTGCACTCTTGGAGTCGTCGACAATTAAAACTCGTAGGTCAGGTGGTAAGGTCAAATCCATTTTCCTCAATACCAAATGTTATTTTTAATTTAGGCGTCAAGTTGCACATTGTCAAGGTGCCAATATCACAGACAAACACTCAATAAACTATTGGTAATTAAGGAGTATTCGATAACATTTATGAAAGTCTTCAAACGCAGGTTACTTTTACCTGATTTTCGTTGGGTTATACGTGTTTTAGAAATAAAAAAGAGGCAAGCCGATAAGCTTACCTCTCAGTTTAATTGTTCGATTTTTTATTCGAAATGTTGTTCTTTTCTTGAAGCTTTATTAAACAAAACTCTAGCGCTAATCACGCATATTTAGAATCAATACTGCAGCTAAAGCCAAGAACGCCGTCATCATTAAGAACACATCGTTGTAAGCCATGATAGCGGCGTCACGTTGCATTGTGCCAAGTAGGCTAGCTTGCGCTTGTTGCATCGCCGTTGCGGCATCACTTCCTGATTGAATAAAGAACGCTTGTTGTTGCTGAAGCGTCTGCCAACCCAGTTGACTCACGGAAGGTAATGACTCTTTGATATGCGCCAAATGCTCGCGCGTTTTGTTATCTAACAACGTAGCAATAATCGCGATACTAAAAGCACCCCCTAGGTTGCGCATTACGTTGGTTAAGGTCGAAGCGTCAGGCGTGTCCATTTTGCTGATGTTTTTCATCGCAACCAAAGACAGGGGAACCATAATAAACGGGCTACCGATAGCACGAAGAACCATAGACAAGATCAACTGTTGGCCACCAAAATCAATCGTCATATGTGTATTCACGTAACAACTGAAGCCAAACATCGCGAAACCAAAGGTCACCAAGTACTTAGGCTTAATGATTTGCGTCAGCTTAGGAACGATTGGGAATATCAACAACTGTGGGAAACCCATCCACATCAGCACTTCACCAATTTCCATCGCGTTATATTGCTGAATTTGAGTGAGATACATCGGCAGCACATAGATAGAGCCGAGCAATGCCATCCCTAGAATCAAATAGGCGATACAAGACATAGCAAACTGCCCATCTCGCAATAGCCGCAAATTCACCAATGGCTTTTTGTGTTGGAGCTCGTTTATCACGAAGTAAACCAAACTCACCGCCGATACGATACTCAAGCCAATAATAAAGCTCGAACTGAACCACTCTTCACGGTTACCTTCTTCTAGCACTACTTCCAAACAACCTAGCCCTAACGCCATGGTCGCGATCCCAAACCAGTCCGCTTTTTTCAGCGTGCCAAGGTCGAGCTTTTCATCATCCAAGCCATATCGGATCATGGTGATCACGAGTAGAGCGGGTGGGATGTTGATGTAGAAAATATAGTGCCACGAGAAGTTCTCCGTCAGCCAGCCACCAAATGTTGGGCCGATCGATGGAGCAAAGGTCGCCGTTACGCCGAACAATGCCATACCCACGGCACGCTTGTTGACCGGCAATAACTGAATCACTAGCGAGAAAGCAAGCGGGATTAAAGCACCACCACTAAAGCCCTGCATCGCGCGGAATACGATCATTGAGGTCATGTTCCAAGAGAACGAACACAGCAAAGATGAAATGGTGAAAATGGCCGTCGTCCACGTGATATAACGGCGTTTTCCGAGCGCTTTAGAAAGCCAACCACTGAGTGGGATAGCAATCATCTCTGCGACTAGGTAAGACGTAGAGATCCACGAGCTTTCATCTAAGGTGGCAGACAGCGCACCTTGAATGTCTTTGAGTGACGAGTTGGTGATCTGAATATCCAAAATTGCCATAAACGCGCCAATTAAGCCGCCAAATAGGGCGATCCAATGGCGTCTTGAAACCTCTCCATCATCATTAGTGTGGGTGACAACACCAGCGCTACTCATGGTCTAGCCTCGTTTATCGATGGTCGCTACCACAGACAAACCAGGAAGCAGTCGACCTTTCAACTCTTGCTGATCTGGAATGGTAATTTTCACCGGTACACGTTGAACAATCTTGGTGAAGTTACCTGTCGCATTTTCTGGTGGCAGGAGTGCAAACTTAGCTCCAGTCGCAGGAGAGAAACTGTCTACCACGCCTTCAAGTGGTTGTCCCGGAAAAGCGTCTAGCTCTACTTCAACTGTTTGACCTTTGTGAATACCGCTTAGCTGTGTCTCTTTGAAGTTGGCTTCAATCCACACTTGGTTGTTTGGTACCAAACTCATCAGTGGGGCGCCCGCTTGAATCAGCAAGCCTTCACGGACACTACGCTTGCCGATCACGCCGTCTGTTGGCGCGTAGACCTTGGTGTAATCCAGATTAAGCTGCGCTTGTTGTTCTTGTGCTTGAGCTTCGGTTACTGAGGCATTTGCTTGTTCGATTTCGCTGGCAATCACGATCAATTGATCGTTACTTGCGACGAGGTTTGCTTTCGCTTCTTCAAGTTCTGCTTGGGTGACTTTTTGTTGTGCGACCATGCTGTCGACTTCATCTTGCGACGCATAGTTACGTTTCAATAGACTACGAGAGCGAACGACTTGTTGAATAGCACGCTCGTATTCAGCTTGTGCAGAATCAACACGGCTTTCAGCTTGGTTGATTTGGCTACGTTGTAACGTTTGTTGAGCGATAAGATTGTGTACGCTTGATTCGACTACTGTTAAATGGGCGTGAGCTTGTGCAAGTGCGGACTGGTAATCACGATCATCAATTTGAACCAACAAATCACCTTCTTTAACCGATTGGTTATCACTCACATAAGACTTAACGATATAGCCACTTACTTTAGGACTAATATTGGTGATGTCGCCTTGTAGGTAGGCGTTATCGGTCGATTCGAAGTACTGGCCATAGCCATACCAATATCCAGCCCCAGCTAAACCTAATGACAGCATGATCGCAGTAGCAATAAGTGGTGCTTTATTACGTCTTTTTGTACTTACTGACTGCGAAGCGTTGTTGTTATCTGTCATTTCTTATTTCTCATTTTGTTTTTATTTAGATGTAACGAATTGTAAATGAATTCGATTGATTGATAAGATAGGAAAAAAGGGAAACACTGTTGCAAAAATCTAACTAATGGCGAGTTTGGGAGGCAAGTATGGATTTGAATGCTGTGACTATTTTTACACAAGTGGTTGATTGTGGGAGTTTTACGCAGGCTGCTGAAACACTCAACATGACCAAGTCAACCGTAAGTCGAAAATTGGCAGAGCTAGAACAACATCTAGGTGTGAGGCTAATCACCCGGTCGACGAGAAGTCTGGTATTAACCCCAGAGGGCGAGCGGTTTTATCAGTCGAGTATTCAAATGCATGAGATCATGAGCCAAGCCGAATTAGAAGTCTCAGCAAACCAAGACCTGATTCGTGGTCCGTTAAAAGTGGTACTCCCAGTAGAACTAGGCCACCAAGTGCTAGCAAAACACATACACAATTTTCTTAAAGAGCATCCAAACGTCACATTGAATTTGGAACTGACCAATAGAGAAGTCGACATCATTGCGGAAGGGATTGATCTTTACGCGCAAATTGGTGAGCTGGTGGATTCGAGTCTGGTTTCTCGATACCTCACTACATCCAAAAGAGCGCTTGTTGCGAGCCCAGAATATTTGGAACAGTTTGGAGACATAAAATCACCGTCAGATTTACAGTCTCCATTTCGGATGATTGAGGTGGTGAACAAGGCGGCACGTTTACCCAAGTGGCATTTACAATTAGAAGCCGGTGAGTCGATTTTGATCGATTTGCCGTGCCAGTTGCGGGTGAATACCATTACGGCGTGTTTAACTGCATGTGTGGATGGGCTTGGTTTAGCAGTGCTGCCTGAGTTCATTTGTCGTGAGCACTTCAAGACCGGCAAGTTGATTCGTTTGTTGCCTGAATATGAGATGCCTGAGGTTTCAGTAAGCCTAGTGTATGCAGATAGACAGTTGATGCCGAAACGTAAGAAGGTCTTTATCGACTATTTACTGACTGCCTTTCAAAATAGGAAGCAAAAGTAACGGGGTAAACGTTAACGGTTAAGTGCTTAGGCTTCCTATTATTCATTATTGTCTAAACCGTATCGAAGCTAACCATGATTGGGCTGCCAGTCGACGATTTGTGTATTCGCTAATATAGCTTTGACCGATAGGCCAGCAATATCGATACCGTTGTAACGAAATGCCTTGTTGGAGAAGTTTGCGATGATCTTACTGCCGTCATCGAACACGGTTTGTTGAATCTTGCCGCTATTGTCTAACCATATGAAGTCGACCAATTGTTTATCCCATAACTGCTCATGTATAGGCTCAAATCCATCTTGATAGTGCTTCAGAGCCTTAATCCTAGTATTTGAAATCGATAAAGCCTCGTCTCTCGTTAAATGAACCATTGCTGGCGTGTTATAAAGCATGGCGGTTAGATCACGATGGGCTTTCACATCGGTGAATTTCAAACTGTCTGAATGCCAGTGGTGGGTGTTAATCACTTCATCATGGAATACAGCTTGGTATAGTGGAATTCGATATTGAGGCGAAAACAGCAATGACTTGTAGGGTTCTTTGACCTTAGCGGATTTGAAGAAAAAATCAGGTTTATGGTCTGGATACCAACGACCCAAGTAATAAGGTGATTGGCGGTTATCTTTCATGTCTTTGTCTGTCCAACCAAAACCAACCGTTTCTAAGCCGTGTGCAAACGCGATGCCTTTTGTCGTCAGGCTATTGCCATCTTCAGAACCAAGCACCAAATCTGGTTGCTCGTTTAACCACTGCATTCGGTTATTGAAGGCAGAAAGTATATCCGACTCACTAGTGTTATCGCGGTAATCTTCACGAGCCATGGCCGTCGCATCAACATCTAGAAAGAGGCTATTGAACTGACCAAAACGCATAATGTCTTGAGCGCGCTGCTTTACGTAATCTAAATGGCAATTCGGATTTAGATAGAAACCGTTACCTCGAAACCCTTTTTTCAAACTCCCATTGGCCAATTCAATCGCACAAGTCTCGCGAGTGGTTTTCGGCATCTGAGCCGTTAACCAGTTGTCGTTTAACTTCGCAGGAATGGCTGTGTTGTAAGAGTCGTAAGTACCGACCAGATAACCGGACTGTTTTGCCAGTTCGACGGCATTCGGTTGATAGAAAGCTGGCATCCAATTGTCGAAGCCTAACCAAAGTTTGTTTAATCCTGCTTTGTTTAGATTACTGACCATATCCGACGATAAGGCTTGCCCCCAAGTATCCGGTGCATTGAGGTAAGAGGAAGCATGCTTAATCAACCAGTTTTTCTTGTTCTGTGCTGCGGTGTGTTGAGCTTTAATCGTGTTGTTTTCGAGTGTCGGAGTACCGACTGGAAATAACATCTGCAACGACTGGCTAATAGAGTCCAACAACAGTTGTTTATGATAGTGGCTGAACCAATCTTTGCCTTTGGATAGAGTTGATAACTCCCGCTTCGCTTCACTTGAAATGCTTAGTTTCGAGCCCTCTAGATACCAAGCTTTTAATCCCCACCAGTCGCCCACATCTTGGATACTTAATGGGTCTTTACCAAACAAGTAGACGTGGCTTGCGCCGATCAGCTTATTCACTTCTGGGTTACGCTTTTGCTTTTCGACAAGCGATTCAGAGAGATCATTATCAATACGCCAGTCACGGTATTGTTTGGCACCATCTAACCAAGAGTCTCCAAGTGCAATGCGAACGGTAAAAGGTTGTGATTGATTCAGCGTTGTAAATTGGTGTGAAGCGCTCATATCAATCTTGGTGTTTGCTTTAGAAGGCATAACAGAGGAAGCGTCAGAAAAGGTCAGCTTATTGTTGGTTGCATTAATCATCTGATAACTGATGAATCGATCCTTCTGTTGTACTGTCCAAAACGGCATCTTTAAGTCTTGGGTGGTGTTGCTTCCAGAATGGTTGTCGACTAGATAGTTTGCCCATTGCTTGTTATTGGTAGGAACACGCATTCCTTCGCTAAAGGGCAGAAATAGGGTTTGAGTTTGTTGTTCTGCTAGGTCAAACCAAACGAGTTCAATGGGGTGATTTCGTTTCACCAGTGTGTTCGAAGGTAAAGTAAATTGGACAAGAAGATCACCTTGCTTAAGTTCAGCTTCAACATGGATTCCGCTTGGCATGAGCGTCCAAGAAGCCTTGGCTTTTGAATCTGTGACCAGATGGGTAACTTTTTGAGGTTGACGATCAACAGTCAAAGCCGCGCTATTCACGCTTAAGCCATTCCAATCTATCGCTAATGTTTTCGTTGAAATCGACACTGTATTGCTGGCGTTACTGCTACTAACGTGACTATTGCTGCTAGCGTGGCTATTGCTGCTAGCGTGGCTATTGCTAATAAGAGTGACTTGATTATCTTGTGCGTTTGCCGAGAAAGCACAAGTCGTGAATAGAGCCGCAATAGCAAAAGACGTAAAAGTAAGTTGATGACGAACGTTGAGCATATCTAGATTCCGTAAGAGTAAGTACGGTCATTACACCCAAGTCTCGTTGATGTTTTGTCACCTATATGTCTCTATTTGAAGCGCCATTAGCTTATTACCGGTTTTGCAGCTTGTTACGAATGTCTGTGAGATGCGAGCATAACTTAGAAAGGCACCGCGACACGCTGTACATATTGAACTTCAATCGTGCCTTGGTATTCAAACATTTCAACCGATGCGCTCAAGTGTTTGGCATTAGCATCCAACGGGCTTTCTGAGGGAATGGAGCCTTGCGCTGTTTTGATTGGTATCTTTAAACCTAACATATCGTAGTTTTCATCAAACCACTGCCAACTGACATTGGTGTCTGGGCAGTTGTCTATTATCTCGGGTGGTGTTACCTCAATATGCGGGTCGTTGAGTTTACTTTCGAGTGTTAACCATCGCTTGCTGTCATCCAAAGCCGCAATAATAGGGTAGTTTTTCGCCCCAATCGTTAACTGATAAACACCCGATTCCGGTTTGATGAACATCTCACTGGTTTCCATCTCTTGATATTCGACATCAGAATTGAGTTGTCCGTCGATAACCACTTTACCGTCAGGTGAAACGAGAGAAATACGTTGTGTTTGCGCTTCTACCTTTTCGCTGAGTTGCTCCGCAGACACTTTGATTTGATAGCCTTGTGATGAAAGACCGTGACGCCAGATAAAGCTAACTTGAATGTGGTTGTTGGGCGTAGCACTTTGTTCAAGCTGAGTTCCACATTGAGTTCGACTCAGAATTTCTTGTTTAACGGGTAGCCAAAGCTGACCATCTAGCTTCTCCTGATCAAGCGCGATTTGCAGCTCTTGCCACGCAACTTGCGGTTGATCATCAAGCAGCGATTGATAGGTGTGTTGTAATGGCGTGTCTGTAAACCAAGCCGCATTACACGCAAAGGGCAATGTACAGAACAGTGCTGTTAGATAGCTTACTTTCATTGTGATTCCCCAGCCAAACGATAACCAACCCCACGATGCGTTTCTAGTTTCAGCGTTGGTAGCTTTTGACGTAAACGCAATATGTGGTTATCAACGGTTCTTGTGCTTGGGAAGGCTTGATAACCCCAGATTTTATTGAGTAGCTCATCTCGATGAAACACACGGCCTTGGTTTTGAATAAACAACACCAATAACTGAAATTCTTTAGGCTTGAGCGCGATAGGGCTTTCATCCAGGTAAGCGATCCGTTCCGACAAGTTGATTTGGATGTTGGCGTAATTCAAATGGCTAACACCTAACGGGCGAAGCTGCGTAATGACTCTGGCAAGCAATTCATCGTTCGAAAATGGCTTAGTTACGTAGTCTTTTGCGCCCGCCATTAGTCCTTCAACGCGTTGCTGGACTTCCACTTTAGCCGTCAATACGATCACAGGTAGCGCTTTGAGCAGTAACCAATTAGGCAAGTGTCGTAAACTGTCGCCATCTTCGAGTTGTCGATCAAGCACCACTAAGTCGGCACGTAACCATAGCTTACTGACGTGCTTTGCATCTTGCACCCAAAGACATTGGTAACCATTGGACTCAAGGAAGCTGACGAGGCCTTGCCCAAGCAGTTGGTCGTCTTCAATCAGCAGTAGGGTATTCATAAGCGATTTCCAAAATACATCGGGTTGGGTTACGAAGAATAATGAGGCGGCCATTCGCTTGTTTCATCAAGTGTTCGACAATCGTTAGGCCAATGCCCATGTTGTCTTGTCTGTGCGTTTCACTTGGCGTGATACGGGACATCAGCCGTTGTATCGGTGAAGGGAAGAGCCCCTCGTCTTGCACCTCAATAGTCAGCTTGTCTGTGAGTTCGACCTTTACCAAAATCTTACCTTGTCCGTGTTGTCTGGCATTCTTGATTAAGTTATCTAAACAGATAGTAAGCCAGTAATACGGCAGGTAAAGTTCAACGTCACTTGATTCACATTGATACTCGACATTGTGTTTTTCACATACATGATCGAGCCACTCTTCTAAGGATGCGTTTTGCTTCAATAATGGCTCCGACTGATCCGAACTTAGGTACACTTTGCTGTTTTCTGTTAGCTGAGAAAGCCTTTGATAGTCGGATACTAAACGCCAAACCGCATTTTGAGTTTCATCAGAAAAGTCATCATAGCGATTCCTGAACATTTCAACGGTTAGACCAAGGCTGGTGATTGGCGTGCGAAGCTCATGAGTGAGAAGCTGTAAAACGAACTGCCTCTCTTTTCGTTGTTTTGTTCTTAGGTATAAGACTCTACCGAGTCCGGAAAGCAACGTTAACAGCAATGTAAAGATCAAGGTTTTCATGATCAGATTGTCATTGCTAGGCTCGCTTAAGCACACGTTGCTGTAACGAAAAGTACAGGTTTCACCCGACAGTGTCACTTGTTGTTGATCGGCGATAGGCTCCCAAACTTTCGACGGGATCGCTTTCCAACCTTGTTCGCCACTTAACCAAAGCACATCACCTTGTTGCCAAGCGCGGTATCCATTGAGCAGTGCTTCTCTGCCTTGTGCGGTTAAGTTTTCTAGCTTGGAAAATAATGGATGCAAAGGATTGCTGATACTCAAAAACGGATGAATCTGTTCACTGTTTTCTGGGTAACGAGCTACATAACGATCAGCAAAACTCCCGCCAGCAGGGTGTCGTTTGGAGTGTGCTGCAAACCAGATTGAATCCAAGGTTTGTTCCCGGCACAAAGCCAGTTCGAATTCGATGGCATCACTTAAAGAAGGGTTATTGCTTTCAATCGCTCGGCAGTGATCTTGTATTGACGCTAACGCTGCGATGTCGTCCCAACTGAATTTGTTGAAGTCCGGGTAGCGGCTGCTTTCCTGAAGAAGTGCTTTCGGGTATTGGGTTAACTCTTGCTGAGAAACGAAGATAGGAGACGATTGCCAGCTCAGTTGATACAGGGTTTGCCATTTGTCTTGCAAACTTTGGGCATTGGCTAGAGTTGGGAGCCAAAAGGTCAAGCAAAGGGCTAAGGTAAACCTGCGCATCCAATCATTCCCATTAAAAGTCGTGGGGCGAGTCTAAAGAGTTTTAGACGTGATTTGTAACCTGAATGTCAACAAGTGTTCCTTTAACAACAAATTGTAGAGTGGGTCATGCTTTTAAAGATGCATTTGGTTTATCGCCGAATGAATATATCAAGACAATCGCTAGCAAGAGAGACGCAAGACCATCACTGTTCTGTGCTCGTTTAAACGCTGACCTTTTTGTCTCTTGCTGCCAGTGCCGCGAATATCGTGCAAGCAAATGCAACGGATGCAATCAGAAGAATAGGAACACTCCAAGAGTCTGTCAGTGAATGAAGCTTACCAACCAGAGTCGGGCCAGTCGCCGCTAAGGCATAACCGATCCCTTGAGCCATACCCGAAAGCGAAGCGGCTTGGCTGCTATTCGATGTGCGTAAGCCAACAAAAGAAAGCGCAATAATAAAGGTCGAACAGTTAGCCAATCCAAACAGTCCTACCCAGAATATCGCAAACTCAGGCAAATACAGAAGGCCAATTAATCCAATAAACACACTCGAAGCACAAAGTGTAATAAGCCATTGTTGGTTATCGCTTTTTCCTAAGAACGGCAGTAACAGCAATCCCGGGACCATGGTTGAAAACTGTAGGAACCCGTAGATGTAGCCTGCATCGATCTCGCTGTAGCCAAGATCGTTCAGGATTGGTGGTAACCAGCCCGCAAAAGAGTAGAAGGTAAATGAATTAAGCCCCAGCGCCAACGTCACTTGCCACGCAAGGCCACTCTTAATCATCTTTTTCATTGGAAGAGGTTTGTCGTCTTGCTTCTTATTCGTTGCAGAAGAGGAACGTTTTCTGATTTTTGGTAACCAGATCATCAAGGCTAATATTGGAAATAGGAGGTTCATTACCAGCGCTAGTTGCCAACCAGTAAACGTGAACAAGGTAAGCTCTGAAAACGGAACCATCAGACTTGAGCCTAACGTCGAACCAACTCCCATCGTAAAGATATACAAAGAAGTCACAGTAGCGATGCGTGTTGGGAAGCTGATTTTGACCACAACCGGCAGCAACACGTTACCAATCGCGATACCAAGGCCGATCATCACAGTACCTATGTATAAGGTCGAAATAACTCCCCAAGATCGCAGTGTTATGCCTGTCGTGATCAACACTAATGCTAACAACAGGCTAGGCTCAAGGCCGATTCTTTGGGATATCTTGGTGACGAATGGCGAAAACAAAGCGAACGTTAACAGTGGCAAAGCCGTTAAAAATCCGGCCGCTGAAGAGTTAAGATTGAGCCCTTCCATAACCTGAGAAAGCACCGGAGCCAAGCTTGTAAAAGGCCCGCGAAGGTTAAGTGAAAGGAATAGAATTCCTAACATGATGAAAATACTGTTACGAAGTGAGACGCTCATAGATGGTTCTACTGTGTGCTTATGAGAAGAGAGGCTAGCCTACAGAGGATTGAATGATTAAACAAATACCGTTTTAATAGGCTCAAAACTAAATGTTTGTACGAGCGCAGATTGCTGTGTACCAGAGATGATGGTGCTATACCGGAGAAGCTCACCCATGACTGAATTGAACCCAAAAAGTGAATTAAATATAAAGAAGCTCACCAACGATTTCCCGTTGTTAAAACAACTTATAGCACTAGAAGAGGTGAGTTGGTTTAATCCGAACATCACGACGTTAGAGCAAGGTTTACCTTATGTGGGTTTAGGCGAGAAAGACATTAATGGTGCTAGCCTGCGATTACAAAGGTTTGCCCCTTATCTGGCGAAGGCATTCCCTGAAACACAGGTGACCAATGGCATCATCGAATCTGAGCTTATTGATATACCATCTATGAAATCAGTACTAGAAGATCATTATCAGCAGTCTATAAAAGGGCGTTTGATGATGAAAAAAGACAGTCACTTGCCGATTTCAGGTTCAATCAAAGCACGGGGCGGTATCTATGAAGTACTAACGCATGCCGAGAAGCTTGCCATTGAAGCTGGGTTACTGTGTGAGAGCGATGACTACAGCAAACTGTTAGAGCCAGAGTTTCGTGACTTCTTTAAACAGTACAGTATTGCCGTAGGTTCAACGGGTAACTTAGGCATGTCGATTGGCATAATGAGTACCAAGTTAGGCTTTACGGTATCTGTTCACATGTCTGCTGATGCGAGAGCGTGGAAGAAAAACAAACTGCGTGAGCATGGTGTCAATGTGGTCGAATATGAGCAAGATTATGGCGTTGCAGTAGAACAAGGTCGCAAAGAAGCGGAACAAGACCCGAGTTGTTTCTTCATTGATGATGAAAACTCGCAAACTCTATTTCTTGGTTATTCTGTAGCTGGAGAAAGGCTTAAGCAGCAATTTGATCAGCTGCAGATTGTCGTCGACAAAGAACACCCATTATTCGTTTACTTGCCATGTGGAGTCGGTGGCGGCCCCGGTGGTGTGGCATTTGGCTTGAAGATGGCTTTTGGTGAGCATGTACACTGTATCTTTGCTGAACCGACCCATTCACCTTGTATGTTGTTGGGCGTTCACACTGGGCTGCATGATGAAATTGCGGTGCAAGATCTGGGTATCGATAACCTGACCGCAGCAGATGGGCTTGCCGTTGGCCGTGCTTCTGGTTTTGTCGGACGAGCTATGGAACGTTTACTAGACGGCTATTACACGTTAACCGACGAACGTATGTATCAATTGTTAGGTGAACTGAACCAAGTGGAGGGTATTCAATTGGAGCCTTCTGCACTGGCGGGGATGCCGGGCGTAATTCATGTTGAACAGAATAGAGAATACCTTGCTCGTCTAGATATTGATGAGTCGGTGCTAGCCAATGCAACACACCTTGTATGGGCGACTGGCGGAGGCATGGTGCCAGAGCAAGAAATGGCAGCTTATTTAGCAAAGTCATCGGGGTAAATTGGATAGAAAGACGGACTCGTGTGGATGATTGATGAGTTTAAACGAAGCAATAAGTTAAGCAGATCGTTATCTCAAACACATATTTTATAAATTAGGCTTCATAGGTGTTCTAACTATCAGTTAGGTTGAGTGGCATTCAATTTGATAGGGATAGAGCGATGCAAGCACAACAGCCAAATACACCAGAAAAACTCTTACAGCGTTTAGATGCGATTGGGGAATCTTTGAAAGCTTCTGGTAAGGCGCATGCTTTATTAGGGCTAGGTTCTGTTGGTATTGAAACGGAGCGATTGGATCAGTACTCAGATGTGGATTTCTTCGCGATAGTGCAAACGGGACACAAGCAATACTTCTTAGACAGCTTGCATTGGTTATCTGACATTCTTCCAATCGACTATGCCGTAAGGAACACCAGCGATGGCTACAAAGTACTTTATGCCGATGGAATATTCTGCGAGTTTGCCGTATTCGAACCACACGAATTAGCGCATATTCCGTTTGCTGAAGGTCGCATTGTTTGGCAGGAAGCAGACTTTGACACTCAGTGTTGTGTGCCACCAGAAAAAGCTGCAACCCAACCTAATTCTCAAGAATGGATCATCGGTGAAGCACTGACCAATCTTTATGTGGGTATGTCTCGTTATAACCGCGGTGAAAAGCTTTCTGGGAGTCGGTTTGTGCAATCTTACGCGCTTGATCGTCTAATTGATCTTGTCGATCAAACTGAAAAGTCTAAGCCAGAATTCGTTGATGAATTTATGTCGGATAGAAGGCTAGAGGCACGTTTCCCTCAATTTGCTAAGGTATTGCCAACGTTCACGCAAGGCTATGACAGAACGGCGGAATCGGCACTCGCGCAATTGGCGTTTTTGAATACGCACTTTTCAGTCAATCAAGCTATGTTTGACCGAATCACTAGCCTATGTACACGTCTATAACGCGCTAATCCTAAGCTCTATTCCCGGGTGTAGTTAAACTCGGTCTCAAACCTATATTAAAGTCATGGTAATTGAATGAAAATTAACGTTCTACTCCCTTTACTACTTCCAGCTTTGGTCTTGTTGTCTGGTTGTTCAGATGTGGTAAGCAGTGAATATTCGACGTATGAGAAAGCCAAAGAAGCGCGCTTGTTCGACAGAGGCTGGTTACCCGATCTTCTGCCTGAATCCACTTTGAGTATTAAAGTCAGCAACGATCTTGATAGTAATACGTCAGAAGGGAGTTTCATCATCAATGAACCTACGTTATCGGAATTCATTGCGACGCTAAAGCCGACGAAATCGACCGATGAATTTCACTTCATCGAAGACGAGAATATATGGGTGTTTAAGGTGGGTGATGATAGTTTAGTTTCCTACACGCTCAGTAAGTGCGAAGGCTAGGTTCAGTAATTCCAACCTACATTGCTGTTATGAGTTATGTGGGTTGTCGAATGACATTGTTCATCAACACGCCCTAGCCACCGCCAATAAACCCTTATCACTTTTAGTTACAGGAAGATAATGATGGAAATCAGTCAGTTGGATCATTTGGTATTAACCGTGAGTGATTTACAAGTTACGGTCGACTTTTATCAACGGGTGCTTGGCATGAAACCCATCCAATTCGGTGAAGGACGCTTGGCATTGTCATTTGGTGCTCAGAAAATCAATCTACACTTGAGTGGTCATGAGTTCGAACCAAAGGCTAGATGTGTGCAAGTCGGCAGTGCGGATCTGTGTTTTATATCTAACACGCCTCTTGTTAAAGTTATTGAGCACGTTGAGAGCCAAGGCGTTGTAATAGAAGAAGGCCCAATAGCTAGAACAGGTGCGATGGGAAAGATTCAATCTATTTATATTCGAGACCCTGACGGTAACTTGATTGAGATTTCAAATTACTAGGTTTGAGCCTTAAATTGCTTCCGCTTACGATCGCCTTAATCCTTAATCCTTAATTCTTAATCTCTGGCACTGGATATGGGAATTCAAATAAATTACAATCGAACAATGTTTTATTGAGGTCATGTTTATCATTATGGTGAGACACTTACTCACATTCATCGTTAGTCTGTTTTTTTTAACCGCTTGCTCCACAACGAGTAATGAGCGAATCGAAGAGAAGACACTGACCAACGAAAACACTTTGTCGAACACTGTCGAAGAAGATACGGATCTAAATGTCATTGCCGAGTCTAGTGATGAGACAAATGCTGATTTAGTTACAGACTCAAATATACACGCCAAGACACAATCTGAATCAGTTGGAGCTCCTCAAGCTGATGTTGTTCAAGCTAATACTACTCAAGGAAGTGCATCTCAAGTAACCGCTAAACAAGCGACCGAAGATCAAGTCGAGACCGACAATGAGAAAGGGCTTTGAAGTTACCTATTACTTAACAATGAGCCGACTAAGAAAGTGATTAAATCTCTAGAAGGCGTGACCGACGCATTGAACGTCATGACATTTGGAATATTTGCTTCGGGTAACGGCTAAGCAGTTAACCCATCACAGTAACCAAAATGACTAAATGAAATGATGAAGGCGAGCCAAGTGGTTCGCCTTTTTGATCTTACAAACCTTGTCGTCGTTGCACTTTATATGCATTGATCGCTTATCAAGCCGATCAGTCAGGGGGCAGTCAACAAAGTAGGAAATTACTCGTTCTGGAAGGGAGTAGCCGTATTTACTGTGTTTGACTTGTTCTATACATCGAGGGTTCTAATACTCATCCCAAAGTAAGCAATGAAATCTAATCTTACAAAGACAACTCTTATACTCACTTGTGAGCATAGTAATATATTTGCCGCTACATCCGGTGTTTAGGTTTTATTATCAATATTCTAGGGAAGAAATATGAACAACAAGAGTGTGTTTTTAAGCGTCGCGATGGTGATGTTATCTGCTCAAGCAAATGCATCTGACGTAATCCATGAAGCTGTCTCAGATGGTGTTATCGCAAAACAAAGAGCGAAGCTTTCTGAAAATACCCAAGGGCAAGGTTTTGGCCCGCAAGCCCCACGAGATTTGGGTTCATTGAAAGGAACAAATACCAGACTGTTTTCGGATGCCCCAGATTCAACAGCCATGAATTTATGTAATATTCACTTCCATAAAAACGCTGAGCACAAAGGTGGCGAGTTTACCCAATACGTTGGTAACGGTGATGGAAAGGGTTTCCAAAGTGGTTTTAAGTACACTGGTAAGTTGAGTGCTGCTGAGCTGAAACCATTTGAGGGCGAGGTTTGTCCGAGCGATCATGGCTCTTTGCATTCAGGTGACACCATCGAAGTGCATTATGTGTACTCGACAGCACAAGTTGAACCGGGTGAAACACTGGGCGCTTGTTTTAACGATGCAATTACCAACCCGCAACTGCGTGTAGAAACCCAAGTTTACGTGTTAGTGAATGACGACAAAGCACTCGATTTCGAAGCGCTCGCTAAACATTCAAAAGTGAACGAATTACACCAAGCCCCAAACATTCCTCAAAATACCGGTTCAGCGATTCAATACGCAGGTTCTACAACGGGTCCTGGTTACAATGAGCAAGGTTCACCTTTCCAAGTAACATGGAGCGTTCGTCCACAAGTTGCGAAAGTGAATATCGCTACGGTTGGCAGCTGGTGTAAAGGTAATGACTTCAACGAAGATCACGCCCACGGTGTGAGAAACATAGTCGTAAACCCTGAGTTGTTGTCACCAATATCGAACTAATCTTGTTGCGTTGATTGGTAGTCAATATTTTCAAAGGCGAGCCAAGCGGTTCGCCTTTTTTATGTCTTAACGAAAAAGACGTTGGGCTTAAAGCTAGAACTAGGCGAAGGTGTTGTGGGGAAATTACGTGTGACACTTATTCAAAACATGAGTTGTGTGAATCGTTTTTAGTTAAAACGCTGTTAGTCAAACACGCTCTTAGACAAAAACGTTCTTTACCCGAATCGGGGCTCCATGATACGTTCGAAAATTATAATGTTGAATGATATTTGAGGGACGGCAGATGTCACTAGAAGGCGCAGTTACATTCTTTATTGCCATGTTTATATTTGGTATTACTCCAGGACCTGGCGTATTTGCGATTTTAGCTCGTGGTATGGTTCATGGATGGCGAAAGTGCATCACTCTTTCGCTAGGTATGATTTGCAGTGATCTTATTTATCTTGCGCTTGCCTGTTTTGGCCTAGCGACGATTGCTGAGAACTGGTCGTTTGCTTTTGAGATGATTCGTTACGTTGGTGCCGCTTATCTGATTTACTTGGGCTACAAGATGTTTAAGAGCCTGCCTGAAGTACAAGGCTCCGCGGAACTCGCTGCAAAACAAAGTCAGAAATCAGAACTCGCAAGTTTCGCACAAGGCTTTTTGATTTCAGCATCAAACCCTAAAGTGATTCTATTTTATATTTCGTTCTTGCCGACTTTCATTGACCTGACGGTTTTACGCTCACAAGATATCATCTTGGTTTCCGTTTTAGCGGCTGTTGCTCTGATGTCCGGTTTAATGCTAATTGCAATGGGGGCGGGCAGAATGGCAAGTTTACTTAAAACGCCACGCGCACATAAAAGACTAAATCAAAGTGCTGGTGGAATAATGATTGCGGCTGGATCATATTTGGCAATAAACAGATAAATGCAGTTCAATTTGAATTGAAAAAGCGCGTTATTGCCTAGTGGTAGTAACGCGCTTTTTTGTATTTACTTTCCGCTGCGGTATTAACTTACTAGAGCAATATTAGCTAATTGCTGCTTTAACTGAAGGAAGTAAATCGCGCTTCTTAATCACGTATCGCAAGCGAATTAACATCAGCGTAGCAGAGATACTTAAGCCCGTAAGAATACCAATCCAAAAGCCTTCTTCGCCCATCGGAGGAACAATGTGGTCCGTTAGTCCGAGCACCATGCCGAGTGGTAGTGCCAAGCCCCAGTATGAAGCAATGGCTAACATCATCGGGATCTTAGTATCTTTATAACCACGTAATGCGCCGTTAGCCGATGTTTGCAATGCATCGCTGAATTGGTACATAGCTGTAAAGGTCAACAATACTGCTGCTGTCGCGCTTATTGCTGGGTCGGTGGTGTAAAGCCTAATGATCCACTCTGGGAACAGCAGGAACATCGCAACCGAAAGCAATGAAATTAACGCTGCGACTAAGATACCGACTTTACTGCGTTCAATTGCACCTAGTTCGTCTTTCTCACCCAAAGCGTGACCAACACGAATCGTAATACCAAACGAAATACTCATCGGGATCACGTAAGTCAGGCTAGAAATGTTAAGTGCAATTTGCGCGGCTGCCACGTTCTCTGCACCAATACGACCAATCATCAACGCGATAACCGCAAAGATACTGCCGCACACCGCGATGTTCATCCCAATAGGTAAACCTAATCTTAGAAGGTGAAGCATCTCTTTTGCTTTTGGCTTTGCATCTGAAAAGTTGATGATGGTCTTGTAGTGGTGATGACCTTTAATGTAGGAGTACAGCATTCCCGACATTAGCCAATACACTAAGCTTGTCGCCCAGCCACAACCCACAGCGCCCATTTCAGGGAAGCCAAACTTACCGTAAATAAGCACGTAGTTGACTGGAATATTAATCAGCAAACCAATTACCGAAATGATCATCGGCACTTTGGTGTTGTTCATACCCTCACAAAAGCCATTCAAGGTGTAGAACAGGGCAATACCCGGCACACCGAAGGCTAGGGCAAACGCATAGTCGCTACCAATTGGAATGATCTCAGCGGCAACCCCAATCCATTCTAAGATCGGTTTCGCACTTACTAAGTAAGCGATAAGTAGCACACTCGCTATTAATGCCAACCAAACCATCTGGAAGAATTCAACAGAGATACTTTGGAAGTCACGGGCGCCGCGGTGGTAAGCAACAACAGGCGTTAACGCCATAATAACGCCACGCAGTAGCAGTAACACAGGAATCCAAAGGCTGGTGCCGAGTGCAATAGCTGCAAGATCGGCAGGGCTTACTTGGCCAGCCATTGTCGTATCGACAAATCCCATCGCTTGGGTCGCTATTTGAGTCAAAATGATTGGAACCGAAAGATGCATAAGCGCACCCGATTCACGAGTAAAAGGACGAAGTTTCGTTAGCATGGAAGTTCACAACACCAATATAAATACACGAATGATGACAGGATGGCCGGTGTGTATTTTAGGATGTGCCCCGTTGGGCGGGCGACAATATAAACACCTTACCGTATAGGGTCAAGCATTGGATTTACAGGGGCTAATTTGCTCTGGAAGAACGCCAGGTTTGTATGGTGTTGGATACTGTTTCTATGTACATAACCTGATGATTTTAATGTGAATCATACTAGATAGAAAGTTTCTATATTTGCTTGTTGAGTTTCAATGCGCACATCATAAGTCACTGTTATGGATGAACTAAATCTAGTACAATTGATGGCATAAGAAACTAGATAGAAAAATTCTATATTTAAATGCAGAATTTTTCTGTCTAAGAACTGTTGAACTAAGCCGCTTCGCGGAGGACTTTCCTCTCACTTATCCGATAGACCAAACTTATGATGTATCCATAGATTAAGGAATACATCATGAGCCCATTAAGACAACAACTTATCGATGAAATGGCGGTTCGCCGTTTTTCTCCGAAAACCCATGCTAGCTATTTACGTTGGGTTAAAGATCTATCTACTACTTACGATCTATCTCCCGATTTACTTACCGATCAACAGATTAGTGCGTATTTGCGCACGCTCATTAAAGAGCGGAACTTAAGTAGCAGTACTTGTGCTCAAGCGTTGAATGCCATCTTGTTCTTTTATCGTGCCGTTTTGAATAGGGAATTTGAAGAGCGACTGGTTCCCCCGATTAAACGTGCCAGTAAAATACCGGAGCTGCTTAATCGCGAGGAAGTAAGAAGTATCATTAGTCATTGTCGAAGTCTTAAATATCAGACCGCACTTGAAATGTGTTACGGGTGTGGCCTACGTGTCAGTGAGGTCGTCGGCTTGTACGTGAAAGACATCGATGGTACGGCGAAACGACTGCACATTCATTGTGGTAAAGGTAAAAAAGATCGCTTTGTTCCACTGGGTGATAGCCAACTGAATCATCTTCGAAATTACTGGCGTCATTATCACCCAACCGTAGTGCTGTTTCCCAGCCTAGAGCCCGAAAAGCCATTGGGTATTAGCTCTTTGCAGAAGTGCTTCAAAGCAGCAAAAGTTGAGGCAAACGTCAGAAAATTAGGAGGAATACACGCCTTGAGGCACGCTTATGCGACTCATCAGCTCGAATCGGGCATGCCTTTGAATGTTCTGCAGCGTTACCTCGGACATTCGAATATCAAAACGACATTGAGGTACACCCATTGGATAGGTCATCACAACGAAAGCTCGGACGGAAGTAAGTTCGACTTAGTTGCTCAACTATGGGAGGAGAGCGAATGAACGCATTATCTCCTTACCAAGCCGTATTAACACAAGGCTTAGAAGAGCTTGATAAAAGCAAAGTCACACCGAGACAGTGGCAAGTGCTTAACCATTTAAGAGACTGCCGAACGGAGCGTATGGGCAGTTACGACTGGCGTTGTCAGCAATGTGGCCATGAAACTCGTTGGTACTGTTCTTGTCGAGATCGTCATTGCCCCAATTGCCAAGAGCAGATGAGACAGCAATGGCTAACAAAGCGAAGCCAAGATATTTTACCTGTGGCCTACCATCATATGGTTTTTACCTTACCTCACGAGTTCAATGCTCTGGTTAAAGCGCATCCTAAGGTGGTTTATCAATGCTTGTTTCATTCAGTGTGGGCAACATTATGCGCGTTTGCTAATGAGCGGCATCACCTTGTCGGTCAACTTGGAGCATTAATGGTTCTTCATACTTGGGGAAGAAATCTGAGTCAACATACTCATATTCATTGCCTACTACCGAGTGGGGTGCTTACAAAAGATCGGCAATGGCAACCGACAAGAAAAGAGAGTTACCTGCTCCCGGTTAAAGCCTTATCCGTTCGCTTTAAGAAAGAGATGTTATGTCGAGTAAGCGAGTTAATAGCAACGCACAGTAATTTATTAGAGGAAGCCGCTAGTAAGAGATGGGTTGTGTACAGTAAACCTGTACTCCACGAGCCTACAGCGGTAGTGAGTTATCTATCTCGGTATTGCAATCGTATCGGGTTAAATCCCAACCAATTAAGTTATAACGTGGATGGCCGTATCACGATGAGTTACAAAGACTACCGAACCAATGGGACGCAAAGAATGTGTTGTAATGCGGGCGAGTTACTTCGACGCTTACTTTTACATGTGTTGCCTAAAGGGCTAATGCGAATACGCTACTATGGCTTTCTAGCTAATGCTGTGCGGGTAAAAGCGATAGCGGAAATTAGGCAAAGCTTACGAAAGCGACCCGCAGAGAAATCGGAAGTGCTGAAAGAGAAACCTTGTTGTCCGAACTGCCATAGCAACAGCATGGTACTCGTGTGCATCAATATTAGACCTAGGATAGTCGTTTCAGAGCACCGACTGACCTAGTTGTCTGATTGTAATGAATAAAATTATCGTTGTGTTATGGCGAGAGAGGGGCATTGTTCGCTTTTAAAAAGATTATGCAACGGGTATAGTCGCAATAGATAAATTGGTGGCTAGAAGTGGAAAATGGACGGCTGACGGGGTACCGGTCTTAATGATAATAGTGGAACGTAAGTCAGTCCTAAAAAGCAAATTCCATAGATAGAAGCGGCCAAGTCCAACAGGTATTTATCCATTGTGCTACGACAACGGATAAATACTTAAGTGTTATAAGCCTCAGAGGATATATGAAATTATTTGATTTCCTTGAACAAATGACGAAAGAGAAGTTTCCATTTCAAGTCAACTATATTGAATGGTCGAGTTGTATAGATGTAGAAGTTAATGCATTTTCCGAGCGTTGGATCGTTTCATTTGATGAAGATGGTTTTGTTGATTTCAGCATCCTTCAAGCCATAGATGTATCTGACAATGAAAACGCTGAGCGTCTAAAATCGTTATTTAATCGCCCTCAACAAGCATGGCTCGATGCATCTAAAGATCTTGGAATTGAATTTATATCACCATTCAAATTTCTAGGGACGGATGACCGAGAATACGAAGTGACAGGTTTGCTACCTCAATTCGGTTGTCAAAATGGCACTCTAGTTACTTCACGAAAAGATGACGATGAATCTGTATTTGAATCAGAAAAATTGGTTGGTTACTACAGTTCTGGTCTAAACCCCGCGTCGTACGACCAATATAATCGAGGTAGGTTTATAGAAACGTTGAAAGACTGGGGGTGGATATCGGGTGATCCTGAACCTGAATGGCTTGGTGAATAGGCTTATAACGAATAAGGATTAAGGTGTTGCGCAGACAACACTAAATCCCAAGTGTTGAACAAGCCCGAAGCCACTTTATTAAGTAAATTGTACGATTGTATTTGAAGGGCACATCGCTTTGAGGCTTTTCTCAAGGCGAGCGAGGTCAAGATAAGGTTGCGATAGCAATCTTATCAACCAGTTAGCTATTTTCTCTTTCTTTCGTCGTCACATCTCCTCTGTTTTCGTTGATGCCATTCTCCTTATTATCAAATGCCTTTCGGCTACATGGGTCGGCTCACTCCAACGCACGCCATCTCATGCTCACAGCAAGGGCATACCCGTGTCGCTTTGCTCCTTATCGGGGCGGTGAGTGGCGGCATCCTATAGACCAAGTTCAATAACAGCAGTTGAATGCGGGCTCTTAAGGCGTGTGCCTGACCACGTAAAAATCCGTAATCCCGAACTCGTTGTAACCCTTTGGGGAGCACGTGCTGCAAAATGAGCAATAAGAACTTAAGGATGGGCAAGGTGCGCGTTCGCCATGCTTTGGCTTGGCTCTCTTTATAGCGGAAGGTGACGGTATCATCGGTGATATGGATGATGTCTTCATCAGGCAACACGCCGCGATAGAGGTAGCGCGACAAATAGCTCAGTGCTGACTGACCGTAACCAACCTGCCTACAATCGACCACCCATTGTTTGGGAATGCCACTCGGCAGCCACAACGTAGGATGTTGATTAATCGCCTCTAGCATTCTTGCTCGCCAGACTTTGGCCAAAGCAAACGCGTTAAAAAGGTAATGCTTGTTGCCTTTGTGCCACGTTTGTCTTGATGGGTCGTATTGGCCTGCCGTCACAATAATATGCAGGTGTGGATGCAAGTTTCGTTGTCGGCTGTGGGTATGCAGCACGGCGGTAAACCCAAGTTCACCTTGCATCTGTCTTTTCGCAAAGTCCTTTAAAACCCCCGATGCCACCTTAAACATACCGTTATATGTCGCTCTAGGTTGATGTCTTGCTAAGACTCTTAGTTGATACGGCAAAGTGAAGGTCACCATGAAATAGTGAACAGGTAACCGCTTTTGCTGTTGACGTTGTAGCCAGTCAGAAGTGGTGCGTTGTTGGCATTGAGGGCAGTGTCGGTGACCACAAGAAAGCGGTAATCGGTCGTCGTGATGACAGTGACTGCAGAACCATTGTGAGCGACCTTGTTGCTCGGTCTTGCAACGGAGCATCGCCCCAATGGCCCGATGCATATCGCCATTCATCTGAGCATGATAGTGACGCTTAAGCGCACGGTGATGTTGGCGAAGCAGCTCAATGAACGTACTCATTTCATGCTCCCTGTTAAGTCTAGAGCATCCGTTAATTGGTTGATGGCCATTACGGCATCGCGCTGCTTTATTTGGGTCATTCGAGTGTAACGAGCAGTGGTGTTAAGGCTTGCGTGACCCAGTAGCGTTTGCAGTGAACGCAGGTCAAGCCCTCGCTCAAGTAAGTGCGTTGCAAAGCAATGTCTAAGTGAGTGGGGGCTGGCGTGTTTTTGGATTCCGCATTCTTTGAGTACAAGCTTCATTGTTTTTTGAATACCGCCTCTGTCCATCGGTGCGTCGTCACCTTTTCTAAGCCCGGGAAACAGTAATCGAGGGTGTTTATGGCTGAGCCAGTGTGTGCGGAGTGCCTTAAGCGTTCGCAGAGGAAGCGGCACCATTCGGTCTTTTCCGCCTTTTCCTTCCCGTATGTGAACGCGCATTGTTTGGCTGTCGATATCATGAACCGTAAGATTTAATCCCTCACTGAGTCGTAATCCCATGCTGTACAGAGTAAGAAAAAACACCTGATAACGTGCCTGTCGAGTGTAAGTAATCAGAGAGCTGACTTGCTGTGGTGTCAGTATGTCGGGCAGTCGTTTTACTTGTGGCGGCTTGACGATATTGAGCCACTCCCACTGTTTATCGAGCGTGTAGCGATAGAAAAACTGCAAGCCATTACGATCGAGTTTAATGGTGCTCCACGAATGGGTTTGAATAAGAGACGCGAAGAACTGTTTGAGATCGGCAGTGGTTAACGTGTCAGGTACGCGATCGAAATGAGCGGTGATCCGACGAACCGCACGAGAATAGGCATCGATCGTCGCAGGTCGTTTACCTTGCAGCTTTAGGTTGGTAAGGTGTTGTTCATAAAGGGTGTTGTAGCGTTTTAAGTCATCGGGTTTCATGGGGTTACTCCTGTGAATGACCATCAGGGTGATGGTGTTACAAGAGTATGGCTTGCACTCGTTTTAATCTGCCGCGCAGCGGCTTCGTTCAACAAACTGTTTAAGAGTGATTCGCAACGCATGGCATTTTTACTATACGTTGGTTTTAGTGATTAAGGCGGTATGCGTCGGCTTAGGTATTGCGTTGCTCACACCTTAACAAGGGCCACATGGATTCCCCCGGTTGTCAAACATCCGCTAAACTTATGTTGATGGGTTTTGGACTGCCGCTCTACATTCGGCCTACTTATCGACGATTCGCATACGTCGTGGCCCTGATGACTTTGCGCGACTGCGGTGCCTTATTCGTTAGATGACATCTAGTGTGTCCGCCGCATTAACAGGCTCTCCGCAAGTGGTCTTAACCTATCTCCATCATTAGCGTCTGCAATGACCCGGTGGGTTTAACTCTTTATGTTGCTTAGGTTTTTACTTAAGCAGCATAGTTTTTATATTCTGTTTGATTGTGTAAAAGTGACCATATAATTCGTGCGTTCTTCGCGGCCAGTGCCACTATTGCTCGGTTCATTCCTCTTCGTTCTAGAACGCCTCGACACCATTGACTTAGCTTATCTTGCTTGTCGCCAAGGTTGGCAATCACGGTCCTTGCGCCGTGAACTAATAGTGTTCGTAAGTATTTGTCGCCGTGTTTGGTTATCCGACCTAAGCGAGGCTTTCCTCCCGTCGAATATTGTTTTGGTACTAAGCCTAGCCAAGCAGAGAAATCACGGCTTTTATCAAATTGAGAGCCATTACCTATCGAAGCGAGTATCGCAGTAGCGGTTTGAGGACCAATGCCTCGAACCTTCATCACTCGTTGAACATTAGTGCTGACCTTAGCAAAAGAATCAAAGACTTGTTCAGTATCGGCGATACGTTGATTCAATTCACCAAGGTGGTGATAAGCATCGGCAATCACCGTTCTAGCGAGATGTGGCAGTTCATTTTCTGCATCTTCGAGCATTAAGGGAACCTGTTTCATCAATGAAGAGCGACCAACGGGAATGATCAACCCGAACTCAGAAAGTAGGGCGCGCATGCGATTCATAAGCGCGGTGCGTTCACGAACCCAATGCTCTCTCATTCTATGTACCGATAAGATGGCTTGTTGCTCGGGGGACTTAACAGGAACAAAGCGAGTTGATGGCCGCTGAACAGCTTCGCAGATAGCGACTGCATCATTAAGGTCGTTTTTTCCCTTAGTTCGATAAGGAATTACGTATTTAACAGCCATAATGCGAGTGTCGTGACCCAGTTTATTGAGTGTTCTTGCCCAATAATGTGCACCACCACACGCTTCAACGCCTATACGCATGAGTGGCATATTTACTATTGCAGTCAGTAGTTTAGAGCGGGTTACTGACTTATGAAGTAAGACTTTACCATTTTGGTCTACGGCATGAAGGCTAAAGTGGTTTTTAGCTAGGTCGATACCGCAGAAATAAGAATAATCAGACATGGTGCCTCCGGTGCATTTAAGTACCACATAAGTGTGGCAGGTCCTCGGTAGGGGGAATCCATGTCATTCGTTAACCGCTTCTTTATTAATTTAGTTTTCAAATATGGTAATGATTCCCTTTGAGTAGTAGACTAATATTATTTCCGCATAAATGTGCGAGGTAAGCATGAAGTACGAATTATTAGTTTTAGCTGCAATGACACGATTGGAATCTCCAAATACTCAAGCTATCGTGGCTGCAACTGGGATTTCTGAACGTAAAGTACAATCCGTAGTTAACTCATTAGTTGAAAATTTAGGCTTAAATATTCAAAGAGAGCGCCAAGGTCGAACCTTTCGTTTTTCTATTAACAGCTGGGGTGTCTTTGAGTCAGGAATAACGATTCAATCTCAACTTAATGAGATTGATTTAGTTATGCCAAGTAATTCAATACTTTCTTCTTACGAAGAAAAACATGCCTATTTCGAACAAGTTAAAATGGATAACTTTAAAGAAAGTATGCGTTTAGAGGGACATGATGTTGCTAGTGATTTCGATTTATCACTCGATAGAGAGCAACAACGTCAAATTTTGTTAAACAAATACTCAAACGTAAATTCGTTAGAGGCGCTCAATGGCTGATAAATATGGCACAACACAAGATCCTTATACTTACGAAAATAGTACAGTTCTTGTTAATAAGCTCAATATCAGAAATGAAGCAGTATTAGAGGCTGCTGAACGTGATTTAACAACGTTAGCTGCAATGTATGTGGAGTTTCAATTACCTCCTTACGATTTCAGCTACCTGCGTTCAATTCATCAAAATTTGTTCTCCGATCTATTTGAATGGGCAGGCGAACTAAGAACGATTGATATTTCAAAGGGAAATACACGTTTCTGTAATGTAGTTAGGATTGAAAAAGAAGCGAATAATCTGTTTTCAATGTTAGAAAAAGATAAGTATTTAGTGGATCTACCATACGATGAATTTCTAACTAAATTAGCTGAGTATTATTGCGACATTAACGTTCTACATCCATTTCGAGAAGGTAATGGTCGTGCTCAGCGTTTGTTGTTTGAGCATATTGCAATCAACTGTGGTTACAATATTAATTTTGCTGGTATTACTTCTGAGCAGTGGGTAGCCGCAAATATCCATGGTTATCATTGTAATTATGTGCCGATGAAAGAGCTGTTTTCTGTTTGTGTAACTAAAGCTGAAAAGCGCAGTTAACAATCGCATCAACACTATTTGCTACACTCGGAATTTTCAGCTTGGTTTAGTTGTGTGTTTAAGGTGTTCACGTTGTTCGCCTCTATGCTCTTTCAATGTAACGACTTGTATGAAGGACTCATGCGTATCTAAGTCAATGAAAATTATGCTATCGTTATTCGCGCTAGCCTCCAAATTTAGTCGTTTGACATACTAATTCTGGCTTTGGCTTTGGCTTTGGCTTTGGCTTTGGCTTTGGCTTTGGCTTTGGCTTTAAGCTAACCCACGATATTGAAGGCTAGTACCTTTCGTGGGGGTCATTATGTCTATGCCTTTTGAAGGAGAGTTTATGTCTATACCCAAGAAATCAATATTGAGCGAATATTCCAAAAATTCATATTTCTGTGATAGTTTTTCGAAAAAAATAAAATACGATAATCAAACTGCTATTGAAGTGTTTCTTGAAATAGCCGCTCAGACACCGAGTTGGATTGCATTTCTGATGTCTATGAGAAACTGGGTTGTATCTAAACTCGGTTTAAAAAACTTGGGTGGTCTACAAGATGTATCCCGAGAGAAATTAGGTTCAGAATATGTAGTAGGTGAACGAGTTGGTATTTTTACGCTGGTCAGTTCAACTGAGAATGAAGTTGTATTAGAAGACTGTGATAAACACCTTGATGTTCGAGTTTCTTTTCTTGTTGAGCCTGAAGGAGAAACCGCAATTGTTCACGCAAATACCGTGGTTCATGTGAACAATATGTTTGGTAAGATCTATATGTTCTTCGTTACGCCATTTCATAAAATAATAGTACCAAGCTCCCTGAAAGGGTTAGAACAGGCATAATAAATTGTTCAAGCAGGCTGCTAACGTTTGATTTGATTTGCCATATTAAGTCGTAAATTTAGATTTAATCTGCATGGTAGCAAACGTGTTATGCTGGCGTGAGGTGAAAAGGAGTTCACAGCAAATGAAAAGAACACTAAAAATTATCGCACTGTTGCTCTTGGCTATTTCAATTTTAGGTTGCGAAGACAAAAATGAAGTATATGAAAATCCTCCTAGTTATTTATTAGAGCAGTTAGAAGCGTATTTTCCACTTTCTTTTAAGTATGTAAGAAAAAATGAAGAAATAGCTCTAACCCAAGGTGTCCCTTTACTACCTCAATATATTGAAATAGCGCACAAGATTGGCATCAAACACCCTGAAAAAATTCGCGTGCATTATGCCGATTCAATTCCTTTGCCTGAAAATGAATCATTGTTATTTCAGATGCAACGCTTAGGGCTAGACTCTCCTTACATTACTGGTACAACATTTGGCTACGGTATTTGGATAGTCAATAGATCAAAAGGTGACAAATTATTAATGTCTCATGAGCTGATCCATGTAAAGCAAGTAGAGGATATGGGCCTTGAAGCATTTACAAAGAAATACTTGTTACAACTAAAAGTCTTTGGCTACGCTGAGTCGCCTATTGAACTTGAAGCTTATGAAAAAGCAGGCGATTATTTGTAATCTTCGTGTAATTCACCTAAAAGATAAGGATTAAGGTGTTGCGTAGCCAACACTAAATCCCGAGTGTTGAACAAGCCCGAAACCACTTTATTAAGTAAATTGTACGATTGGATAGGAAGGGCATATCGCCTTGAAATTTTTATCAAGGTGAACTGATAAGGCTTGGCATTTTAAGTTCCAATTGGGTTTTGTGTCTAAAGTGCGTGGCTTTAGGGTGAGTGTGCGTTATTAGCCACTTAGTAAGGTTTTATAACTCATGAACTCGCTCGAAACTCTAGCTAGAAAATTTGATGTTTCTCTAATCAGGTTGTTTTATATCGGCTTAGTTTAATTTTATGAGGCAATTATGAAGTCTAGACAATGTCCCAAGTGTCGGAAAAATGTGGCATGTAGCTGGTTTTTCTTTAGTTCTCATTGGACTAAGTATCGTTGTATTGAATGTGGTTCGCTGATGAAATGGAGTCGGAGGCGAACTTATCTAGGAGCTGTTTCTGGTGGTTTCGCTGGTCCGTTTGTCATTTCTACACAATCTATTATCCCATCGGCTTTTCTTAGAATCTCAATCGCGATTGTTTTTGCAATAGTTTTAGCCATTTCTGTGAATAACCAGATTGAGTACATCGACGAAACTGAGTCATAACAAACGACTATGGCGTCAATGGCTATTTGGGCGCTATTCCTGTTTTATAAGCCATCACTTTTTAGCTTTAAAGCTAAAGCCCCATAAGTTTTCTATTGCCACAATGCCAGCAGTAAAACAAAAAGACCAATCCCAAGCGTGACCTTTAAAAGTAAGCCAATAGGGGCTCCACCTTTTGGCGCTTTGTTGCAACATCCCATAATTGTTTCCTCATTCTTCATTGGATTCATTTCACCTTAAACCTTTCCCTCACGGTAAGGTCAATGCTTTTGTCGAACTCAGATTTCAGACAACAAAAAAGCGAACCGTTTGGTTCGCTTTTGTTTATCTTAAATCTACAAAAATTAATCTTCGTAGTTATCGATGCTTGGGCAAGAACAGATTAGGTTACGGTCGCCGTATACGTTGTCTACACGGTTAACTGTTGGCCAGTACTTCGAGTTCTTGGTTGCTTTCGATGGGAAGCAAGCCAGTTCGCGAGAGTAAGGGCGATCCCATTCTGCGCCTGAAAGGTCAACTTGTGTGTGTGGTGCGTTCACTAGAGGGTTGTTGTCTAGTGGCCATTCACCGGCCTTCACAGCTGCCATTTCATGACGGATTGCTATCATTGCTTCACAGAAACGGTCAAGCTCTTCTAAGTCTTCAGATTCAGTTGGCTCTACCATTAGTGTGCCAGCTACTGGGAAAGACATAGTAGGCGCGTGGAAACCGAAGTCCATTAGACGTTTAGCAATATCTTCTTCGCTGATGCCTGTGTCTTCTTTAAGCGGACGAATATCGATAATACATTCGTGCGCTACGCGGCCGTTAGTGCCACGGTAAAGAACAGGGTAGTGAGGACGTAGTTTCTCCATCACGTAGTTCGCGTTCAGAATCGCTACTTTCGTTGCGTCTGTTAGGCCAGGTTCGCCCATCATCGCAATGTAAGCCCAAGAGATAGGTAGGATTGAAGCACTACCTAAATCTGCTGCTGATACCGCGTAGTCAGAGCCTTGTACACCGTTTTCGATGTGACCTGGTAGGAATTGTGCTAGGTGCGATTTAACACCGATAGGACCCATACCCGGACCGCCACCACCGTGTGGAATACAGAATGTTTTGTGTAGGTTCAAGTGAGATACGTCTGAACCGATAAAACCAGGTGAAGTTAGACCAACTTGAGCGTTCATGTTCGCGCCGTCTAGGTAAACCTGACCGCCAGCTGCGTGTACTTGTTCACACACTTCTTTCACTTGCTCTTCGTATACGCCGTGCGTAGAAGGGTAAGTGATCATGATGCTTGATAGGTTGTCTTTGTGCTTCTCGATTTTCGCTGCTAAGTCGGTCATGTCGATGTTGCCATCTTCATCACACTTAACAACCACCACCTTCATTGAAACCATTGATGCTGTTGCAGGGTTAGTACCGTGCGCAGAGCTTGGAATCAAACAAACGTTACGGTGAGCTTCACCGCGGCTTGCGTGGTAGCGTTGAATAGCGATTAGACCCGCGTATTCACCAGATGCACCAGAGTTAGGCTGTAGTGAGAAATCGTCGTAACCGGTGATTTCACATAGCTTCTCTTTAAGATCTTTCGCTAGCGCTGTGTAGCCAGCCGCTTGCTCTAGAGGTGCGAATGGGTGAATTGAACCAAACTCAGGCCATGTTACAGGAATCATCTCAGCAGCCGCGTTCAGCTTCATCGTACAGCTGCCCAGTGGGATCATGCCGTGCGTTAGTGAGAAGTCTTTGTTCTCAAGCTGTTTTAGGTAACGCATCATTTGCGTTTCGCTGTGGTGCGTGTTGAATACTGGGTGAGTTAGGAATTCAGATTCACGACGGCAGTTTTCTGGAATTGCTGCAAATTCGTTTGATGCAATGTCAGAAGATAGTGCTTGAACGTCTTCTTTCACGTCGAAGATAGCGAACAATGCGTTCACGTCGTCGATCGTTGTTGTTTCATCTAAGCTGATACCGATTTTGCCATTACCTTCTTTATCTTGAAGTAAGCGAAGGTTGATGTCTGCTGCTTGCGCTTTCGCGTACAGTGCATCGGTCTTCTCTTCAGAGTTGATGGTGATGGTATCGAAGAAGCTGTTGTTTGTTAGCTCGTAACCTGATTTAGTCAGGCCAGCCGCTAGGATAGCTGTCATGTGGTGTGTACGACGCGCAATAGTACGTAGGCCTTCTGCACCGTGGTAAACCGCGTAGAAAGACGCCATGTTTGCAAGAAGTGCTTGAGCTGTACAGATGTTCGATGTCGCTTTCTCGCGGCGGATGTGTTGCTCACGAGTTTGCATTGCCATACGTAGCGCTTGGTTACCGTGAGTATCGATAGAAACACCGATTACACGACCTGGCATTGTACGCTTATGCTTTTCACGTGTTGCCATGAATGCAGCGTGTGGACCGCCGTATCCCATAGGAACGCCGAAACGTTGCGCTGAACCAATTGCTACGTCTGCGCCCATTTCGCCAACAGGCTTAAGTAGTGCAGAAGCAAGTAGGTCAGTTGCAACGGTTACAAGAGTCTTGTTAGCTTGAGCTTTCGCAATGATGTCTGTTAGGTCACGAACTTCGCCTGTTGTACCTGGGTATTGAAGTAACGCACCAAATACATCTTGCTCTGGAAGTGTTTCAAGAGCGCCAACCATGACTTCAAAGCCGATGTACTCAGCACGAGTTTTAACAACTTCTAGTGTTTGAGGGTGAACATCGTCAGCAACGAAGAATACTTTGCTCTTGCTTTTGCCAGCGCGCTTACACAGTGTCATTGCTTCGCCAGCCGCTGTCGCTTCATCAAGAAGGGACGCGTTCGCGATTTCCATACCTGTAAGGTCCATTACCATTTGTTGGTAATTGAGTAGAGCTTCAAGACGACCTTGAGAAATCTCTGGTTGGTATGGTGTGTAAGCTGTGTACCAGCCTGGGTTCTCTAAAACGTTACGTAGAATAACGTTTGGAGTGAATGTGTTGTAGTAGCCTTGGCCAATGAAAGTACGTTTCACTTGGTTTAGATTAGCGATCTCTTTAAGAGAGGTCAGCATGTCCATTTCGCTCAGTGGCGCAGCAAGTGTCATTGGTTTTTCAAGACGGATTTGTGCAGGAACCGTTTCGTCGATCAGTGCGTCTAAGCTAGTCGCGTTGATCGCTTCAAGCATTTTTTGCTGGTCTGCTTTATTAGGGCCGTTATGACGAGCAACAAACTCGTTTTGCGTACCCAAGTCTTTCAGTAATTGGCTTTGAAGTAATTCAGTCATGATATGTTCTACTTTCTCTCTGGAGCCGTGAGCTAGCCCCTAAAATTAAGCTGCTCACAAGAGCAGCTTTATCGTAATGAGGTTACCTATTAGTCTTCTTCTACAGAGCTTAGGTATTCTTCCGCATCTTTAAGGTTGTTTAGTTCAGACGCATCAGACATCTTCACTTTAACTATCCAACCACCTTCATAAGATTCTTCGTTAATTAACTCTGGGCTATCTTCTAATTCTTCGTTGATTTCTACGATTTCGCCAGAGATTGGTGCGTAGATATCAGAAGCTGCTTTCACTGACTCAACGAGAGAGAAGCTTTCGCCAGCTTCAATTTCGTCTCCAGTGTCAGGCAGGTCAACAAACACAACGTCACCTAGTAGCTCTTGAGCGTGCTCAGAAATACCGATAGTTACAGTACCGTCACCGTTGTCTTTTACCCACTCGTGGCTGTCTGCAAACTTTAGTGTATTGTCCATTGCTTATTCTCCAAAAATTTATGAGGTTTTAATTTAAATCTTAAAAACGGTTTAACGGTAAAGAGGGAAGCGCTTGCAAAGCTCTTTAACTTGCTTGCGAACACGTTGCTCAACTTCAGCATTGCCTTCAGGGCTTTCAACTAAGCCATCAAGTACATCGCCGATCCATTCACCGATAAGTTTGAATTCTTCAGTGCCAAAACCACGAGTGGTCCCAGCTGGCGTACCTAAACGAATACCAGAAGTAATCATAGGCTTCTCTGTATCGAATGGTATGCCATTTTTGTTACATGTGATCCCTGCACGCTCTAATGCTTCTTCAGTTACGTTACCTTTCAAGCCTTTAGGGCGAAGGTCAACTAGCATTAGATGTGTGTCTGTACCGCCAGTCACAATGTCACAACCGCGAGTTTGCAACACTTCAGCGAGAACTTTTGCGTTGTCGATCACTGAATCAATATAAGTAATAAATTCAGGGCCAAGAGCTTCACCAAACGCCACTGCTTTAGCCGCGATAACGTGCATTAGTGGGCCGCCTTGTAGGCCAGGGAACACTGCAGAGTTGATCTTTTTGTTGATGTCTTCGTGGTTCGTAAGAATCATACCGCCGCGTGGGCCACGAAGTGTTTTGTGCGTCGTTGTGGTAACAACGTGTGCGTGTGGTAGTGGGCTAGGGTGAGCACCTGTCGCGATAAGACCCGCGATGTGTGCCATATCGACCATTAGGATAGCGCCAACTTCGTCAGCAATTTCGCGGAATTTAGCGAAATCAATAACGCGTGGGATAGCACTACCACCTGCAATAATCATTTTAGGTTGGCTTTCGACAGCTAAAGCGCGAACTGCTTCGTAATCGATTTCAAGTGTGTCGCGGTCTACGCCATATTGAACGGCGTTGAACCACTTGCCCGACATTGCAGGACGTGCACCGTGTGTAAGGTGACCACCAGCATCTAAAGACATACCAAGGATTGTGTCGCCAGGTTGAAGTAGGGCAAGTTTTACTGCACCGTTTGCTTGAGCGCCAGAGTGAGGCTGCACGTTTACGTATTCACATTTGAACAGCTGTTTAGCACGTTCAATCGCGATAGCTTCTACTGTATCTACGTGCTCACAACCACCGTAGTAGCGACGGCCTGGGTAGCCTTCTGCGTATTTGTTGGTTAGGCAAGTGCCTTGAGCTTGCATTACTGCTTTAGAAACGATGTTCTCAGAAGCAATAAGTTCGATTTGTTCGTTTTGACGAGTGTTCTCTGCTTGGATTCCAGCAAATACGGCGTCGTCAGTACCAGATAGGTTCGTAGAGAAAAAACTGTCTAAGCTGTGGTTTTGGTAAGCGTTCATTGTCGAGACCTTTCATTAAGCTAATGGTGATTGTTTTTATAGTCCATTAGGTCTTACGTTGATTTCTGCATCGGTATCGTTTGCGCTATATAGGTACAGATATACGTTGATTGCGTATTAAATATACTCTTACAGCGTCTAAGCGATCGTTGTAGGGTCAATGCAGCACGAATTGGTTCCCAAAAATTCGGGTAAAAAACAGCTCTTACAAATGTTAAATCTATCATTTGCGGCAAGCCGAAGTAGCATCTCTTCATCTAACAAGTCGATAACATAGCTCCGTTAAAATCAATTTTCAACAAAAATTTCCAATAGGAAACAGATTTTCTTGTTTTGCTACGGGGAGCACGCTTTATTTCTCTGTGCGCTCTTTAATCAACAAAGCGCTTTATGCAAGAATGAAATTAATAGACAGGAAGTAAAAAATTAATGAGGGACCTATGTCAGAAGACATTTATGATGAGTACCCATCTCTAACGTTGGCGAAGGAAACGTTAGACCAGAATATCGAACCTCTTAGGCTTGGCCAGCGTATTAAAGACATTCGCAGTAAGCTTGGGATCACGCTAGAAGAGGCAAGCCAGCGCACAGGCTTAGCACGTTCTACGCTCAGTAAAATCGAGAACGAACAGATCTCACCGACCTTTCAAGCAATGCAGAAATTGGCTATGGGGTTGCAGATAGATATGCCGCAACTCTTTGAACCACCGAGAAAAAAAGTCGCCACAGGACGTCGTGATTTAACCAAGGCAGGCCAAGGTAAACCACACCCAACACCAACTTATGAACACGAATTGCTTGCCACAGAGCTCTCTAATAAGAAGATGATGCCGTTTAAGAGTCGAGTGAGAGCTCGTACTTTTGAAGAGTATAACGATTGGGTGCGCCACGATGGTGAAGAGTTCTTAATGATCATATCTGGTGATGTGATGTTCTACTCAGAATTCTACGAGCCTGTGCCAATGAGTGAAGGCGATAGCATGTATTACGATGCGAATATGGGCCACATGCTGATTTCAACGAGTGCTGAAGATGCACTCATTCTGTGGGTGACTGCAAAATAACTGTAGGTTATTGCAAAATAAGCTAACAAACTTTGAATTTCTTATAGTGAATGCAAACGTTTGCTTTTGTTTCGAACGTTAGCCAATAGACGCGATATTGATGTGAAAATCATCAATATCGCGTTTTTGTATGTATCGAACAATTGTTTTTAAATTGTTAAATGTCACATTTTGAGCTGTTTGACTATTGTTAAGGGTGTAAAACTGACTCAGCCTTGTTTATTATAGTGAACACGGTTTACTCATGTTGATTGAAGTTTACTGAAGTGAATTCTTAGAAAGTGAGTTGTATGGGATTTGTACAGCCATTCATATTTATAACGCTAACAATATAAGCCTATATAAAAGATATCACTTTTTACTATCTACTGTTTCTAACGTTAACCCGTATCGTTAGAGGTGACTCTAAATAGAGATATAAGCGGCAGACTCGATTTTGGACAGCCTGCAACGCTTCATGGAGAATAAAATGACTCAAGAACACGCTAATCAAGACCTACTAAAAACACCACTGCATGCGCTTCACGTTGAAGAGGGTGCGAAAATGGTTCCTTTCGCTGGCTACGATATGCCAGTTCAGTACCCACTAGGTGTAAAGAAAGAGCACTTACACACTCGTGACGCTGCCGGTCTTTTTGATGTTTCTCACATGGGGCAACTTCGTCTACATGGTGCAAATGCAGCTGCTGTCTTAGAATCTTTGGTTCCCGTAGATATTATTGACCTTCCTTCTGGTAAGCAGCGTTACGCGTTTTTTACTAACGAGCAGGGCGGCATCATGGATGACCTGATGGTTGCAAATCTTGGCGATCACCTATTTGTAGTTGTGAACGCAGCTTGTAAGACACAAGATATCGACCACCTAACGGCTCACCTTCCTGCAGACGTAGAAATGGAAGTGATTGATGACCGTGCTCTACTAGCACTTCAAGGCCCTAAAGCGTCTGAAGTACTGGCTCGTTTCCAACCTAGCGTTGCAGACATGCTGTTCATGGATGTTCAAAAAGTGGATATCGATGGTGTGGAATGTATCGTAAGCCGCAGTGGTTACACAGGCGAAGATGGCTACGAAATCTCTGTACCGAATGATCATGCTGAAGCACTAGCGCGTAAGCTAACTTCAGAAGCTGAAGTAGAGTGGATTGGCCTTGGTGCACGTGATTCACTGCGTCTTGAGTGTGGTTTATGTTTGTACGGTCACGATCTAGATACAACAACAACGCCAGTAGAAGCTAGCCTTCTATGGGGTATTCAAAAAGTGCGTCGTACTGACGGTGAGCGTGCTGGCGGTTTCCCAGGCGCAGACATCATCCTTGAGCAAATCGCGACTAAAGACGTTCAACGCAAGCGTGTTGGTCTTGTTGGCCAAACTAAAGCACCAGTACGTGAAGGCGCTGAATTGTTTGACGCTGAAGGTAACAAGGTTGGCGTAGTAACAAGCGGCACGGCGGGCCCTAACGCAGGCAAGCCTGTATCAATGGCTTACGTTCGCACTGATCTAGCGGCTATTGGCACTGAAGTATTCGCTGAAGTTCGTGGCAAGAAACTACCAATGACAGTAGAAAAAATGCCATTCGTACCTCAACGTTACTACCGCGGTTAATCTCTTTTAAGAGAAACCATTAAGCGAAATGAAAGCCTATTGTTTGCTTCTCTGTGTAGAGAAGTTCAACGGTAGGCTTTTTTGTTTCTGCGACCGTATTATCTTTAGTATTGCAACGAACAGCGGCTACTGAAAATTCGTTTATAAAATGAGAGATGTGGCAATATCGCTACAAATACTTACTATAATCACAGTTGTGACGTGTTATGGTGTCGACTCATCATTTTTGTAAATAAGTAGTAGGGGTTACAAGGAGTTGTCTATGAATGTTAACCATACAATGAGTCCGGTTCGTAAAGCCGTTTTAGGGCTTTTAGCTCCATTGATTTACACATCAAGTGTTATGGCGACGGAAAACTCGGTCGAAAGTACTCCAAATGTCGGTGTTTCACCTTATATCGTTAACGGTAGCAACGCTTCAGTCACTGATTTCCCATCAATGGCAAGCTTGTTTATCGATCGTATTGATTACGATGGGGTTTACTCAACGGGCTCATATTGTGGTGCAACGATTCTTGACCCAAGCCATGTTTTGACTGCTGCGCACTGTATCTATGGTGATGAGGAAGGACAGTTGTTTACTGTTGTTGTTCCTCAGATAGAAGATACCTCTCAATTCCCTAAGGGTAATATCCAGAAAGCGCGTGTTTCTGAGGTTTATTACCCTAGTGATTACTCGGATGAAATCAGCGACTTTTTACGCAATGATGTTGCTATTCTCAAGCTAGAAAGTGCACTCAATGTTGATTCGATCAACGATGTTGTGAAGCATCCATTAAATGAAACTTATCGTAATGCGGCGAGTGATTTTGTGGCCGTTGGTCATGGTAATACACGTACAGGCTTTGACGGAACCACCTTATTACAGAGAGTAACTCTGGCTTACGTAGATAACACAACGTGCAAGAACGCATTTACAGGTAAGGACAACCCAAATCCTCCTCTAACTGGTAAACAAATTTGTTTCACTGGTGATTTCAACATTTTCACTAGTTTATATGGAAGTACCTGCCAAGGTGATTCTGGTGGTCCTGTTTACTGGAAAGATGGTTCAGATTATCGACAAGTCGGTATTACTAGCTTTGGTCCTGCAACCTGTGGCGGTAATTCTGTTGTAACGTCCGTATTTACTGAAATATACGATTATAAAGATTGGATTGATAGCGTGATCGCGGGTACAGAAACCGCTAAGTTTGTTTCAACTCACGCTAAGAGGTCGGCATACTCCGGCTTGAAGAAGAAGCCCGTTACAAGCTCTGGTAGCAGTGGCGGTGGTGCATCATTTGGCATGCTTGGTATGTTGATGTTATTTGCCGGCTTTAGAACGTTTACTCGCTTTAGAAAATAGCTTTACGTTACACACCTTGTTTTTGTGTAAGTCGACGCTTTAATAAGCGTCGACTTAGTTATTTCTGTGTACTATCGATTCAAACTTGTTTATAAGCCTGCTTATTGATATTCGCCTTCCTGCTATACCTTTCGATAATCTCATCCATTTGCTTTATTGCATCGTTTATATTCTGAATACCACCTTGAACAACACCTTTCTCGCTTTGGTTCAATGCAGAAAAAGCCTGTTTTAATTCTTTATCTTCCAGCATATTTCCGTGTAACAGCACTTCTTTGTAAGTTAGTAATCTATGCTGTACCACAACAATTTCATTACGGGTATCTTCTGATTCTAAAGCTTGTTGTATGCAAGGAAATGCCAATTTATAGAGATTCGCAATTTCCAATTTCACGCTATCATTATTCGCAATTTGCAATTTTTCTTATTTCCTAGCTCTTGAACATTCAAACTTATCTGCCTGCGCGTTAACGCTGTTGTAAGTGTGAAAGTTTATGAAACGTAACGTTTTTATCGGCCGAATAATATGCCTTTAATGGCTTATGTAAACTGTTCTGAGTCAATATGGTCTGCTTCTTGCTGAAATTAGGTCATAACTGTCTATTCTGGAGGTGCTTATGTCACAAGAACCTATAGTAATAGCGCTGATTGAGCGCAGGAAGCAAGGCAATTGGTCTCAAGAAAAGTTAGCGGCTAGCGCTGGGATGAGCCTGAAAACCTACCAACGAATTGAACGGGGAGAGGCTGATATAAAAATGTCTCAGTATCGTTCGATCACGAGAACCCTGAAAGTGACGGACTTGGATGTCGTACTCGACGTTGTCGGTGCATCTCAAGTAGCCGCAGAAGATGTAGGGGCGGTCAGTCGTTTGCTGACCAGTGAAGAGCGAATGCTGTTGATCAAACTGATTTTGTCAGTCAAAAAACACAAGTAGCGTTTTGTTTTAATCGATACTTTCTAATCAATAGTATTTCTAATATGTAGATTTGAACACATAGCCGACGAATAGATAGTGTTAGGTCTCGTCCATTGCCCAAATAGTTAGAGCTAGAATAGTTGTTTCATGGTGACGTGCTCACAGGGGACATGAAACAATTAGTCTACTCTTCCGCGCAGTTGTTTGGTGGTGCTTCTCTGCTTTTTACTTTCTAAACGTCTTTTCTGAGACCCGCGTGTCGGTTTAGTTGCACGTCTTACTTTTTGCACCTTTGTTGCTTCTAAGATCAACTCTTTCAAACGTACCAAAGCGTCGTCTCGGTTTTGCTCCTGAGTTCTATACTGTTGAGCTTTAATGATGATCACGCCATCTTTAGTGATACGACCATCTTTATGTGCAAGGAGTTTTTCTTTGTAGAAATCAGGTAGGGTGGAATGCTTGATGTCAAAACGTAAATGTATCGCACTGGATACTTTATTGACGTTTTGACCACCGGCTCCTTGAGCTCTGATCGCGGTTAGCTGGAGTTCCCAGTCTTGAATTGAAACAGAGTTAGATATTTGTAACATAAACATCCATTTTAAACGGTAATATGAGGTCATGATACTGAATATTGGTTATGGTATCAGTAACTTTCTTAAAGAGTGGTAATCGTTATGAAAATGGATTTAACGGCATATGAAGGATTAATCTTTGATATGGACGGTACGTTGATCGATACAATGCCAGCACATGTAAAAGCATGGCAACAAACGGCGGAAGAGTTTGGTTTCCATTTCGAAGCTTCTTGGCTGCATAGCTTAGGTGGAATGCCGAGTTATAAGATTGCGGGTGAGGTGAACAGAAAATACGATTTATCACTCGACCCACAAGCGGTTTCTGCGTTTAAGATGGCGTCGTTTGCGGCTATTGAAGACAAAGGAGATGTTATCCCTTGTACATATTCTCTTTTGGTAGAACATCTAGGCAAAAAGAAGATTGCGGTTGGAACGGGCAGTCAACGTAAAAGTGCCGAACAGTTACTCGATAAAACAGGTATCTTGAGTAAGCTCGATATCCTAGTGACAGCAACAGATGTTAAGAATCATAAGCCAAACCCTGATACTTTCTTAGATGCGTGTTTTGGTATGGGGTTGCAGCCAAAGCAGTGTGTTGTGTTTGAAGATACTCACCTTGGTAAGCAGGCAGCTCATGCCGCTCATATGGATTGTATTCTTGTTGCAGAAGGTAATAAGCTCGAGTTCTATCCCGCACCAAGTGTTTGTTAAGTGAACGACTCTAGAGTGAAGTTAACGGCGCTGTGGTGCGACTCAGGTTTCTGCTATGCAATTTCACTCATCTCAGTGTCTAAGAACAAACAGACACTGTTTCTTCCCGCCGCTTTCGCCTCGTATAGTGCCAAATCAGCACACTTGTAATTGAGTGCAGGTTCACCTGTCAGGTTGGTTATTCCACCACTTATTGTAACGACGTTGTCGAACTCGATACTGATCGCGATTCTCAGCCTATTAAGCACATAGTCGGCTTCTTGTGGTGTCGTGTGAGGCAAGATAACCCCAAACTCTTCTCCACCAATACGAGCCACGAAATCGGTATCTCGACATTCACGTTGCAGTACCTGTGCTACTGTTTGTATGGCTTTATCGCCATAATCATGTCCAAACCTATCGTTAATGCGTTTGAAATGGTCAATATCCAATATGGCTAAGCAAGATTGCTCGCGATTAGGGTAGCGACTAACGCGAGAACACTCGTCACGAAGCTCCAGGTCGAACTTTCGTCTATTCCAGCAGCCAGATAGTGCATCTTTCTCACTAAGGTTTCTCAGTTTATTCTCGAGCTCTTTGTGTTTGCTGATATCAACAAATGAAGCGACATAAAATTGAATCACACCTTTTGAGTCTTTGATGGTTTGGATGCGAAGAATTTCCGTGATTAAGGTGCCATCTTTACGTCGGTTCACCACTTCGCCTTCCCACATTCCTGTCTCTTTAATGACGCTCCACATTTTAATGTAGAACTCTTCATTATAGCGGCCAGCGTTAAACAATGAAGGCTGTTTACCTTTTACATCTTCTAACTCGTAGCCACTGACACGGGTGAACTCTTGGTTTACTTGTATGATTCGGTTGCTTTTGTCTGTGATTATTAGGGCAGACATACCGTTCATTGCTGCTTTGGCGAGTTGGCTTTCGATACTGTTCTTTTTATGGTTACTGTTCCAAAGTACAAAGCCGACAGAAATCATTGAAATTAATATCGAGAGTATGATTATCTGAACGACTATGGCGTGATTTTCTTGTTGAAACTGAGTGTTAAATTGATGTTCTTCAATATGAAGAACCATATAAATTGGTCCTTCAAACTGCTTAATCTTAGGGCTGATGTCAGAGTGAAAATACCAGTTTTTACCATCAAAATAGCTGGATGAGATGCCGCTCTGAATATTCTGCCACAGGCCTGGGGCTAGTTTTGCATATGTCTTGTCTGAACGTGATTCAATCACATGCCCAAATGAATCCTCAGGGGCGGGACCCATGATGACATGTCCGGTTTTGTTGAGAATGACAGGAACAGTTGTTGATGTCCCAATCTGGTATTGTAAGCGTTCATAGATTTCGCGCATATTTAGGTTAGCAATGAAATAGCCAATAATGTGCTCCCCTACAGTCACAGGCGTCATAATGCGAAGTGTCGGCGCAAAGGGGCGAACTAACTCTCCATTTTCGGCCTCAAGATCAATGCCTTTAGCGCTTACCTCTCCGATCGATAATTCTTGTAGCACTTTGTAGTAATCGCTAGAGGATTTGTTCTGTAACTTGCGGTCTGCGACGACAGTTGCTTGACCGTCCTTGTAGTTGACGCGGAAGACTTCGTTGGCGTCTAGATCTAGGAAACGTAGTTGAGAGTAGTATTGTTGCCCGTTTGCTAATACTACCCAGAGATCTTGAAGTGCCTGTTTGTTAGCAATCGAAGGTTCAGCAACTGCACGGAGTAGGGTCTGTGAAGAGGCAATAGAGGGAACCGCGTTTGATATTTGCTCAACAATAATCGCGAGTTGATGAAAGCTGTATTCGATTTGGTTTTGATTCGACTGTTTGATGTTCAGCGCGTGCTGAGCTTCAACCCGTTCAAATTCAGAGTTTATATAGAGAGCAGGGACTAATCCTAGGACAAACAGGGTACATAGAAATTGGCCGATCAGTTTTTTTATACTCGTATTCATCACTGTCCTCGAAAAATCAGCGCAATACTATATATTTTATAGGCCTATTAATGTGATCTTGACCCAAAATTTATAATAAGGATTGCATATTATTTTGATTTCAATGAAATTTATTGCATTTGGGGTGTTGGTTGAGCAATTAGGTATCAGAAAGGAGGCCCGTCCGTAAATATAATTGGGATCATAGTACGGACAGGCTATTTTAGATAAAGCGGATTTTTAGCCTATGCCTGGTCGTAATTAACTTAAGCCAATGATATTCCCTTTGCTGTCAATGTCCAATTGCATAAAAGCCGGTTTGTCAGGTAGGCCTGGCATTGTCATTACATTGCCGCATAAAGCGTAGATGAAGCCGGCACCCGCACACAGTTTTAGTTCTCTAACCGGTACGTCAAATTGTGTAGGTGCACCTTTTAGATGCGCTTCAGTGGATATAGACAGTGGCGTTTTTGCTAAACACACAGATAGGTCGCTATAACCGTGTTGGCTAAACTCTGCCAACTGTTTTTTGGCGAGTGGTGATAGCGAAATACTTGCCGCGCCATAACCGACTTCAGCAACTGCCATCAGTTTCTCTTCTAGGCTTTGTTCAGAGAGGTACAAAGGTTTAAATTCACAGTTATTTTGGCATGCTTTTACCACGGCATGAGCCAGAACCGTGGCGCCTTCGCCACCTAAACCAAATGCTTCACTGACTTCAACGCTAACGCTTGGGTCGAAATCGGTGATCATCTGTTTTAAAGCATCGAGCTCTTGACCTGAATCTTGTGGGAATCGGTTGATCGCAACAACGGTCGGCACTTGATATTGCTTAACGTTGTTAATGTGCCATTTGAGATTCTCAAAGCCAGCAATAAGTGCGTCTTGATCATCATTGAAAATTGAATCTGGTAGGGGAGTTCCCGGTCTTAAATCGTATAAGCCTGAATTCGCTTTTAGGCCGCGTAATGTTGCGACGATCACTGCGCAATCTGGTTTCTTATTCGATGCTTTAACCTTGATGTTACACGCCTTCTCAAAACCCATGTCTGAGCCAAAGCCGCCTTCAGTCACGACAAAGTCACTCAATTTCAACGCTATCTTGTCGGCAATGATCGAAGAGTTACCGTGTGCGATATTCGCGAAAGGTCCTGCATGTATCAGGGTCGGTACACCTTCAAGGGTTTGCATCAATGTTGGCTCAATAGAGTCTTTCATTGTCACTGTCATAGCGCCCGCAACGTTGAAGTCATCTGCGGTTAATGGCAAGCCTTGATGGTTATAAGCGAGTACGACACGACCAATACGCTTGCGTAGGTCTTGAAGGTCGTCAGCTAGGGCAAGAATGGCCATTAGCTCAGAAGCGGCCGAGATATCAAAACCATCTTCACGTTCAAAGCCGTTGATTGTTTTGCCTGCTTCGTTCTTTCCTACAGTTATCATGCGCAGTGCGCGGTCATTGTGGTCAAGTACACGTCGCCACACGATTCTGCGTGGGTCTATATCCAGAGCTTTTAAGCCTGAGCGAGCCTCAAAGGCTTCTAACCCTTCTCGCTGCTCATGATATAAACGAGCATCAATAGCGGCAGAGGCAAGGTTATGCGCGACCGTAACGGCATGAATATCGCCAGTCAGGTGTAGGTTCAATTGTTCCATTGGGGCAACTTGTGAATAGCCGCCGCCTGCTGCACCACCTTTTACACCAAATACCGGTCCCATCGAAGGCTGACGAATACAGGCCATAGCGGATTGGTTAATCTTAGCGAGGCCTTGTGCTAATCCGATAGTGGTGACGGTTTTGCCCTCACCAAGAGGCGTAGGTGTGATAGCCGTAACAACGACTAATTTACCATCTTGTTGGCTAGCGAGGCGTTCAAGTGATGTGAGAGACACTTTAGATTTGTATTGCCCTAATGGCTGATGTTCGTTGTGTTGCAAGCCAGCTTGCTTGGCAACCTCACTGATGCTTTTAAGGGGAGTAGAGCGACAAATATCAATATCAGACAGCATATTTGATCCTTATATCAGAACCGAAAAGGTGGTGCGTAAACGTTTGCGTGGCGATAGTACTGTATAAATTTGCCATGTAAAGGCAAACCACATTAATTATGTGCTGGAAGATAACAGATCTAAAGAGTCATTGCGCGAGATCAAATCTTAAACGAGCAACCTATTCGATTTGATTACCTTTAATTACTGTTATCTGGGGTTTGATAGAAAAAGGGCTGCATACTAGCAGCCCTTCGTAGGATAGATAATTTTATTTAGGGATTGCCTAAAAAGATTAACGATCCCAGTATGTTTCTTCTAAGCTATCTTCGCGTTCAGGTAATGCACGAGAAAGGCGAGGAGAGTGCTGAGTTAATACTTCGTAACTTACACGGTTTGCGTACTTACAAATTTGAGACAAAGACGAGTAAGTGAGGCAAGTGTGTTCGTGCTTTTCTGAATTTGGCACATTCACATGATGATAACTGTTTGCTGCCATGTCGTGTAGTAGTGCAGAAAGCGCACCATCACCAGCACCATTAGTGTTTTTAATCTCGCGCGGGCCGCCTAGGTAAGGGCCAATGTGAGAGTACACTTTTACTGGGGATACACAGTCTTGCTTACGCATAGCGCGGCTGAATTCATATTTATTGAACTCAGGAATGTTACCGGGTAACAATGGCAAAGTGGTTTCGCGTTTCGCAGGCTCGTCAGTGTAACCTGCCATGTATAAGCCAATTGGGCCAGCAGTACATAGAACGAGGTCAACCCACTCAAGCGCTTTATTAGCCGCCAGTAGAGGATCTTTTTCACCCGTTAACGCTTCACCTTCATCTTCGTTCATTGCGACAATGGTTACGTTCTCTTTCAGGTATTCTTGCCACCATTCCGCATTACCTTCGATCACGTACTTAGTACCAAGTGTTAGTACAACTGGCACATTGTGCGCTTTCGCGTATTCAATCGCTTTTTGCACCGCTTTTGGCATCGGATCTTCAGGCTTGCCACGCATTAGGTAAGACGAAACAACCAATGCTGATGCTTTCTCAAACACTTGTTCAGGAATACTTTCAGGAAGTAGTTGGTTCATGTGGCCTTCGTTGATGGCAAACGTACGTTCGCCATCTTCAGAAATCAGCGTATAGCAGCGACCAATTGGACCATCAACAGTTTGAAGGTGGTTTAGATTCATACGAGAAGAAGTACGGCAAAGGTAACGATAACCAAATGAGCCCACTTCAATCTTCTTAGACATAACGCCAAGCAATACAGATTTACTGTCCGCTAGTACGGAATAGTTGTGCAGTGTGTTGCCGATAGTATCGCCAGGGTATTGATGCGTGATCAAACCACGCTCAACTAGTTCTTCGTACAGGGCATCTGCTTTACTCTCTTCCAATACCAGAGAGTGACCTTTACTCAGCTCGTATTTTTCAAGGAACGCGTTATCAACACGGGCTTCGATATCAACAATCGTTTGACCAACACCGACAATTGTTGCGCGGTGAAGCTTAGGCGTTTGTTGCATTTGGTTGACCAACGGATCACGTGCGTGAGTTGGAAAGTAGTGTTTAGATTTACGCTGTCCAGGAAACTTCATATGAAAAATACAGTGAAAAAATTTTGCCGCATGATATCACATTTTGTTTCTGATTCTTTCATTTTTATTACATTTAGAGTCACCTGTACGATGTCTGTACAGTTGGTTAGGTATGTACAGGTGACTCGTCTTACTTTTCGCTTGAGGCCATTTACGTGAGCCTATTCCGCTGGGACGAGTGTTGCTGGATCAACGTAAGCCTCGGTACCCCAGAGCGGAACGGTTGAAAGGCTATGCTTGAAACTGCCTTCTGTTTCTTTCGTGGTGTATGACAAGTAAAGCAGTGATTGATTCTCTGCATCGTAGATACGACGAACCTTCATTGTTTTAAAGAAGATACTTTTTGATTGTTTGAATACCACTTCACCAGATTTGCTTTTGTCTATTTTAGCAATCATTTCTGATGTAATTTCACCGGTTTGACGACAAGAGATAGAGCTATCGCTTGGATCGGAAAGGCTAAGGTTTGCTTCGATTGAAGCTATATGACAAGTCACACCTGCGATTTTATCATCATCTAAAGAAGACATTTTGATATCCTTCATTGTGAAGAATCCAAGAGAGACGTCGCCAACCTCGTTGTCCGAACAGCCAGCCAACATTGTGATGATACCCGCTGCTATTAAGGCTTTTTTCATAAGAAGTCCTTTTTATTTATAGAGTTCTGTTTACTATAAGGATATTGAAAGCTTGAATACGAGTGTAGAGCTTTTCGTTAAGTTCTTAAAGGATGTTGTTGGATAATGGAAAATATGAAGCATTTAAAGTACTTGTTGGCCTTGGTCATGCTCTGTATGCTCTGTGCTTGTAGCTCGGCACCTCAGTCGAATATATGTCTTCCAAATAGCTGTGACATTTGGGGATACTAACCGTAGGTACTAAAAGAATGAATAACGAAATACCTGAAATTGTACAGAAGAAAAACCAATGGCTGTTTAGTCAACTCGATATTGCCTACCCCGCAAAAGAGAGCCTGCTAGGCCGAGAGCTTTATCAAAGCAAACTCCCGTCCAAGACATACCAACTCCTCACCCAAGATCAAACACCTTCCCAAATTGATGAACTGCATAAAGTCGACTTCCATAAACTGACCGTACTTTTTTCACTTAACCAAGCCAGCGCTTACCAAGATGAAACCGAAAGGGCGCACATGTTAGAGTTTTTGAGTCAGATTATGTTATCTGACGAACATGTCTTATACATAGGGACTCAAAATGGTGATGTAGCAGCGAGCGCTATCGTTACAGAAGCGGAGGATTCTCTGCTAATCTCAGACGTTGTGGTTGGAAATGGTCAAAGTATCAACGCTTTTGCTAAGCAGATCCTTGATTTTTGGGCACAAGATCATGCTTCTTACGATAAAGTGTGGATCGAGAATTAAAGATTCTTTGAGAAAGCGTTAATCTAAGTAAAATACCCCGTCTTATATAAAGGGTATTGTATGTACAAGCTTTTGTCCTCAATTGCTGTCTTGTGTTTTAGCGCTTATTCTTCTCTCAGTTATGCCAATGACTGGGATGTCAAACGCATCCTCGTTTTTCACTCATACGAACCTTCTTACCATTGGACTGCAGATTTCCAAAAAGGGATCGACGGTGCGCTCAGCCAATCTAAAACCGAAGTTAAACTCTCAATTGAGTATTTGGATTCAAAACGCATCCATAGCCCAGAGTACTACGATTCTCTCGCCGGTTACTTACGCACCAAATATGAAGGCTATACATTTGATGGTGTCATCGCGACTGACGACAACGCAGCCAACTTCCTAGAATCTCTGTCTAATTTGATTGATCGCTCCACACCTGTCGTTGCTGCCGGTATCAATGATTCCAGTACAGATATGTATACGGTATCTGATAGAGCAACCGTGCTTTATGAGAACGATCAGATAGACGTCAATATTGAGCTGATTTCTAAATTAAGACCTAATCTAAAGAAGCTGTATTTTGTAAATGATTACAGTGTCACTTCTAAATTGATCCAGAAAGAAATGAATCGCGTGATGGCTGAGTTTCCCTATATCACTTTGGTCGAAATACGCGATCTGTCGTTAGAACATACAAGCCAGTTTTTAGAAGGTATCTCTGCTGATGATGCGGTTTTGCTCAGTCACTACAACACCGAATTGAATCAAGGTGTGTATCATACTTATCAAGAGATTTCGGATACATTGTCTAAAGCAAGTGCTGCTCCCGTGTTTGCTTTGTGGCAGTTTTATATTTCGGGAGATGTATTGGGCGGCTATGTAAATCATTCACAAAGCATGGGTGAGCAGGCGGTTAATGCGCTGGATAAGTATCTTCCTCTGGGTTTTACTGTTCCTTTAATTCCCGGTGACAACAAACGATTTGTATTTAACTATCTTGCAATGAAACGACATGGGATTAGCGCAAACGCACTACCTGATGACGCTATATTCATTAATGAGCCATCATCTTTCATACGTAAAAACTTTCAGTTGTTATTGGGCCTATCGATGGTTATTGCAGGTTTGAGTCTGATTATTTTGATGCAATTTGTCACTTTGCGCCAAAAGAAAGAGCTAGCCAAAAAGAGCAAACGAATTTTAAAACTTCAGAAGCAAACGCTGAATATTCAGAAGGATATGATTCATGTCCTCGGAGAGGCGATTGAAACTCGTTCTGGCGAAACAGGTAATCACGTTAAGCGTGTTGCCAAGTTGTCTGCGTTACTTGCTAAGTATCGTGGCTTGAGTCATCGCGAGGTTGAGATGATAGAGATCATTAGCCCGATGCACGATGTGGGTAAGATTTCAGTTCCTGAATCAATCTTGGATAAACCAGGTAAATTGACCGAGCAGGAGTGGGAAGTGATGAAACTTCACACTACGGCAGGCTATAACTTACTGAAAAGTGGAGCCGGTGATATTACCAATCTGGCCGCAATTATCGCCAACGAGCATCATGAACGTTGGGATGGGGCCGGATATCCTAATGGCAAAGTGGGTGACGAAATTCACTTGTTTGCTCGTATCACTGCCGTTGCCGATGTGTTTGACGCACTACTTAGTGCACGGTGTTACAAGGAGCCGTGGCCATTAGAGATGGTTGTCGATTTATTTGAGAGAGAATGCGGATGTCAGTTCGATCCTGAGCTTACTCAATTACTATTGAGCCACTTACCCGAGTTTGTCGCTATTCGTGATGCGTATCCAGACACCGCCACCGCTGAATGTCGCATTGAATTAACGGATAAACCTATTGTTATTGAAGAATTGGTCGTTAATTAACGGTTTATTGGTAAATAAAGTCGTGATTGGTGTCGCTCAAAGCATATTAATTTAATGAGTGCTGTTGCTTATGGCTAGGTATAAAGTGATCCACTGCATATTTCGCGTAGAGAAAAAAGAGCTGATAGGTAAAGTGTTACCTTAATCATCCCGCGTATTGAAAGAACACTATAGGATAAAACTTGAATTCAATGCGAGTGAGAGAGCTATGCGGTTAGAACAAACTAAATGTGTAATTTTCGATTGTGATGGAACACTCATCGATAGCGAGAAGCTGTGTTGCCAAGCCTTAGTGAATGTGTTTTCTGGCTTTGGCGCTAAGTTAAACGTTAATGACTGCTATGTGCACTTTCAAGGTGGGAAGCTAGCTGACATCTTAATGGATACTCAAGAACGTTTAGGGCTGTCTATCTCCATTGATACACTCGAGCCGCTTTACCGCACTGAATTAGAAGCCTTGTTCCAACGGCATTTAAAACCGATGGATGGCGCTATCGAGCTTATTGAATTCCTCAAGCAACAAGACATCGAGTTTTGTATTGCTTCCAATGCGCCTAAATCTCGAGTTGAATCTTCATTGGCAATGACAGGAATGCTCGACGACTTCAAAGGCAAAGTATTTTCAGCTTTTGATGCCAATAGCTGGAAGCCAGAGCCTGATCTGATCATGTATACCGCAATGAACATGGGCTTTTTACCAAACGAATGTATTTATGTTGATGACACGGTGAAAGGCATTGAAGCTGGGGTTGGTGCGGGTATTCAATCTTTTAGATTGCGACCAACGTTTGAAGGTTCATTGAGTGATGATACTGAAGCCGACATAGCAGAGCTAGCGGCTCAGGATATTTACAGTTTGGAAGAAATCTCGATTTGGATTAATGGCAAGCACTGCTCAAGTGGTGGTATACCGCACTCTGGAGCTTTGGTGGGGTAGAGCCCAACTGAAGGCTGACTACTTTGCTTAATTGTGTAGTGTGGAAGCCACATGCTGCACAAGTGAACTTCTCTCCACTTTCTGAAAGTAGATATTCGTCATGTTGGCATAAAGGGCATGTGATGTCGTTGGTGTATGGTGCATCTGTTTTATTCATTATGTGTCACCTGCAGCAAAAGGGTAAGCGAAAATAAGACCCGTTCAAATAGATTACCCCTAAGCTCGATTATTGGACAGTTTTGGCTCCTCTTAATCCCTCCTTTGCGACTTACTTCATGTTAATAATTGATGAGTATGGATTTGTCGTGGTTATCAATCAGCATCAATAAAAAAGGACTCTATATGAGTCCTTCTTGGGTTTGTTCTCAATTCTGAGCCATTAAGCCATTAAGCCATTAAGCCATTAAGCCATTAAGCTATTAAACCAATAAGCATTAAGTGCAAGTAGCTGATAGCTGATAGCTGATAACTGATAACTAAGTGATAAGTGCTAAGTGCGGTATCTTGCCAAAGTCTGAGATAGAGAAACCGATGCTTCAGTCAGTTTAGACACGCCCTTTGAAGAGTTTTGAGCGACATCTTTAATTACGTCTGATTGGCCTCGTATATCATTAAGCTCAGCAGCGATGGTATTCGCTACGTTGCTTTGTTCATCAGCTGACGTTGCTATTTGTAGACTCATGTCCATTAGCGCTTGTGCGGAATCTGCAATCGAGTTTACGTCATCACCGATGTGTGAAATTAGTTGGCTACTGGTCTGCGCTTGATCAACCGTTTGTACCGTGATCTTAGCAATATTTTGACTCTCTTGCTGTAAGCGTTCAATCATCGTTTGGATCTCAACCGTAGCGGACTGAGTTCTGCTAGCGAGCGTTCTCACTTCATCAGCAACAACTGCAAATCCACGGCCTTGTTCACCTGCACGGGCAGCTTCAATCGCGGCATTGAGTGCGAGTAGGTTAGTCTGCTCTGAAATTGCGTTGATTGTGGTGATGACTTCGTTGATTTGGCTTGTATTTACATTCAAGCTTGTAACAGAAGACGAGGTTTGTTCAATCAAAGAAGAAAGGGTGGTGATCTCTGAGATGGCTTGCTGAACCATAGCGTGGCTATCATTGATTTGTTGAGCATCTTGCTCTGCTTGCTCTGTAGAACGTGCAGAAATATTAGATACTTCATTCGCTGATGCCGTCATCTGGTCCATTGCCGTAGCAACAGAGTCTAGAGATGAATTCTGGCTCATAATCTGTGTTTCACTGCGCTTCATCTCTTTTTCGAAAGAAGCTGACGTTTCGCTCAGTGTCGCTGCGTTTTGGTTTACGTTATTGACGAGTTCGCTTAGTGTATCCATCGAACGGTCAAGCGCGCAACCAATCGTGCCAAATTCATCACGACCCGGATGGAAACCAAGGCGAGACGTTAAGTCACCGTCACCAATCTTTTGAGTGGTTGAGTAAAGCACCCACAGTGCGCCACCTAAGAAAGTTGCTACCCAATAACAGAAAAGACCAAAGGGCACACACCATAAAAAACTGAGTAATAAAGAGTAAAGTGCTTGCTGCTTTTGATTCTGTGTATCGATATTTGAAACGGTAAGAGAGTAGTAGTTGCCATCTTGTGCCAGTGCCGTAGCAGTCACGGAACCCGTGTTAGAAATAGTGGTTTCTTGAAGGCGTGTTTGTTGGCTAACTGAACGAACCGAAGCTGGGGAATCTGATGCTGACAAAATGCCTTGCAATTGAAACTCGACCTGCTGTTTTGCACTTGCGTCAATCTGTTCTACCTTGTTGACGTAGTTGAAGCCAGCGAGGCTTGCTACAGCGGCGAAAAAGATCAAGAAAATGACCCAAAACTTGTCGTTAATCGACATTTTAATAAACAGTTTGTCTATCGTTCTAAATTGTACTTCTTTCATAAAAACTCCACGGTAAATCCTTTACCGTGGACTCTAAATAACCGACCTCAATAAAAACGTGATTCCGATCGATTTATTATGAAAATTAATGATAGCAATATATCGTTCATGAGACATCAATCAAGTATTTTTGCTCTCGATGGGTTTATTAGCCTAATGACGGTAATAACCCTACTGAAATAAGGATTTGTATTGCAATGATAAACACGCCAACGCTACCCGCTAAAAACAGCGCTTTGCTTCCACCTAACACTTGGTAAGTTGATTCTGTAGCGTGAGGTTTTACTGAGAAATTTGTGTAACGAACCTTGTATACCATCACTGTCGGCAGAAGAATCGCAAGCACTGAAAGTGCAATGGCAGCGTAACCTAAAGCCATGATAAAGCCTTGTGGGTAGAACAGAGCAAAACCCAATGGCGGTAAGAAAGTAATTGCGGCTGTTTTAGCTCGTTTGGCACTGCCTAGTTTCTTACTCAGAGAGTCACCCATAAATTCAAATAACCCCAAGCTCACGCCAATAAATGAGGTCAACAGTGCAAGATCTGCGAACACGCCCACGATCAAGCTTAAGTTTGATTGATGAACGGTTTGCGATAGTGAAACTAGAAGTGCGCCCAAGCTAGTATCTGATAATAATTGCTCTTGGCTAACCACACCCAACGTAACACTCTGCCAGAAAACATAGATAACCAATGGTAGTGCAGAACCTATAATCATGACCTTACGTAAAGAGCGAACGTCACCATCTAGGTATCGAACAATTGAAGGGATACTGCCGTGAAAACCAAAAGAGGTAAATACAACTGGGATTGCAGCAACAATCAGACCTTGTTGTAGAGGCATGCTCATAAGGTATTGAGAGGTGATGTTTGGTGCTAGGAAGCTGAGTACCAAAACCATCGCAATCAGTTTAAGTCCAAATAAAACACGGTTAACTTTATCAACACTGTGTGTACCAATCGTCACAACACCTGCAACTAATAGTGTAAATAGCAGCGTGGTGATTTGACCATTGAGTTCAATGCCTGCGATATCTGAGATACGTTGGTTAAACTGCGCACCGCCGCCCGCTATGTATGCGGCACACAAAGCGTAGAAAAGAAACATCACCGCGAAGCTCGCTATCCACTTTCCTTTTGTTCCTAAAATAGTGTGAGCTAACGTGTGTAGGGTTGCGTCAGATTCTGCGAATTGATGAAGCTCTACCATTAACAGAGCCGTAAAGGCCATTAACGCCCATAAACCCAGCATCAAGAAAAGTGAAGTTGAAAAGCCAATACCTGCAGAAGCAAGTGGAAGAGCGAGCATGCCAGCACCAATGGTTGTGCCTGCAATGATCAAAGTACTACCAAAAACCTTAGATTTATTCATTGTATATAATTCTTTACGTTAGAGTGTGTTTTCGTTGTGATTCTTCTAGATTAAGAGAATAAACCCAAAGAATATCTTGATTTCTAAGTATTCTGATTGAGTTTAATTCCAAATGCAATGCTTAATGTAATAAAAAATATCCACTGTATATTAATCTTTACATCACTGGTGAATAATCATTAAGCAAACGTTTCAATGTGATTTGCTTCTAAATTTATAGGGTAATTTATTGTAATTGGTGTAAGGTGGCAGTACATATGTCGTTCGCGTATACCCCTTTAGCGTAAACAAGCGCTAATGATCGCGAGTAGCTTCAAGCTATAAATATGGAATGGGTAGAGTAGAGTGCGTTCATCAAAGTGACATAATATAAGTCCAAGATGGTGCACTAGTTAACCGGACAATATGTCCGCATCAAGGAATAGAGGGGGCACTATGAGTGACCAATCTTATAATGACGAAAGTCTAGAGTTGTTAGATGCTATGGAAATTGGCATCGATTTATCTGACTATGAACAGACGGTTAAACAATTAGCAGAAGAGCTTTTCAAGTCTTCGAACTAAGTTTTTAAAATCTTTAATTAAGTTTTAAACTAGGTTTTACCTTAACTAAAAGTTTCTGTTGTTCAACGTTCTCAAATTAAACAATTCTTAAACTGAGCAAATCTCATTCGCTCACACGTCATAACAAAACTATCCTCATTAAAGTTCGCGAAGATAAACGAGTACGTTTACCATGTTACTTAGTTCTCGATACTTTAATGAGGTTCAATGAACTTTCTCGCACACCTTCACATCGCCAAGCATTGTAAAAGTAACTTAGCGGGTAATCTGTTGGGTGATTTCGTTAAAGGCGACCCTAATAAACACTATTCTGATTCCCTTTCTGACGGCATTAGGCTTCATCGATTCGTTGATAGCTATACTGATCATCATGATGTATCTCGTTCGGCAAAGTCGCTTTTTTTACACCAAACACGACGCTTTGCACCTATCGCACTCGATGTCTTTTGGGATCACTGCTTAGCCAATCATTGGACTCGGTTCTCGCAGCAGACCTTAGAAGGTTTTTGTTTCGATAGCCATCAACAAATTTTTGAAGATCAAGAGCCACACTGGCCCGATAATTTCGTTATGGTTCATCAAAAAATGGCTGATCACAGATGGTTAGAGAGCTATCAAAACATGTCCGCCATAGAGGTGGTTTTACAGCGAATGGCTTTGAGAAGGCCGAAGCTCGCTATGCTCGAGGCATGTTACGATGACCTTGAACGTCACTACGACACGTTGCAGTGTCACTTTAATGAGCTGTATCCCAGCGTTTTAGAAGAAGCGAAGCAGTTTAATGCGCTTCAAATGAAGAAAAATCAAAAGGAAAGGTAAACAGCGTAATGCAGGTTTGCTACAATCCGCGCCTATTTAATCTTTGAGCATCATACTATGTCTGAATCTACAAAATCTTTTAACCAACTAGGATTATCTGAGCATCTTCTTGCCACGCTATCAGAGCTTAACTTTACGGCTCCTACCAGTGTTCAAGAACAAGCGATTCCATTGGTATTAGAAGGCAAAGATGTACTGGCTGGCGCTCAAACGGGTACAGGCAAAACAGCCGCATTTGGTTTGCCGATTATCCAAAGATTAATCGAGACAAAAGACAACGTTATTCCAAACCCGAAGCTAGTTCGTGCGCTTGTATTGGTACCAACACGTGAATTAGCGCAACAGGTGTTCGATAACATAACCAGCTATGCAAAGGGTACCGACATTAAAGCCGTGGTGGCTTATGGTGGCGTTAGCATGAAGGTTCAAACTGATAACCTACGCGGGGGCGCAGATATTCTTGTCGCGACGCCTGGTCGTCTTATCGACCATATTTTTACCAAGAACATCATGTTGAGCCACACTGAAGTGCTGGTACTGGATGAAGCAGACCGCATGCTAGACATGGGTTTCATGCCTGACATCAAACGCATTCTTTCTCGCATGAACGAAGTACGTCAAACGCTGTTTTTCTCTGCAACGTTTGATAATAAAATCAAAGCGCTGGCACATCGAATGATGCAGTCACCAAGCGAAATTCAAGTGACGCCAAAAAACAGTACTGCTGACACCGTTACCCAGATGGTTTATCCAGTTGATAAATCGCGCAAGAGTGAACTATTGGCGTATTTGATTGGCTCAAAAAACTGGCAACAAGTGTTGGTGTTCACGAAAACTAAGCAGGGCACTGACGCTCTAGTTAAAGAGCTTAAGCTAGATGGCATTAAAGCGGCATCAATCAATGGTGATAAGAGCCAGGGTGCGCGCCAAAAAGCATTGGATGATTTCAAATCAGGCAAAGTACGTGCGTTGATCGCAACCGATGTGGCCGCTCGTGGTATTGATATCCAACAGCTAGAACAAGTTGTGAACTATGACATGCCATTTAAAGCTGAAGATTACGTTCACCGCATTGGACGTACAGGCCGTGCAGGCAACAGCGGCTTAGCGATTTCTTTGATGAGCCAGGATGAAGCGTACCTATTGGGTGACATTGAACGCTTACTTGATACGCGCTTGCCTCAAGAGTGGCTAGAGGGTTTTGAACCAAGCCTAGAAAAAGATCTAGCACCCGATCGCGGTGGTCGCAGCAAGAGCCGTTCATCAGAAAAACGTAAGATGAAAGCAAAGCTTAAAATTCACCAAAACCGCGGTAAAGCACGTCGCTAATTCTTTTGGTGGTTGATGCTTATCGCGTTATTGACACGAAGACATCAATCTAATCCAATATAAAAATGCCCCATTGCTGTCATTCAGTCATGGGGCATTTTTGTATCAAGGCAATTACGATGTCGAATATAGAGTGCTCAGTGTTTAATTGAGCCTTGCTCACACTTCCATACACAAGGGACTTCATAGATTAGTTCTTCAATCGAGCTTGGATTCAATGCCCATTCATCACTGATATTGAACGTGCTGAGCATTTGTGTGTTAAACAACTGCCAGTGTTTTAACAATGCTTCTTCTGGCGTCGACTGCATGTCGCCTTCATTCCATGTGCTTTCCATGAAAGGAGTAAGGCAAACCGCTCCGTGTGCATACATGATCATTTGCCATTTAATCTCATAAATGTTGATCAAATTATCTGGGTTCGCATCATTATATTCATCTGCCAACATATTGATTTGTTTCTCGATATTACCAACGTTGTCGATAAAGTAATCAACCAAGTTGTCTTTTTGGCGAACAGAGTCGGTGATAAGTTGCATCGGTTTGCGTGAATGAATCATGTTGCTAAAGAGACGCATACTAAATAAATAGATGGTGATGCTTGGTGCGACGCCTTTTGGTAACTCTTCCACTATCTTAGCAATATAAGACTGAAAATAGGCGTGTAAACAATCGCTTATCGCATGCCAGATTTTTTCTTTGCTGCCAAAGTGGTGGCGAATAAGGCTATGCGATACACCTGCTTTCTCACTGATGTTACGAAGCGAAACGCTATCATAACCATGCTCACAGAACATATCCGCAGCAACACCCATGATCAAAAATCTCGTCTCTTCAGCGTCTTTTGCGCTTCTTCTGCCTTGTTTCTTTTCAGTCATCTTCATTTCACACATTTACCTGATTACCACATTCTACACTGTTTTCCTTGAAATAAAAAATACTGCACAGGTGGAAAGTAAAGCTTGAGAATTCTCTAATAATAAATATACTGCCCATCTGTGTAATAAAACATAATAATTAGATGGAGAAGCATCATGCAATCTAATTTGTCTATCAAAGCCATACCAATCAAGCATATGGGCGCAGTTATTGCTGCACTATTGCTGGCAGGCTCCCTAACTGGATGTAACAAAGTTCAATCAGAGGAAAATGAGCAGGTAATCAAGCCTGTAAAGTTGTTTGAGATTCCTTTGCAGACGGATATCGAGCTTGATAGCTTTATCGCAAAAGTGGATGCAACCGACCGTGCTGCGCTTTCTTTTCAGGTGGGAGGCGACATTGAAACCTTCGATGTTCGTATGGGACAAGAAGTGAAGAAAGGTCAGGTGCTCGCCGTATTAGACGCGACGGATTACCGTATTGCGGTTGATGCAGCACAAGCCAAATTTGATCTTGCGAATAGCCAATACAAACAAGCTTCTGAGTTGTACGCGAAAAAGTTAGTCAGTACCGATTACTACGACCAAGCCGTGAACACCTTTACTGCCGCTGAAGTCGAGTTGGAACAAGCAAAAACAAACCTTGGCTACACTACCTTAGTTGCTCCATTCGATGGCGTGGTATCGATGGTGTTTGGAAAACAGTATCAATTGATCGCAGAAAAGCAGCCAGTACTGAATATTTTGAATCACAGTGAAATGGATGTGACTTTCTCTATCCCTGTATCAAAGCTTGAAGACCGTTCTATTCAAGATCTAACGAGCTCAAACATGTGGGTTGTGATGGACAGTCACCGCGGCATTCGTATCCCGACTCGCTTTAAAGAAATCTCTACACAACCAGATGAAGACACCAACAGCTACCAAGCGGTTGTATCTATCGAAAAGCCGGAAGGCATCAATTTACTTTCTGGGATGACAGCGCAAGTTGAAGTTCAGAAGCATAAATCTGACTACGGTATTGGCATTGTTGATTCAGCTTGGTTAACCAAAGAAGCTGACCATGGTGAGCTATGGCGCTATAACCCTGATTCTCAATTGATTTCTAAAGTACAAGTCCTTCTTGATGAGCAAGGCAAGGTTATTGATGGATTGTCGTCTGGCGACCTTATCGTTGAAGCGGGTGTGGATGTGTTATCCGATGGACAGCAAGTAAAAGCTTGGTTACGTGAGGGCGGTATTTAATGAACCTTTCCAAATTATCAATTGTTGTCGCGTCGGCTATATTGCTTCAAGCCTGTAACAGTGAAGCCGTACACCGTGAACAACCCCCTCTGCTAGTTTCTACCTTTGAAGTTGGCGCGCCGCTGACTGATCAATTCAGAAGTTTTAACGGTCAGGTAATGCCGCTGAATTGACCCCATTGGCATTTAAGCTCGCAGGCGAAATCCAACAAGTCTTGGTAGAAGCCGGTGACAACGTCGAAAAAGGCCAGCTACTTGCAACCTTAGACAACGCAACGTATCTCCAAGATCTGACTGATGCTAACTCTCAATTCAAACTGGCGAGCAAGCAGTTGGCCCGTGGTACGGAGATGTTTGGTAGCAAGATGTTGTCGCAGTCAGAGTTAGACCAACTAACGGCTAACTATAAGCTGGCATCGGCGAATTTGGCAGCTGCAGAACGCAAGCTAAGTTACACAGAGCTTTTAGCGCCATTTTCCGGGACCGTTTCTACCGTGGACAAGCAACGTTTCGAAAACACGACACCGGGTGAAACACTATTGAGCGTGTACCAGAACGATAAGGTGTATGTACGAATTCAAGTATCAGATTCAATCTTGGCATCGATCAGTCCAGACATGCGTTCAAATAGCTATCGTCCTGAGGCGACCTTTGGCGGTCACACAGGGCAATATCCACTGACGTATTTGGAGCACACCAGTGAATTGCACCCGCAATCGCGTACTTACGAATTTTGGATGCAGATGCAACAACCTAAAAACGAAATCCTGCCGGGCACCGGCGTTACGGTGAACGTGGATATGGCGAAAGCCGGCTTGAGCGATGTTCAAGGCTACCAATTACCAATGACAACTTTAGAAGCGGGTTCTGAAGCGAATCAGTTTTATGTTTGGAAAATGGAAGACGGACAAGCATTCAAAAGCGAAGTAGAAGTCGACAAGATCAGTGGCCAAGGCGCATTAATCGCTCACGGTGTTGAGCAAGGTGATCGACTCGTAAACTCGAATCTAAGAAAACTCCGTGACGGAATCAGATTGTCAGGAAAAGCAGAATGAACATCGCAGAATATTCAATAAAAAACAAAGTAATCAGCTGGCTGTTTCTCGTCATATTGGCCACTGGTGGTGTTACGTCTTTTGGTAATCTATCCCGTTTGGAAGACCCAGCTTTTACCATTAAAGATGCAATGATTATTTCAACTTACCCTGGCGCTACGTCAATGGAAGTTGAAGAAGAGCTAACGTACCCGCTTGAAAAAGAGATAAGACAGCTGCCTTATATCGACAAGATCACCTCAACTTCGTCGAATGGCATGTCTCAAATTATGGTTAGCATGAAGATGGACTACGGTCCAGACGAGCTACCACAAATCTGGGATGAAATGCGCCGTAAGATTAACGATCTACAGCCAACGTTGCCAAGTGGTGTGAATTCCGTTCAGATCATTGATGATTTTGGTGACGTATTTGGTGTGATGATCATGCTGACGGGTGATGGCTACGATTATGTCGAGCTAAAGCAGTACGCAGATTACCTAACGCGTGAAATCGAACTGGTTGACGGTGTTGGCAAAGTAAGCATTGCAGGCGACCAACAAGAGCAATTATTCGTTGAGATGTCACTGGAGCGTTTAGCGGCGTTAAACCTAGACATGTCGACGGTTACGTCTCTGCTCGCACAGCAAAACAGTGTGGTGTCAGCCGGTGAGGTAATGTTGAATGGCCAAAGCCTAACAATCAAACCTAACGGCACTTTGAGCACGGTTGAAGAGCTAGAAAACTTGATCATTCATGGTCGCGATACGGGCAACCTGATTCGTTTGAAAGATGTCGCAGAGGTCACTCGCGGTATCCAAGAGAAACCGGGCAATGTACTAACTTACAACGGCAAACCAGCGATCAACCTAGGCATTGCGTTCTCTTCAGGCGTAAACGTAGTCGAAATTGGTAACGCGTTAGATGCCGAACTGGATCGTTTAGAAAGCATTAAACCAGCAGGTGTAGAATTGAATTACTTCTACAACCAAGCGCAAGAAGTGGACAAGTCCGTTGCTGATTTCTTGATTAGCCTAGTTGAAGCGGTAGCCATCGTTATCATTGTACTGCTGTTCGCAATGGGCTTACGCAGTGGCTTAATAATAGGTTTGGTTCTTCTACTTACGGTGTTTGGTACCTTCATCTTGATGGACTACAACGAAGTTGAATTGCACCGTATCTCACTGGGTGCTCTGATCATCGCGCTTGGTATGCTGGTGGATAACGCAATTGTTGTCGTTGAGGGTATTCTGGTTGGCTTGAAGAAAGGTAAGACCAAACTTCAAGCGGCGAAAGACATTGTGAAGCAAACACAATGGCCACTATTGGGTGCGACCGTTATTGCTATCACGGCCTTTGCGCCTATCGGTTTGTCGAAAGATGCGACAGGTGAGTTCATGGGCTCGTTGTTCTGGGTACTGTGTTTCTCTCTGTTTTTGAGTTGGGTAACGGCGCTAACGCTGACACCATTCCTTGCTGAGATGTTGCTTAAAGAAGAAGACAAGGTCGATGAAAACGAAGATCCATACAAAGGTATTCTGTTTGTTGTATTTGGTGCGTGTCTGAAAGTCGCTCTCCGATTTAGATGGCTTACAGTAGCTAGCATGGTCGCGCTATTAGCGGTTTCCGTTGTTGGCTTTGGCATGGTGAAGCAACAGTTTTTCCCACCATCAAACACGCCAATGTTTTACGTAGATATGTGGATGCCAGAAGGCACCGATGTTCGTGAAACGATCAAGCAGACAGAAAAAGTTGAAAGCTACATTCGTCAACAAGGTGACGTGGAGTTTGTGACAACAACGGTTGGGCAGGGTATGCAACGTTTTGCGTTGACATATCAACCAGAGAAAAGTTACGAAGCGTACAGCCAACTGCAGGTACGAACGACTGACCGAGACACCATGTTTAAAGTCTTAGATGGGCTAGACAAGGACTTGGCCAATAAATTTGAACAACCCACGTTCCAATTTAAACTGATTGAGTTTGGCCCGTCGCCAGCTTCAAAAATCGAAGCGCGTATTAGTGGTGCAGATCCGCAAATACTTCGCAGCATCGCTGTTCAGGTAGAAGACATTTTGTTGGCGGATCCTGGCTCTCGAAATGTGCGTCACGACTGGCGTGAACGCACTAAAGAGCTAGTGCCACTGTTCAATGAATCAAAGGCTCGTCGTCTTGGCATTTCAAAGACGGATTTGTCTGAGACGTTACAAATGGCGTTTGGCGGCTACAACATCGGCTTACTGCGTGATGGTACCCATATGTTACCTATCGTGGCACGCCTGCCTGAAGAAGAGCGTTTTGATTTTGAATCACTAAACAACGTGAAAATCTGGAGTCCATCACTGCAAACCTACATTCCTGTAGAGCAAGTGATTGATGGCGTAGAGCTGCAATGGTCTGAACCACTGATTCAACGTCGCGATAGAAAACGTACGTTAACCGTATTGGCTGACCACGACGTATTGGGTGATGAAACGCCAGCTAGCTTATTTGCACGTGTTAAACCAAAGGTAGAAGCGCTAGATATACCTGCCGGTTACAACATTAACTGGGGTGGTGAGTACGAAAGCTCTAAAGATGCGCAAGAATCCCTATTTGGTTCACTGCCAATGGGTTACTTGCTGATGTTTATCATCACCATGCTTCTGTTTAACTCGGTTCGTAAGCCACTTGTAATTTGGTTTACGGTACCACTTTCTATTATTGGTGTTTCAATTGGTCTGCTAGGTACCAATATGCCATTCAGTTTCACAGCATTTTTAGGCCTATTGAGCCTAAGTGGCATGATTTTGAAAAATGGTATCGTTCTGCTTGACCAGATCAACACTGAACTCTTAACAGGTAAAGACCCATACCTAGCGGTTGTCGACAGCGCGATAAGTCGTGTACGACCGGTCTCTATGGCAGCACTGACGACTATCTTGGGCATGATTCCCTTGGTATTCGATGCATTTTTCGGCTCGATGGCGATTACCATCATGGCAGGCTTAGGCTTTGCTACAGTACTGACGCTAATTGTAGTGCCAGTGATGTTCGCTATTCTATATAGAATCAAACCGTCCACTGCGGGTTATTAGGGATTGATATAAAACAGATTCTTTTAAGCCAGCCCAGTCAATTTTGACTGGGCTTTTTTATGGACGTGATTTGCTAACACATAGGAGTGGCAGCGGATACGAATAGATAAGTATTTAAAAAGCCGCCAATCAATGGCAAATCGAACTCAGGGATAATAGGGTGGGGTTCTAGATTACTCGGCGGATATCCAGTGCAATTGGCTTTGGCATCGCTAAGTGATAGCCTTGATACATATCGAAGCCTAAGTTTTGCATTGCTGCGAGCTGTTGTTCGGTTTCGATACCTTCGATTACGGTCTTAGCACCAATTTGATTAGCAAGGCTAAGCACCAATTCCATTTTCCCTGTGTCACCGTTTTCAAAATCCAACATCACAGAGCGATCGATTTTGATGATATGAGGGGTGATATAGCGAACACGTTGCTCTGTTGACGCTTGTGCTCCAAAGTCATCAACAGCGATTTGAAAACCATTATCCGCAAGTGAGTGGGCCGCGTTTTTTAAACGTTCTTCACTCTCTACATTAAGCTCGACCAACTCCATGACGATTTGTTCGCACGATAAGTTAAGCTCTTGAAGACGTTTAGCTAACAGAGTGTCTTTTACTTTTTCTGAAGCAAACAACTCACCAACGTTTGGAAGAACGTTTAAAAACAGATTTAAGTGACGGACTGTTGATTGTGCAAAGTTGCGGACATGGATAGCGCGACTCAACCTTTCTACGTTGATTTTATCGGTGTATGAGGTTTCGTCGGAGTGGAAGAAGTGATCAGGGCGAACAGTATCCCCGTTAGTGTTTGAAATTCGAACCAAAGCCTCTACACCTATCTGAACCATCGTAGAGTCAAATATAGGTTGGTAGACACTTGTAAGTGTTAAGTCTTGGTATTTCGCAATAAACTGCATATCAGCATCCACAGATATACAACTAATAAATTCACTTCTGTCTGATAAAATCATAATCGCTATAAAAGGTGTTTATTCAGTGACGAGAAAATACGTCGCGGCTGTCACAATATTGACAGGTGCTGACAAATTGTCAAATAATAAAAATTCATCTTTAGACCCAATATTTAATTAAATAAACTTTCTTAAAAATCAGCATGATAAATGCCATTACCCATTAGGATTGGTTATTATCGACTAGTTTTCATAAGCTCAGTGAATTTAATGGCTGAGTAACCTGTTTTATATCCAACGAGTCAATGAAAAGGTTTAACGGGTATGAACAAGAGAAAAATAGCGATAAAGGCCTAGGTTGTAGATGAATGTCAAAGTAATAATATAAGTAGGCAATGGTGTTGTACCGAAATGGAAACAATGTCTCAAAATTAATAATAGTGGGAGGTTAAGTTATTAATTATATAAGTTAATAGCGCGAATAATAAATGATATAAAACATAGGTTGTATTTTATAAAACAATAAACTTTAGATATGGATATTTGGTTTATATTTTATGGAAAAGTTTATTTGTATTTTATTGCCATTGTATTACCGCATAAAGTTGTAAGTATTTGCGAACTAGCTGTTGATTTCCAGAGCGTTTTAGCGGGTGAGCGAATTTGATAAAACACGGACTGATTTTGAAGTCACGATTTAAATCATCAGCGAATTGAGTATTACTCTCTCTTAGCGTGATACCTTGTAAGCTGTAGTCGCTAATCTGGTCTGGGAGTTTCCCCATCCACCAATGCAAAAGTTCACCACTGTTTTTACTTCGGCTTATCCAATGGTCGGAGACAATGATCAATAGGTCATTGGGTTGAATGGCGAATCCGTACTCTTGCTGCCAGTTATGGATGTCCAACATCAACTTTCTACGACAAGTTTTTCCTGCGCTCACCATATGGTGGCTAATCATCCAAACGGTACCAATTTCAGAAGAGATTCGAAAGTGTCGTGGTGTTTCACCAGAAGAGAGCATTTCTAGTGGGCTTACGTTACTTGCATGATTGAAGCTAACGAAAGTGTGCTCCATTCGTCTGGCAAACGCTTTGCCTATGTGATGTTCACTGATCCCTTGATTGTGTACGGTAGGGTAATGACGTTCACAAAGTTTCAAGCAATCGTCTTGAAACTGATTGACGCTTTGAATCACCAGATCTAATAACAATGAAGCCTCTTATACGCGGTTGCTATCTTATTGATGGGCAATAGTACGGTAATTTCGACGCCATTACCTATTGCCAAAGTGCCAGTTCATGATCCCTCTATCAAAATTAGCCATTGCAGAGCGTTTTTATGGATAGCACTGGCGCTCTACGGGTCTGTAATCTAAATTATGAGAAATAATAGTGAGTTAGCAGGCTTATGGTTAGTTAGTAAAGTTATCGCTAGTTAACCTAATCTTAGTCAGCTAATCACAATTGTTCTACTTACTCTTTATTTGGACACATTCATGACCATTCAATTAGATTCGAAACAAAAGTCTGAGCTCACTCAGACATTACAAAAGTACCTGCAAGATGAACTCGATGTAGATCTTGGTCAGTTTGACACTGAATTCTTAGTCGACTTCATCAGTAAAAAGTTTGGTGCAGTCTATTACAACAAGGGGATAGAAGACGCTCAAAAAGTTATGGAACGAAAAATGTTAGACATCTCAGACGAGCTCTATGAAATTGAACAAATCGTTGAAATTTAACTCAGCAAGCGATTGTTCAACAAAGAAATTTGCCCATCAAGCAACTTGTTCAAAATTTTCGAATAACTCGTTTAATTTGAAATGATGTGACTAATGTAAAACTTGGTAAATAATATGTTACGCAAACTTGGTGTAGGGTACGCTTTTCAAAACTACACGACACGTTAACATTCGGAAGAGATGTATGAACAGCAGCGTCAAAAATTATAATCCTTTAGCAAGAGCAATGCATTGGATCTCAGCACTCGCAGTATTTGGCTTATTTGGTGTAGGCCTATGGATGGTTGATCTTTCTTACTATAGTGAGTGGTACAAAACAGCACCAGACTACCACCGTTCGGTAGGCATTCTTTTGGCTGCCGTTACCATTATCCGCTTGCTTTGGAAGCTAGTTACCGCGTCACCTAATGTGGAAGGTAAAAGCTATGAAGTTGTAGCGGCGAAGATCGCTCATGGATTTATGTACATTAACTTAGCGGTTTTATTTATTTCAGGTTATTTGATTTCGACATCAGATGGCCGTGGGATCGAGGTATTCAATTGGTTCACTGTACCAAGTATGGGTGAACTATTTGCAAACCAATCTGATCTCGCAGGAACGGTTCACTACTATGCTGCATGGGTACTGATCATTATGGCATCAGTGCACGCCTTAGCGGCGATAAAACACCACGTTATCGACAAAGACGATACGCTACGAAAAATGATAGGAGCTTCAAAATGAAAAAGTCAATTATCGCTACAGGATTAGCATTTGCTATGGCAATGCCTTTCGCTGCGAACGCCGCTGATTACGTGATTGATACAAAAGGTGCGCATGCTTCAGTTAACTTCAAAGTTAGCCACCTAGGTTACAGCTTTATCCAAGGACGTTTTAACACGTTCTCTGGTGATTTCTCATTTGATGAAAGCAATGTTGAAGCGTCTAAAATCAACGTAACGGTTGATACTACAAGCCTTGATTCGAACCACGCAGAGCGTGACAAGCACATCCGTAGCGGAGACTTCATCGATGCAGGTAAGTTCTCTGATGCGACTTTCAACAGCACAAAAGTGGTTGATAAAGGCGAAGGTAAACTTGAAGTTATGGGCGACCTTAAACTTCACGGCGTCACTAAGCCTATCGTTATCGAAGCTGAATTCATCGGTGCTGGTCAAGACCCATGGGGCGGTGAGCGTGCTGGTTTCGTAGGTACAACTCGTCTAGAGCTTGCTGACTTCAACATTCCAGTAATGGGTGCTTCAAGCTACGTAGACATGGATCTACACGTTGAAGGTGTAAAGAAATAATCTAGCTTTCTAGTTTTCTACCTCTCTGACAGGTATCAACATTTTTTAGAAACATCAAAAGTTTGGTCGATACTAACAAGGTCAGCAGTTAGCTAGTTGGCAATAGGGAAAGTAGCAAAACCGCTAGAAATAGAGAAAGGCGCAAAGTGTTCACTTTGCGCCTTTTTTATTGAGGTAAATGGCCACGCGTTTAGGTCAGTTTTGTGTCAAACCTTTTACAGCGTCTTAAGCCACCATTTACTTCTGCCAGTCAACGTTGCCATGACTGAGTTATCTAATTGAACTACTAATCCCTAATAGTTCAACTTACGATTAGTTAAGCCGTTTCTAGTTCAGCTTTTGGAACCACGTTTAAGCGGTCACCGTAGATAGGACGTAGTGCTTGCATCACTTCAGTGCGAGTCAACACGCCGACCATTACGCCATTTTCTAGCACTGGAAGCATATGTGGTTGGCTTACTTTCATCGCTTTTGCACGTTCTTCTAAAGAAAGAGAAGTCAGGCGAGTTGCGTAGCCCATGCTTGTCGTAGGGTACAGTTGCTCTTTGTCGATACATAGGAATTCAGCAACATCAACTAGCTTATCGTTAGCAGAGATAGCGACGACGTCACGGCTCATTAGGTCTACCACTTTCTGACCTTTAGTCGGAATGTAGTCTTGGCACCAAAGGTCAACCATTACGTCGTGAACAGAGAAGATACCTACTAAGCGGCCTTCAACATCGCAAACAGGAGCGCTAACAAGTTGAGCGTCTAAAAGTGAATCAATTGCGACTGAAGTAGGCATTTCTACGCTCAGTGTAATTGGTTGAGTGTTCATGATTTGCTTGATAGTTGTAGTAGTGTTCATAGTGATTTCCTTAACTGACGTAATTTCTGTTGTTTGAGTTATTGCTGTAATTTTTGCTGCTTTAAGCTGCGGGCGACGGTAGATACTCCAATTGGCTAAGCCAACCAATACTGAACCACCTACAATGTTGCCGATTGTCACTGGTATTAAGTTTGCGGTGACAAATTTCATGATGTTCAGGTCTGCGTATTGGGCTGATGTTGCGCCAATTTGCATCCAAAAACTCTCAGGTGCGAATGCTTGAATCGTGATGCCTAGTGGAACCATGAACATATTCGCCACACAGTGTTCAAAGCCTGAGCTAACGAACATCGCAACGGGTAACACGGTCATCATTGCTTTGGTCATGGCGTTAGCAGAGCTGAACGTTAACCAAATCGCTAAACACACCAGCAAGTTACAAAGCACACCCAAAGCAAACGCTTGAACAGGGCTGTGATGTAGCTTGTGTTGAGCAATGTTAAGAGCGTTCAAGCCCCATTGCCCGCCATCCAGTTGATACAAGCCTGCTGCGCTTACCAAAGCCAGTAGGAACATGGCACCGATAAAGTTGCCTACATAAACCTTGCCCCAGATAGACAGCATCTTGGTGAAGGTGATTTGCTTGTTAGCCCATGAGATGCTTGATAACACCGAGCTGGTAAATAGCTCGCCACCGCAAATCACAATCAGGATTAACCCCATGCTGAATGCAAGACCACCGGCTAAACGACTTAATCCCCATCCTGCATCAGCGCTACCTGTGGTCACCGTGATGTAGAATAAAAAAGCAAGCCCGATGAATGCGCCAGCCATGATTGCCAAACTCAATGTCATGCTGCTGGTTTTGTTTGCTTTGCTTAATGCAAACTTCTCGGCTTCCGCCATCATTTCTGTTGGTGAGAACAGTTGCTGATTTTCAGAAGTGCTGGTTGCCATATCCCCCCCTTGAACAATCCGTCATGTGTAATTCCTAGTCTTAGTAACTTGGTTAATCCGTAATGGTTAATCAGTAATGTTTTGCAGGGCTCGTTGTGTCCTGCCATTCCAGATTAGGGTGTTGAGGGGTAGAGGTAAAATTGATAATTTTTAGAAACCACATCAAATTTATTGATATAGCTTGGGTTAGGCGTAGAATGAAATTGATTGCTCATCGGCTTAACAAAAAACGAGCAACAGGACACAAGTTATTAAAAGAATTAAGGATAGATTTTGCGTTATTCATTAAAGCAACTCGCCGTCTTTGACGCGGTAGCAGATTCGGGAAGCGTAAGTCAGGCGGCTGATAGGCTTGCATTGACTCAGTCGGCGACCAGTATGTCTCTTGCACAGTTGGAAAAAATGCTCGGCAGGCCTTTGTTTGAAAGGCAGGGCAAGCAAATGGCGCTCACTCATTGGGGCATGTGGCTTAGGCCAAAAGCGAAGCGTTTACTGCAAGATGCGCAGCAAATTGAGATGGGATTTTACGAGCAACATTTATTGAGTGGAGAGCTCAAACTCGGTGCGAGCCAAACCCCGGCGGAACACTTGGTTCCAGACCTCATCAGTATTATTGATAACGACTTTCCTGAGATGCGAATCTCGCTCGGCGTGCAAAGTACCGATGCCGTTATTGATGGCGTATTAGATTATCAATATGACCTTGGTGTTATCGAAGGGCGCTGTGACGACAACCGTGTTCACCAAGAAGTGTGGTGTACGGACCATTTAACGGTGGTTGCATCGGCTCATCACCCGTTTGCGAAGCGTGAACGAGTAAGCTTGGCGCAATTAGAACAAGCAAAGTGGGTATTACGTGAACATGGTTCGGGTACTCGCAAAGTTTTTGATAGCTCTATTCATCATTTAATTGGCGATCTTGATGTTTGGCGAGAGTATGAACACGTTCCTGTTTTAAGAAGTTTGGTTGCAAACGGCCCCTATTTGACGTGTTTGCCTTATTTAGATGTTGAGCAGTTTGTTGAATCTGGCCAGCTCGTGACCCTGAATGTTCCTGAGCTTGAAATGGAACGTACGCTTTCGTTTATTTGGCGTGCCGACATGGCAGAAAACCCACTTGCTGAGTGTATTAAGCGAGAAGGTAAGCGCATGATGAAAGGCAAGCCGTCGGTTCTTTAGCAGATATTAGATAAATCGCTGATAACCAATTGTGTTGAATAAGCGATACCGGTCTCCAACTGGTGATAAATGCACATCCGCATACATTATTAATGTGATCATGATCGGCCAAAAGAAGGCGTTCTTCCCATAATATGCTTACTTGATTTTAAGTGAGGCTAAATCCGGTTGCGATGAATTTCGTAATTAGGCTTTAGAAATAGTATGAGTACATTAGTCGCGATTTCATTAACAACAGGTATTTTGTCTGGTCTTTGGGGATGGATTGCTATCTCTTTCGGCTTATTGTCATGGGCAGGTTTCCTAGGTTGCACCAGTTATTTTGCTTCGCCAACAGGCGGTGTTAAAGGACTAGCAGGCAGCTTATTGACCAACATGACAGGCGTATTCTGGGCAATGGTGATTATCGAAAGCTCAACCTTCGCAGGGTTAGAGATTTTAGGCTATATGATTACTGCTATTGTGGCTTTCTTTATGTGTATTCAAGCCAAACAAGCGTGGTTAGGTTATATCCCTGGCACCTTTATTGGTTGCTGTGCGACGTTTGCTGCAGGCGGTGATTGGCAACTTGTCGTGCCATCTTTACTGCTTGGTGGTGTCTTTGGATACTTGATGAAAGCAACAGGGCTATGGCTTCACGAGAAATCGACTCAATCTTCGGAAGTGGTAGACCAACACACTAAACAAGCGAAGGCTTAATTCGTTAACCTAGCCTTAATTCGTTAACCTGACCCTAGTTTAGTCACTGTGAACTCTTGCAAGATAACCCCCAATTAATTTGTATATCGATTTATACAGGCACACCACTTGGTGTGCCTTTTTTGGTTTTGATTACTGTGTTAATTAAAGAAATTATCAGCAGAAGAACTAATAGCACCTATCAGATAAGTAACAAGCTAGGTGTTCCCGTTTGCCATGGTGATGACACGTTTTAAAGTCCATCTCAACAACAATGGAATACAGTCTTGTCCTTGATTCTCACAATGAGACACGATCGCCAAAGCCAGGTCGGGTTTTGCGTGTTTCTTGAGTACCTTAGCAACGACTTTTTTTGCTGGGATAGGGTGATCGTAAGGAATCTTAACCATGTCTCTGAAAAAGTTCTCAAACCCATTCATATACAAGTAGTGCTCGATGTCTCTATCAGGCAGTTCTGTGAGGCGATGTCGTTCTTGATCATTACCAAGTTTAGAGAGCACAGTCGCCGCATATTTTTTACCGGCAGCATCGCCATCGGTAACGACGTGCCAATCTATTCCAAACTCTTGCGCGACTTTGATCAGTGCCTTGAGTCCTGATTGAGCGAACTCAATAATTTGCACACCTTCCGCAGCAAGGTTATACCCACATTGGTTGGCTAACTCGTTAAACAACCATACTTCGGTTTCACCTTCTACTAACAACCAACAGCGAGCATACAGAGCACCGGAACGGTGGAAACGAATATGAAAACCAATTCGACGAAGTTCATCTTTACTGAAGTGGTTCATGTTGAGTTGGTTGGCAATGGTTTTATCCGACTGACGCACCAAACGACGAATCGATTGAAGTGGCACAGCAGCAAGTAGATCGCCACTGTTGGTGGTCAGGATTTTTTGCATGGGTAACTTTTGCATCAAGCTCCAAGCCCTTGCAAGGTGCGTTGGGTGCAGTCGGCCCTCTGGATCTTCAAGGATCAAAAGAGGGCGCGCGCATCGTCTTAAGTCATTTGGCCCTTTTGCTTGCAAATAGGCATTAAGTAACCCCATGAATAATAAGCGCGTTTGTTTGTTTTTGGTCTCTTCGACCAATTGATGAATGCTCTTGTCGTTCGCTCCAGCTGAGTACAATAGCCCATCACGCGGTTTTCTCGGATTCTTACGTGAGACACTCTTAAATGAGAAGTAGTGTTCTATTAAGCTTTGCATCGACTCAAGGCTACTGCGCATTTCCCCTTTATTAACATGCCCAGGTATCGCCATAAGACGACGGCAGGTGTTGTCGATGCGCTTTTCTATCCTTGCTTGGCGTCCGTTGCCGTTACTGCCGTTTCCATTGCTGCCATTACCATTGGTTGTTTGACTCTGTCCGTTCCCATGACCGTTATTTGGATTACCATTTCCATTCACATTATTAGCGTGACCGTGACTAGCATGAACAGTGTTAGTGTGAACATTACCCGGTAGGTGAGCATTGTGGTTAAGTGAATTGCTGTTGAAAGGACGATCGAAGTGCCTTGCGTCCCGTAAACGGATCACCGGATGCAAGGTCATTAACTCTTGAGCGAGTTTTTCGGAGTGATGAAGTTTAAGCGGATTACCGTCTAAACCTAAAAATGCGTAGTGTGTGGTCGTTTCATACTGCTCTAACGTGGCACTGATTCGATAATAGATACGAAAGACACCAAACTCGTCTTGAACCCACACCGGCTTCAGTTTGCGATAACGCCCTGCATTTAACTCACTCTTGTCGTTGGCTTTTAATGCGAGAACAATTTGAAGATGTTGAGACTGTGGATGTGAAACCGAGTAATCAACATGAAAATCGGTCATTTCGAAATGATAAGGGACACCGTCGGATGGGAGAACGACGGAAAGGGCATCCAATAATGAAGACTTACCCCAAGTATTTTCACCAATCAGCGTGGTGAGCTCGTCAAACGCAAGAGACATGCGCTTAATACCCCGAAAGCCAGAAATCTCGATTCTTTCTAGTTGCATAGACTTACTCCTAACGGAAGGCTCTGCTAATTGTTTGAAAGCTAACAGATATCTTTAATCATAATCGAAAAATACCAATCTGGTATGCTCACCTGTCACAAAATCTGCTGTTTATTAATACGCTGCAAAACGAGATTTTTGATCTATCTCGAGTATTTTTTTGCAGTGCAGTTTCATAAAATTCACGATTCTGTCATGATTCTCGACCTAGTATGAAGGGACAAAGAGAGAAGAAAATATGACTAAAAAGAATAAGCCGACAAAAATAGTGTTGGCGCACATCAACGACACCCACTCATACTTTGAACCAACCTCATTACAGCTATCACTTAAAATGAACAACCACATCATAGAACCTTATGTGAGTGCTGGTGGCTTTGCTCGAATTTCTACACGTTTCAAACAAATAGAACAAGATGCCCAGCGTCAGAAGGTTGGAACCCTGTTACTGCATGCTGGTGACTGCTTTCAAGGCACTTTGTACTTCTCCTTATTCAAAGGAAAAGCCAACGCAGATCTGTTGAATGCTCTTAATATAGATGCCATGACGCTTGGCAATCACGAGCTAGATATGGGTAATGAGCCCGTTGCGATTTTCGCGAAAAGAATCAAATTCCCGCTGTTGGCCGGTAACTGGAATCTATCGAATGAGGATATCAATAAAACTCATACGTTAGCGGACAACGAAATTGTTAAGCCTTATCTAACTGAAACACGAAGTGCTTCGTTTATAACGAAAGAGTTTGATGGTGAGAAGGTCGCAATATTTGGCTTAAGTATCGACAAAATGGCTGGCATCGCTAACCCTGATCTCGATACTCCGTTTGAAAATGCATTAGAAACCGCAAGAACTACGATAGAACAGATTCATCAGGCTGGCATCAACAAGATTGTGTTGCTTAGCCACCTTGGTTACGAAGCTGATTTAGAGCTAGCGGCCAACGTTTCAGGTATTGGCGTCATTGTTGGAGGGCATAGCCACCGTTTGCAAGGCGACTTCTCTGATATCGGCTTAGTTAAAGACGATGATTACGGCGTGAAAGTCGGTGACACCTATGTAGTACAAGCGGGTTTCCACGCCATGAGCCTAGGGCACTGCGAAATCGAGTTCGATTCTCAAGGCAAAGTGACGCACTTTAACGGCAAAAATGAGCTGCTGTTAGGACGTCGACTGTTTATAGATGCAAAGCTAAGTGAAGTCGGGCAAGACGACGCCCATGATATGGCGTGTGAGTTTTTGAACAATCACCCCAATATTGCAGTGTGTAAAAAAGATCCTGAGCTGCAGAGCATTCTGACGGATAAATACCAGCCGAGAGTTCGCAAGCTTCAGCAACAAGTTATTGCTCATGCAGATACAAAACTGCGCCACATACGCATCCCAGACGAAAAAGGCTCAAGCCAACTAGCGCCGTTGGTTGCTCAATCATTTCACTATCTTATGAACAAGAAGGGGCATCCGGTTGAGTTTGCCATTCACAACGCCGGCGGTGTTAGAAACTCACTGAATAGCGGCGATGTCTCTGTTGCCGATATTGCCGGAAAACTACTTCCGTTTGCCGTACCCATTGGTGTGTACGAAGTCAAAGGTGAAACGATCGCGGGTATGCTTGAAGGGGCAATCAATAACGCATTGGATAATGGCGTTGTAGGGACAGGCTCAGGCAGCTTTCCTTATACGCATAACCTAAGGTTTTGTTACCACAAGGAAGCGCCTCTTGGGCATAGAATCCATCATTTAGAAATTCATTCTGAAGCATTGGGATGGCAGGCTGTTTCTCGTGACCGAGTCTATCGGGGCACGTCGTCTGCCTACACTATGAAAGGAAAAGAGGGCTATAACGCCGTTTTGGATATGATAGGTGATGGTGTGGTGACGACCGACTCAATGGCAGATTGTTTCATCGAGTTTCTACAAGACCACCCAGAGTCGCTTCAACACAATGAGTTATTAAATTGCATGGAGTGCTTTAGATAATCACCAGTAATACTTGTGCCTGATATTATTAATGCGGTTTATTTATAAATTTGGCATTGTTTATGCTTTATTCCTGCAGGTCGCCTTCTTGTGGAGATAAACATGGATAAGAAAGATTGGTTAGATGCGGTAGCGGTTGTTGGCTGGGTATCGGTTTGGTCTGCGTTAGTGTATTTGATACCGACTGCAGGATTGTAATTTACGCAAGATAGTAATTTGCGCAAGATTGTAATTTACGCAGAATTATAACTTGATCACGCAGTGCCATAGCGAGTTTGGCTAGTGAATTTATTCTTAGAATCAATTCGAGTGTCTATTTGACAGAGTGGCATCAATAAGAAAGGAGCACTTGCTCCTTTTTTGCATTTATAGTGCAAATTTTTCTAGACGAAACAAAGATAGAGGAATATTATCCACGCGTTTGGGGAGTAGTTAGCGCAAGTTTACATATCGTCATCTCGTTAGGCCAAGAGTCTATCCGGTATGTAAAGGTGAAATCCCATATTTCACTTCAACGAGACCAACGCAATCACAATCAAGATCCGTCGTGGAACTTGATAGTTTTGTTTGCGGAAGGTCTTAGTACAGTTCTTCCGCCCGGAGGAATAATGAACTCAACTCAATCTCTATTATCTACACATAGTGAATCCTTTTTTTCATCGCCAATCATGACGACTTATGCGGGCTTTTTTCTGCTGACTGTGATTCTCGTCTCTATCGATATTTATCAGACTCGTGGTGGTAGTGTAACCATCAAGAAAGCGGCAATTTGGAGCGTTTTCTGGTTTGTGCTCGCGTTTTTGTTTGCTGGTTCCATTTACCTATTTTGGGACATCTATGCGCCTAATAGTGAATACACAGCCCAAAAAGCAACCGTGTCATTTATTACCGGTTACTTGCTAGAAAAATCATTGAGCGTAGACAACTTGTTTGTTTTCGCGATGATCTTTGCTCAATACCAAGTTCCTGAGCATCTAAGACCTCGTGCGCTTCTTTGGGGCGTAATTGGTGCATTGGTGCTTCGTGCAATTATGATCGCATTAGGTGCTCAGCTCTTGGCTGAATACCACTGGGTGCTTTATGTATTTGCTGCGTTCCTAATTGGTACAGGTATTAAACTGGCGCTAGATAAGGGCGAAGAGGAGAGTGTGAATACGCTACCTGAGAAGTTACTTCGTAAAGTGATGCCTGTGACAGAAGATTTCCAAGGTCCTGCATTAATGGTTAAACAGGGTGCAAAATGGGCATTCACTCCAATGATGTTGGTGATCGGCGCGATTGCAGTCATGGACGTGATGTTTGCATTGGATTCTATCCCTGCCATTTTCGCTGTTACGCGAGAGCCATTCTTAGTACTGGCTGCGAACGTATTTGCATTGCTTGGCCTTCGTTCATTGTACTTTGTTCTTCAGGGCATGATGGATAAGTTCATTTACTTGAAACCTGCATTGGCATTCATCATGGTCTTCATCGGTGTAAAAATGCTACTGGTTGACAGTGAGTGGGCTATCCCAACTTATTGGTCACTCGCTGTACTAATTTCTACCATGACGATTGCGGTTATAGCGTCGATTTATGCGAAGAAGCCAGCTATTGAACAAGTAAATTAAAAACAAATATAACTTATCGAAAAATCCATAATGAACACGTGGCTGATGAAGTGGAAAATTTATTTATGTAAATTTTATGTGACATCAGCCACCGTTGTTTGAGGGTTAATTGTACTAAATGCATGATATTAACGTCATTGTGAATTTATACCCACCATTTGTGAATATCTATTTCCATGCGTTGTTAATGGCTTGTTTTATTAGAAAAACTAATCTGAATATCCAAATTTAGTCATTTTTTAACGTGCAAAAAATCACCTAATATTCTTGTCATCAGAACGAACCACTTAAACAAATTTATAGAGAGGCAATCATGGCTCAAGCAATGCAAATGAATACTATCGCTGTTCCTAACTCTATGGATAAGAAGACCTACTCGGTTAACTTCAAAGGATTGATTGCACACATTTTCGATATTCTTTTTGTAGACAACTCTCCACGTAGTTACTACTCAAGCGACCTATCTGGTCACATGCAACGCGATATCGGTATCAACCGTTAATCTAAGCGTAAACGCATAGAATAGAAGAAAGACAGAATTTAAAAACGCCAGCTTCTCAGCTGGCGTTTTTGTATCTGAAAGAAGTTGTATCTGAAATAAAACGTTAAGTATCGCGGTCTTTAGATAAGTAGCTTCTATGAGGATCACGGTATGTCACACGCCAAACACAATACATCATTGTTCAAACTCTGCTTATTTGCCTTACCGATCGGCTTCTATTCCTCAGTGTCGCTTGCACAAACCTGGAGTAACGAAGGGCAGCCTGCTCAGGTTATTGAGCTGTTTACCTCTGAAGGTTGTTCTAGTTGTCCGCCTGCTGACACGTACCTTAGTACTTTTGCAGATCATCCAAAACTTTGGACCGAGGTCATACCGCTTGCTTATCACGTAGACTACTGGGACTACTTAGGCTGGGGAGACAAGTTCGCCAGCAAGGCATTCAGTCAGAAGCAGCGTTTATACAAAGCTTATGGGGTAACAAGTGGCGTTTATACACCGGGCTTCGTTGTCGATGGAAAAGAGTGGCGTGGTTACTTTAATTGGCTAGACAGAACGTTGCCTTCGCTTCAACAACAAACTAATCCCAAATTAACAGTGAACCATAAAGGCGATACGTTCAGTGTGAGTTACGAAGGCAAAGGGGATTATGTCGCGCATATTGCCTTGTTGGCGATGAACGAAGTCACCAGCGTTAAAGCGGGCGAGAACAGAGGTAAGAAACTTAAGCACGATTTTGTCGTGGTTTACGACGGCTATCAACGTGGTGAGTCTGATTGGCAATTCAATATCGATTTCTCTCCTTTAATCGCCACGCCAGATGCTGTAGCCGTGTGGTTAACAGAGCTCAACTCGTACACGCCAGAGCAAACGGTAGCGGGGTGGCTTGACTAAATTTGCGATAACTTGATATCTGGATGTGTTTTAGAGGGGCTTAATCGCTGAAACACGGGAGAAAGGGGCGATTTAGTTACGTAATACTGCTGAAATACGTTAATATAGCGTGCTATTATTTTAGCTTTGAGTTCCTGCAATTAATGACTAACACCACAACACCAACCAACTTCTCCGATCTTGGCTTAATCTCTCCTTTGATGGCTCGTCTTACCGAGCTTGAATACCAACAGCCAACGCCTATCCAAGCGCAAGTTATTCCAAGTGTGTTAGCAGGACGCGACCTAATTGCAGGTGCAAATACGGGTTCAGGTAAAACTGCAGCATTTGCGCTGCCGCTGTTACAACAAATTCATGAAGATGCACCTCTGGACCGTCGTTCAGGCAAAGGTAACTTTGTTTCTGGCCTTATCTTGGTTCCTACTCGTGAACTTGCTAAGCAAGTGGCTGACAGCGTTAAATCTTACGCTGTGCATTTCAATGGCGCGATTAAAACGGTTTGTGTGTTTGGTGGTGTATCGGTAAACACTCAGATGCAGGCGCTACGTGGCGGCACTGATATCTTGGTGGCAACACCGGGTCGTTTGCTGGATCTAATCTCAAGCAAAGCTATCAAGCTAGATAAAGTAAAAACGTTAGTGCTTGATGAAGCTGACCGAATGTTAAGCCTTGGTTTTACAGAAGAACTAGACGCGATCTTGAAACTTCTGCCAAGCAAAAAACAAACCTTGTTGTTCTCTGCGACTTTCCCCGAGCAAGTTAAAACGCTGACTCACGAACTACTGAATGATCCAATTGAGGTTCAACTTCAAAGTGCTAATGCGAGCACATTGGTTCAGCGTGTATTCGAAGTAGAAAAAGGTCGTAAGACAGCATTGTTAGCGCACCTGATTCAACAGCACGAATGGCGCCAAGCTCTTATCTTCGTAAACGCGAAAAACAGCTGTGAGCACCTTGCAGACAAGCTTTACAAGCGCGGTATCATCGCAGAAGTATTCCACGGCGATAAAGGGCAGGGTTCACGTACTCGTATTCTTGAAGATTTCAAATCTGGCGAGATTGACGTTCTTATCGCGACAGACATCGCGGCACGTGGTCTGGATATCGAAAAGCTACCAGTAGTAATCAACTTTGACCTACCACGTAGCCCATCAGACTACATGCACCGTATTGGCCGAAGTGGTCGTGCGGGTGAGGTTGGTCTAGCGCTATCTTTGATCGACCACGAAGATTACCATCACTTCACAATCATTGAGAAGAAGAACAAAATCCGTCTTGAGCGTGAGCAAATTGAAGGTTTTGAAGTGGATGAAGAAGCTACGGCTGAACTTGTTGCTGCATTAAAACCCGTTGCGCCACCGGCTGGCACAGGTAAAAAGAAAAAGAAAAAAGCACAAACTAATCAAGATGTGTGGTTGAGAAACAACTGATATTGATTCAGTAAACGATCGATATTCTAAAGGCGCTCTTAATTGCGCCTTTTTTTGTGTCTGTAATACGAGAAAGTTAAGTCGTGGGTAAGCGATTGTTCTTGTTTTAATAACCAGACACGTTCGTTGAAGGGTAGCGTCCTCCATATGAGATTCAGTGATTTTACGCTTTGCTCATAACCTATTCGGGTTTTAAGCAATTGGGCAACCGCGTGAAGACCTCGATTAAACAAGTAGTGCTGGCAGCTTCATTTCTCCTGTTTACCCAGCACTCTTCGATAGCTGCTGAATTTGAAGTTAAAGGGCTTAATAAAACTCTCACCGAGAATGTAGAACTGTATTTAAAACCTTTAGCTGACGTTCCCACTTCAAAGCTATCGAAAACTAAGCTCACTCAACGAGTTCAAGACGCACTCAACCCTTATGGTTACTACCATTCCCAGTTAAATATTCTTGCTAGCGACCCCGAAAGTTTAGTACTTGAGATCGATTCAGGCCCAGTCATGCTCATTAAAGAGTCTGTTATCAAAATAATAGGTGAAGCGAGTGAAGATTCAGACTTCATCAATGTCCTAGAGAAAAATAAGTTGGCTTCAGGTTGCTCGTTATCACATCCGGAGTACGACAGAGTAAAGCAAGAGATCTTATCTCTAGCAAAAAGGAAAGGGTATTTTGACGGTCAGTTTATTGAGTCGGAAATGGAGGTTATTCCTAGTGAAAACATGGCCAATATACATCTGAAATTTTCTAGCGGTGCACGTTATAAATTTGGGCCATTAAGTATCCCTGATGACGGCGTTGACCCTCTGCGTATAGGAAAAATCCCTACGTTCAACCAAGGTGACTATTTCGACACCATAAAGCTAGGCCAACTCCAATCTGACTTATCAGAAACCCAATGGTTTCGCAGCGTCGTTGTCCACGGTGATTTCAAAGAACTAGAGAGTAACTTAGAAGTACCTATAAAGATTGTTGCACAGCCAAGTTTGCGAAACATCGTGCAGGTGGGTGGCGGCTATTCAACGGATCTAGGGTTAAGGGCTTCTCTAAATTGGTCAAAACCTTGGTATAACCGAAGAGGACATAGTTTTGAGACGAAAACGTATTTGTCTGAGCAAGAGCAGTCTCTCAAGCTAGGGTATAAAATCCCAACGCAAGAAGTCACGACTGACTATTACGGTATTCAGTTCGAGTCAAAACGTATTGATCATCGAGATACAAAAAGCTTCGCGAATGATCTTAAGTTTGAGCGTTATTGGCAATTAGACAGTGATTGGCAAAGTACAATTTACGTCAAATACCTGCATGAACAATATAGTCAGGCGTCAGAGGAAGACCAATCCCAACTGTTGCTACCCGGAATCAGTTTTTCTCAAATTGATCGTAAGAACGATCAACTCGAGATTAATCATCGCCATATCTATTCTTTGGAATATTCTGATCGGAGTTTGCTGTCTGATTCAAGATTGTTGAGATTAGAGGGAAGCAGCGTTGTTTCTTGGGATATTAGTGAAAGGCAGAAGCTCCATTTCCGTTCAAACGTTGGTATTAACATTGCGAAATCGTTATCTGATGTACCGTCATCGCTTCGTTATTTTGCTGGTGGAGACGGTAACTTGCGAGGCTATGGTTATGAATCCATTTCTCCTAAAGACGAAAATGGAGAACTAACCGGTGCGCGTTACATGTTAACTGCAGGGATCGAGTATCAACATCAAGTGTATCGCTCAATATGGATGGGGGCGTTTCTGGATGTTGGTGATGCGTTTGATGACAAAGCAGATTGGAAGCGTGGTACAGGGTTGAGTTTGATTTGGAATTCACATTTTATGCCAGTAAAACTCGATTTTGCTTATGGTCTAGATGCGCCCGAAGGCGATGAGTTTCGTATTCACTTTTCATTAGGTACTCAGTTCTAATCCCCACTACCTTGGAAACGCCACCATTTTCATGTAGCAAATATAAAAAAACCGCGAATTACGCGGTTTTTTTGTACTTCTGAGACTGCGGCTGGCGTGTTGACGCTAACTAGGGTCTATTGAACAAAATACAACCACGAAAGTTCAATAGACCTTAATGCCTTTCACTATTCGTGGCTTGTATACGTTAGAGCTCAAACTCCCCATTCATTTTTCTGAATAACCAGTCTGGTAGTTTGTTCCATGAACTGTAATTAGGGTTCTTAGTGTATTCTTGTTCTCCTGAAACCCACTTTGTTTCGCCTGATTGGTCGCGCGACACAGCCCAAAACAAATCGTTTTTCTGACGTGTTAAATAGTGTGTTACTTGTTCCGCAAACTCTTCACTATCAATCAGCACGCCAAGCTCAATATTCAAAAAATCGGACCTAGGATCGAAGTTCGATGAACCGATATACGTAACACGGTTATCTAGAATCACGGTTTTATTATGATAGTAAGTATCAACATGAAAATAGTGGTCATCATTGATCGCTTTGCTTTTGTACTCAAAGATACTTACGCCTTTATCGAGTAAGGTCTGGCGATGTTGTTCGTAATACGCAGGAACAAACCCCGAATCATTAGAAGCCGATGAATTGGTCATTAAAGTCACTTTGGCTTGTTGCTCAGTTAATGCATCAACAAACACAAACTGGTTGTTACTCGGCACCACATAAGGGGTAGAAATCACTGCTTTTGAAGGTGTCGGTATTTTTTGCTTGATCAAGTGCTCTATACGTTGGCGAAAGTAGGGCTTGTTGTCATTGAGTTTCTCCAGTGAATCAAATACTGGCGTGACAGAGGCTGAAATGAAACTCAGATGGTTTAAGTTCTTTATCTGTCTCTCGACTTCAGACGTGATCAACGCTTTATTTTTCTCGCCTTTATTCAACACTTTGGTGAACGCTTTATATTGCTCCGTTCCTTTGATTTTAATGCGTTCCTGAATCGGCACCACATGTTCGCTGTTCCACAATGCTTTGTAATTTTGGTTGAACGCAGCAATCACATCGCCTTTGAATAGCACATCCATATCAAAGAAGTTGGCTTTTTCACTGTAGCCAAAGTAGTCATCACCGATGTTGCGCCCCCCGAGGATCATCCATTGGTGGTCAACATTAAAGTACTTCTCATGCAGTCGGTTATCTAACTGTTTTTGGTGAGTCGAGAAGTTAAACGCGCGCCCTATCCAGCCAGCTTTACGTGACTCAAAAGGGTTGAACAGTCGAATCTCAATATTGGGGTGTGAGTCTAGCTCGGCCAACCATTTGTCATTGAATACCAACAAGTCATCCAGTGTGAGGCGCACGGCCACATCGCGGTCAGCGGCGTGTTTCAGCTCGTTTAACAGCATCAGACCCAGAGTGTCGTTTTCCCAAGAGAAGTAAGTCATATCAATCGAGTGTTTTGCTTGGCGAACCAGATCAATGCGGCGCGCAAAGGCTTCAGGCGCACTCGGGATCAAATAGACTTCGGCTTGATGTTCTGTGCTTTGCCAGTTAGCTTCGAAGCCGGGCTCGACATCAGGGTAAGGTTGGGCGCAGCCGGCTAATAAAGCAATGCAAAATATCGCACATATGGCGCGCATCTTATTCTTAAGCATAGGGGGACTCATGACATTTTAGCGAATAAAAAGGCCAGCAAGCCGGCCTTAATTTAGGAATGAATACAAATTTAGATGGAATCCAGATTACTCAGGCATGTAATTTAGTAGGAGACCTAGATTTTCAAGACCAGTTAGGCGACCTTGACGTAGGTTGGCATCTTTACCTGGGTTTTTTGTTTTATCCCAGTTAGGAGCGGAAAGCGCCATACCATCAGTATCAATCACTAACACCTGGTCTTCGTTTGCATTATATTGATTCGCATCTGAGAATAATGTTTCGTCAAACCACGAACGAGATATCTCATTCATCAGCTTTTTGTCGGTTGAACTTGGGTGAACTTCTGTGCCATCCATTTTCATTGCTTTATTAAATACAAATGGTAGCTCTGAGCCATTGCAAGCACCCGTAATACAACTGATAGACTTAAGTAAATCACCAATATCTGTTTCGCCATTCGTACCTGTGTTATGTGTCCACACGTTGAAGCTTGGGCTATGGTCAAAATAGTACATGGTCGCATGTTCACTTTCAGCAGCTTTCATACGAGCTGGACCAGCAAACAGCGTATCGTTCATGATGGTACGATATTGGCCCATGTTGTTGATTGCCGACAGTATTTCATGTTCATCATTTGGGTAAAAATCGGTTAATTGGAGCAAATCACTACCTGTTTGGTTTTTTAATCCAAAGAATAACGGAGTCATCGCTTCGTATGCAGACTTTGGTAGCGCATCGATAAGGTCTTGCAGTTCAAGTTGAGCGCTGAATTCATCACTGTTAGCTAGAGAGTGCATACGTTGTTTTACAAGTTGCTTATTGCCATCAATCGCTAACCACTCGGCCATGCGTTGTGCAGTATATTCTGCATCACCAGTATCATCGCCCATTAAATCGATGATTAAAGGCACTAGTGAGGTTAAGTTGGGTAGTATGCTCATGTTATCTGAGTCTTGTGCATTGACACCGATAACCGTCGGTACAACAAAATTAGAGCGACTTGGCTGTGCTTGACCCATACCGTCCTTACAAGAGCTCGAATTCAGCAGTCCACCTTTAAGCTCCGAGCACTCCAAGTAAGGTGCGTAAGGCATTAAGGTTGCCATTGGCGTATTGTCTGACTTTGGTGTGACTGTTGGTATTTCCACACCAATTGAAGACAATAACCAGCTTTCTAATCGTTGTAATGGATCAAGTGCTGTCTTTTGTTCTTCAAGCACTTGCTCAATAGAGTTGCCGCGTAACGTGTCAGTATCACTCGCTTGGTCTTTTGCTACGTTGTAGCTTTTGTACTCAAATCCATAAGGTATGCTTTGCATAATGGCGCGCTGGAAATAGCTATCTTCTAGTTTTTTTTCTGTCACTTTTTGTTGCAATAAAGCAATCGACATTGCACCAGAACCTTGGCCCATTAGGGTTACGTTGCCAGTATTCCCACCGAAATTTTGGATGTTTTCTTGTACCCATTTCAATAACGTTTCTTGGTCACCTAAACCGAAGTTACCATTAACGTCGACGCCTTTTACCCAGTTAGACCCCAGCAGCCCCAAACGATAGTTAAACGTCACAGCAATAAACGGATTACCTTCATCGGCACCTTGTGCGACAACGGTGTCACCGTGAATCATTGGGTTAGCGCCAGAGCCGTATTCGAAGTCACCACCATGAATGAACACGTATACAGGTAGTTGGTCTTGTGCAGTGGTACCTTCAGGTCGCCAGATATTCAGATTCAAGCAATCTTCACTTTGCTCCAGTTCAAGGCCAGAACCAAAGCTTGTCGATTTATTTTGTGGGCATGCATCACCAAACGACGTTGCTTCAACAATGCCTTCTGAATTGATGAGCTTATTCAAGCCGACAGTATTACTGTGTTCAAAACGTTCAGCTTCCGCAAAGCGAATACCCTTAAAAGCTTCAATAGAAACCAGTTTGTCGTCTTCGGTATTTGAAGTAACAACCAGTTCTTTTTTGGTCGCGTTAATCATAACATCGCCGATTGGAGCAAGAAGCAGTTCAGCGGGTGCTGGAACTAACGGTTCAGGTTTGTCTGGAAATGGAACGGTAGGCACACTATCACTGCCACAAGCCGCTAGTAGCATTGAGATGGTCACAGCAAGAATTGATCGTTTGTTGAGTTTCATTATTATGTCCACAGTTTTTGTTGTTACCAAACCAGCAATTCCGTGCGCTATCGTCGACCGTTGTCGTGCTTGGATATATGTAATTTTGTTATGGGATGTATATTAAAGACATTATTACGATTGATGGAATCGCATAAGTAGGACGCTACCCTACAAGAGTGGCCTCGACCACTCTTTGCATTATTTGGAGTTAGAAGCGATAGCCAAGGTTCAACGTCACAGCCGAGCGAGTTTCGCCTTTGTTGTACAAAACGGTTAAGTTGTAATTTTTACCGATTTGCTTGTTGAAACCCGTTAGGAGAGCCCATTCGTTTAGCTCGACACCAACGTCATAATCAAATTCAATATCACCGGTTTTTACAGTACCTTGCATGCGTGAATCTAAACCTTGGTATTCCGCACCTACGAAAAATTGAGCGCGATAATCGACTAATTGATAACCCAGCATTGGTTGAACTGTAACAATGCCTTCTCCCCAATCGTCTAATCCTTTTAGGCGTGTTTGCGAGTAAGTGCCGGTAACTGAGGCAAAAAATTCTTTGTAACCAACAGATAACGTTGTACCCAGACCTCGGAGATCATATTCAAGGTGAAGTGGAACGTTTAAGCGACCGCTGTTACACAGTGCAGATACACCTTCACAAAGTTTGTCGCCCAATCCTGGTAGTTTGTCGTTAAGTTTATCTTTGAGAAATTGCCCAGCTTCCCCTGTATAAGACGCGTCGACATTTGCATCGACATTAACCTTTCCTATGTATCCGAAAACATTCCAAAACGGTAGGATATTTACGTCACCTCGGATAGATAAACTCTCTGCATTGACGATGCCCACACTGTCGTCGGGATCGAACAAATCGTTTAAACGAACACCCCCGATAGTGAAATCGTTGAAGGGAACATTCATGTCTTGGTTTCGGTAAGCAACAGAAACACCGAATGGAAGCGGCATATCGATGCCTTTGCGGCGCACCATGTCACCCATTAATGGAAAGATGCGGTCCAGTTTTACGCTCGCTTCTTGCATTCTTGGGTCTGAGACTTCCTGAAGTCTTGCTTCATTTAGAACTTGTACGCCGTTGTCATCTGCGTATAGCGCCACTGGTTCTACCAAACTAGTCATCTTCATCGGTTTATTCTTCGTTGTGCCGACGACTTCTGTTGTTTTGCGTGCAATAACGAGCTTGCCAGACTCGAATGTGTTGAACTCAATCTCTTGGTTGTAGCTTTCTACCTTGTAGATATGGTGTGTAAAAGGCTTGTCATTGGTGATCAACATTCGCTTTGGTTCACCGTCGACTAATTCGATATCGACATTCAAGAATCGGAAATACGCGATATCTTGAGGTAAGCCATACTTCGAATAATCAAAGCTAATGATGACTTTGTTGTCGTCGATTTCTTGCACACTCACTGAAGAAGAATCAAAGCTCTCGGCATAGTCACGTAAGCGATATTCAGTACGAGTGAAAGCTTCTATTTCATCCAGTAGATCATCGTTATCGTCCAGTTCTTCTGGGTTATATTTTATACGTAGGTCTATGTTGCCCTTGCTGTCGGTGTTTTTAACTAGGTAGACGCTTGAGTCACGAATTTCATCACCGACTTGAAGAGTACGGCGCGCATGTTCGACCAAGTGCTCACCTTGAACCAATGAGCTGATTGCTAGTTTTGGTAAGTCATAGCTGATGCCATACTTTTCAAAAATAGCACGTCCTTGCTCCATGACGTTGGTATAAGTTTTTGTTTCTTCCGCCGCGTGAACAAAATTGGGTGTTGTAAGTAATAGGGCACTCGCTAATACAGAAAGAGTATGGTTCTTACAGGTATTTATGCTTATTTCAAAAAAACTCATGACGGTTTCCAATCTGATTAGCCTCAAACCTTCGAGACTCAAACAGTCTATGTTGTACTGAACTTCGTGTTCAGTTTGTTATTAATGCATCCATAAGGATTGCTGTTGTGAATGTCGCAATTAATAATGCATTGAATCAATCTATGGGAAGAGTCTAAATTGAGGATGGAAATGTCGTTAATCGCGTTTGATGGACGATATCCTCACTTGATTGGTTTGGTGGTGTTTTTTGTCAAATTTTTGATTTTATGAGTCTTGATGTCAGCATGATGCGGAAATAAAAACAGCCTGAAAAACAATATGTTTAGCAGGCCGTTACATTTCTATGAGGTCACTTGGATTTAATTGTAAGCCGTCGCTTTTACTCTAAACAGATCAGTAAAGAATTTCGCTACCATTAGAATCATTAATATATTAACTAGCATAAGTAGCGGTGTTTCAATCTGGTAAATAGGCGTTAGATTCAGCGCACCAGACGTAAGTACGACCAGCAAGTTGACACCCAGTATGCGATGCACCATAAGTTTAGGTGCATCGAATACTTTCCATATCACCATAATATTGATGAAGTAGAATAGGGCGAGTTGCCATAACTCAGTCATCAAAGGCATCACGAAAATGTACTGCAGTAGGATCACGGTTCCCGTACCGAGTACACCGAAAAACGCATCTTTGATGATACTCGGCGGCATCGTTGGCAGCATCGAAGAAAATACACCGGCAATCATAGGGAAAATAAAACCACCCGGCACTGGAAGATATATCCATATTAATAACGACGTTACGAACATCGACATTCCTTGTAGGACCTTGCGCCCGTCTTCATTCAAATGTTCAACAAACGTGCGATGAGCATGATGCCAAGACACTTCTTTATGATCGCCCACTACATGGAGTTCACCCTCAACAAGAGATTGATCTGGTGTTAATACATCGAACGTCTTCAAGTTATGAGTAAGAACTGTCCATTGGACGCCCAAGTCAGATTCGCTGTTACTTTGTTTGAGTAATGTATCTTGGATATGCGCCATTTCATCGATACGCAAACGCCATGTTTGGATATTCTCTTTAAGGTGGTAACTTCCGGTCAGTGGGAGATCTAAAAGTTGATGCAGCTTGTCAATATTTGCGGTATTGCTTTCAAGTGCGGCAATGTCGATGTCGTCTGTTTTTTCCATCGCATCTAATAAGGCTTGTTTACTTGTTTCGAAACGTTGTACAAAGTTGAGTTCAGTATTCACAGGCCACACGATGCGATACACAATAGAGAAGACGACAACACCTAATAGTGTTTCTTGAAGTCGAAGCACAGCAAAATGAAAGGTCATTTGGCTATCAAACCCGCCCATACAAGAAATAATCGAACAGACGGCGAAAGCAATAGAAAACACATAACCATACTTCTCGTCACTAGACATGAAAATGCAGGTGCCTAAGAACAAGGTAAAAAATGTCAGAAACAAAAATCTGTCTTGTGAAAACATCGCAATGAGGAAAAAGGCATAGCCGGTCCCTAACAAGGTTCCCATTAACCGATTATGACCTTTGTTTATTGAATGGGCGAAGCTTTCGTTCAACGCCATCACTGCAACCGCAATCGCTGCCCAATACGGTTTCTCCCATTGAAACCAAAGAGCAAGGCAAATTGCGATAACAATAGAAAGTGCGGCTTTGATCGCTTCTTTAGTTGATGCATTGAACATAGAAACCCCCAATTATTTAATGATTTTGATCGAGGCTGTCATACCAACACGCAGCTGCACGTCTGCAGGTACTTTATCTAACTTAACTTTAATAGGGATGCGTTGAGCGAGACGTATCCATTGGAAGTTTGGATTCACGTTTGGCAATAAATCATTACCTGTGCTGCCGTCTTGTTTAGCGATACCAAAGCCAATACTTTTGATATGGCCTTCTAGTTGAACATTGTTGTGCATCATAAGTGTTACGTAGGCCTTATCTTGAGCATCAACGCCGACCAGATCGGTTTCTTTGAAATAACCTTCAATCCAAAAGCTATCTTCATCAATTAACGCAACCACAGGTGAATTCGCGACAACTTGAGAGCCCACGCGTAGGTTCAAGTTAGTGATGTAACCGTTAGTAGGCGCGTATACCTTGGTGTACTCAAGATTCAGGTGTGCTTCTTCTACGTTAGCTTTTGCTAGTTCGACATTCGCGGCGCTTGTTTCTACAGCGTTGTTTAAGTTGTTTAGAGTAAGAACGGGTACGGCTCCGGGCGTTCTTTTCTCTAAATTCAAGGCGCGTTGTTCTTCATTTTTGGCTTTGGCGAGTAGGGCAACCGCTTGTTTTTGAGTGGCAAGCGCTTTTTTGTAGGTCGCGTTGTAAATACTCGGATCGATTTCAAAAAGAAGATCGCCTTTGGACACTTGTGAGTTGTCGTCCACGTGCACTTTGACCACTTGCCCGGTGACGCGAGGTGTGATTGAAACAATGTATGCACTGACTTGACCGTCTCTAGTCCACGGATTGCTTGTATAAGATTGGTAGTAGTTGTAAGCCACAGAACCAGCAGTCGCAACTAATAACAGTGTGATGAGATAACGTTTGATCACGGTAAGTGCCTCAAAAAATGGTAATAAAATGGCCGATAGCGCCAGTAAAAATCACGATTAAGCTTAGTTCTGCTATTGCAGGTAAGGCGACATATTTATGTACTCCAAGCCTTGTGGCGATTGACCCAGTTAAGATTGTTAACATGTAAGCCAATGCAATAACCAGTAACAGCGGTGGGAAGTAGACTTCGCCCCACACGAGCTCATGTGGCATTGTATTCATGGTTCTTTTCTCTATTCGTTTGATGAATACAAAGATAACGGAATTCGATTTATTGTGACAATCGCTTATAGAGGGTCAGATCCATCAAAGATCTGACTTTATTAGGTGACTGTGCTGACCACGTCTTTTTTTGGTGCCCTAAGCCAGTAGAACATGGCGTTGTTGCTTAAATCAGTTGAACCTTTTCCAAGTCCTGTGATCTGATCCTTTATGGTAGTTAGAACGGTGGTGACATGGGTAAAGCGGAAAAGAAGATAACTAACTGGGCGGAATACAATAAGGCTCTGTGCAAGCGTGGCTCGGTTACGTTCTGGATAGATGATTCAGCCATAGATGCATGGCGATGTACAACCCATCATGGTAAGCGTGGTAGAGGCTTCCAGTACTCTGATACAGCGATTGAAACTGCATTGATGATTAAGGGGATATTCTCTCTACCATTGCGTGCTCTTCAAGGTTTTATTGACTCTATCTTTGATCTATTGGAGGTTCCACTGACGTCCCCAGACTACACGTGTATCAGCAAACGCTCGAAGACAGTTCAGGTCAAATATCGTAACAAATCCAGAGGAGCTATTCGCCATATCGCTATTGACTCGACTGGTCTCAAAGTCTTTGGCGAAGGTGAGTGGAAGGTGAAAAAGCACGGCGCCGAAAAACGCAGAACTTGGCGCAAACTGCACTTAGCCGTTGATGTAGAAACTCATCAGGCCATTAGTGCAGAAGTCAGTCTTGTAAGTGTTGGCGATAGCGAAGTGCTGCCAACATTACTCAACCCTTTACGTAGAAAGATAGATACCGTATCTGCCGATGGAGCGTATGACACAAAAAGTTGCTATGAGACCCTGAAAAATAAGGGCAGTACTCCGTTGATACCGCCTCGAAAGAATGCGGCGCTTTGGGAAGAAGGGCATCCCAGAAATGAAGCAGTAAAGGCTCTGAAAAACGGAACAATAGCGGAGTGGAAATCTGAGTCTGGTTACCACTATCGCTCAATATCTGAGACTGCAATGTCTCGATATAAAGGACTAACTAGCGGTAAATTGAGCTTGAGATGTTACAACGCTCAAGTGGGAGAAATCATGGCGAATGTCAAAGCTATAAACAAAGTCATAGGACTAGGTATGCCTGTTAGAGGCGTTGTTGCTTAAATCAGTTGAACCTTTTCCAAGTCCTGTGATCTGATCCTTTATGGTGGTTAGAACGGTGGTGACATGGGTAAAGCGGAAAAGAAGATAACTAACTGGGCGGAATACAATAAGGCTCTGTGCAAGCGTGGCTCGGTTACGTTCTGGATAGATGATTCAGCCATAGATGCATGGCGATGTACAACCCATCATGGTAAGCGTGGTAGAGGTTTCCAGTATTCTGATACCGCGATTGAAACAGCCTTGATGATTAAGGGGATCTTCTCTCTGCCATTACGTGCTCTTCAAGGTTTTATTGACTCTATCTTTGATCTATTGGAGGTTCCACTGACGTCCCCAGACTACACGTGTATCAGCAAACGCTCGAAGACAGTTCAGGTCAAATATCGTAACAAATCCAGAGGAGCTATTCGCCATATCGCTATTGACTCGACTGGTCTCAAAGTCTTTGGCGAAGGTGAGTGGAAGGTGAAAAAGCACGGCGCCGAAAAACGCAGAACTTGGCGCAAACTGCACTTAGCCGTTGATGTAGAAACTCATCAGGCCATTAGTGCAGAAGTCAGTCTTGTAAGTGTTGGCGATAACGAAGTGCTGCCAACATTACTCAACCCTTTACGTAGAAAGATTCATACAGTATCTGCTGATGGAGCATATGACACAAAAAGTTGCCATGAGACTCTGAAGAATAAGGGCTGTACTCCGTTGATACCACCTCGAAAGAATGCGGCGCTTTGGGAAGATGGGCATCCCAGAAATGAAGCTGTAGAGGCTCTTAAAAACGGAACAATAACGGAGTGGAAATCTGAGTCTGGTTACCACTATCGCTCAATATCTGAGACCGCAATGTCTCGATATAAAGGACTAACCAGCGGTAAATTGAGCTTGAGATGTTACAACGCTCAAGTGGGAGAAATCATGGCGAATGTCAAAGCTATAAACAAAGTCATAGGACTAGGTATGCCTGTTAGAAGCTAACGATTAGTCAAATATGGCGTCGTTGAACCTCAAGCTGATTTGATCAACAACGCCGTAGAACATGGTAGTTAGGTTACTGTTTTGGGTATAAAAACATTTTTTTGAAATTTATTTCGAAAATAATCCACTTATCCTACCTTGAACTAAATGCAGTAAAAACAACCACTTTAGATATAAATCATACTTCAGGTTCCCTCCAAATAGTCAAAGTGATGATTTGATCCGTCAAATGGGATTACATAATTAAACCTTTTGTTATTAATATTTGGTTCGAAGCAACGAGATGCTTTATTTAATTTGAATAATCCAACAAATATCAATATTAAGTTATTCGTTAGGTTATTTACTCCTTTTATTTAATAACAAGAGTAAATTTGTCATGGACATTATTTCTAATCTATTTGACATGGCACCATTTGTCGCTCTATTTATTACACTATCTCTTGGCTATATGGTTGGTAAAATTACCATTGGTCGATTTGTTTTAGGCGGTGTTGCCGGAACATTATTGATGGGCGTAATTATAGGACAGTTTGGTGTTAATATTGACCCAGGTGTGAAAAGTATTTTCTTCGCGCTATTTATATATGCAGTCGGTTATCAAGGTGGTGCTCAGTTCTTTAAAGCACTTAACTTTAGAACCATCAATATATTACTTTCAGCTGTCGTGATGACTGTGTCCGGTTTACTCTGTGTATTAGCTGCAGCATGGTTATTTGACCTAGACAGAGGTACAGCTGCAGGTCTAGCGGCTGGTGGCTTAACTCAATCTGCGATCATTGGTACTGCAGGCGATGCGATTGCACGCTTAGGCGGTGTATCTGAAGAAGCCAAGCACCTGATGCAAACAAACGTAGCGGTTGGTTACGCGGTAACATACATCTTTGGTTCTTTAGGTCCAATTCTAATGGTTACCTGGGTATTCCCAACACTGATGAAGTGGGACATTCGAGCTGAAGCTATCGCACTAGAAGAGAAAAACTCAAACGGTAAACGTGATTTAGCCGATGGCGAATTCAACGCAGTCACCGCTTTAGTGACACGTGCTTTTAAAGTAACTCACGATGATAAACTGGTTGGAAAAACATTAGCGCAATTGAACCAATCATCACTTGCTGCGTGTATCGAACTTATTGAGCGCGACGGAAAAGAGTTGAGTGCAGACAAGTTCACTGCACTTAAAGCGGGCGACCTTGTTGTGGTTACCGGCCGTAGAAATGCGGTTCATGAGCTACAGAGCAAGGCACAAAGTAATGAAGTAGTATTACCGGAAAGCTATGAAGTTATTGAAGAAAATCGTCAACTTATCGCTGATAACCGCAAGCTGATTGGTCGTTCGTTAAGAGAAATCAAAGACAGCTCAAACGAACGCTCACTCCGCGGCGTGTATGTGACAGATTACATGCGAGAAGGTGCTTCAGTCGCCATTACTGATGAGCTGATTGTTGAGAAAAACGACGTTATTCAATTAACCGGTACCGCTCAAGACATCAACCGAGTTGAAAAACACATCGGTAAGCGCATGGGGTCAGCAACCATGACTGACTTTGTTATTCTTGGTTTGGGTATGGTTGTTGGTCTGCTTATTGGTTTGATCAGCTTTAAGATTGCAGGTATTCCCGTAACGATTGGTTCTGGTGCAGGTTGTTTGATCTCTGGTTTATTCGTTGGCTGGATTCGTAGCCGAAACCCACACATTGCACAGTTTCCAGTTGGAGCCGTTAACTTTATTCGTGACTTTGGCCTGGCAGCTTTTGTTGGAATTGTTGGTCTGCAAGCCGGGCCACAAGCCGTTGACACCATCAAAGAACACGGTATGTCATTATTGTTCTTAGGTGCTGCTGTAACCATTATTCCGCAACTTATATCATTCTTCTTTTCATACTTTGTGTTGAAAATTAAGAATCCGGTAGAAGCATTAGGTTGTGTGACTGGCGGACGCAGCGCAAACCCTGGCTTTGCGGCATTAATGGAAAAAACAGGCAATGCAACACCTGTATTTACTTTCACAGTAACTTACGCAGTAGCTAATGTCCTACTTACATTGTGGGGCCCCATCATCGTCGGTGTAATTACTTTAAACGCAGGCATGTAAATAATAAACAGTAACTTATCGGCTAAATATTTAGTCGATAGGATAAGTATTCCCAAAATTTAACAAATATATAATTAGGTAAATATTATGACTACACAAAATACTAATATCGACTTTTCAAAATTCGCTGATTTAAGCCCATTTGAATTAAAAGACAAATTAATTGAAGTTGCTCAAGCCGTGCCAGACCGCGCTTTACTAGACGCAGGTCGTGGCAATCCAAACTTCCTAGCAACATTGCCACGTAAAGCGTTTATTCGTCTTGGTGAGTTCTCTGTTAATGAAGCAGAACGTAACTATGCGTACCTTGGGGGTGATTTCGGCGGTATCCCTGATGGCGTGGGTATCGTTGAGCGTTTCGATACGTTTGCTAAAGAATACTCAAACGACAAAGGTGTTCAGTTCATCGAACGCGCACTAAGCTACGCAAAAGATCGTCTAGGTATCCAAAAACAAGCGTTCTTAAACGAACTCGTTCTTGCTTACCTAGCGTGTAATTATCCAGTACCACCACGTATGTTGACTAATATTGAGAAAGTGGTGAAGCAGTACATTGCACAAGAGATGTATGGCCCAGTTCCAATGACCACAGATTTCGACTTGTTCGCAACGGAAGGTGGTACGGCATCAATGACCTACACATTCCAAACGATGTTCAATAATGGTCTATTGAAAAAAGGCGATAAAGTGGCGTTAATTACGCCAATTTTTACCCCTTACCTAGAAATTCCAGAGCTTTCTGAGTACGAACTAGAGATCGTTGAGCTGCGTCTTGATGAGACCACTTGGCAGCTACCAATGTCTGAAATCGAGAAACTGGCAGATACAGACATCAAACTACTTTGTGTCGTTAACCCTGCTAATCCAGCATCAGTGAAATTCTCTGACGAGACTTTAGAGAACCTAACAAACTTTGTGAATGAGCAACGCAGTGACCTATTCATCATCACTGATGATGTATACGGTACATTTGCCGATGACTTCGTTTCTCTATTTGCAAAACTACCGTACAACACACTTTGTGTTTACTCGTTCTCTAAATACTTTGGCGCAACCGGTTGGCGTTTAGGTACCATTGGTATCCAACACAAAAACGTATTTGATGACGCACTAAGCTCTTTCAGCGAAGAAAAACAGTGTCAACTTGATGACCGTTACAAAACACTGACTCCGGAGCCACGTGACATTAAGTTCATCGACCGCATCGTTGCAGACAGCCGTAGCGTAGCCTTGAATCACACTGCCGGTCTATCTCTACCGCAACAAGTGCAAATGGCGATGTTTGCTCTAACTTGCCTAATGGATTCTGAAGGTAGCTACAAAGCAGCATGCAAACGCATCATTCGTGAACGCTACATTACGCTTTACAAAAACATGGGTCTTGAAGTTGAAGAGAACAAAGATCGCGTTGATTACTACACACTGCTTGAGCTGGATACTTTAGGTGGCAAGTTGTACGGCGACGCGTTTGTCGATTGGTTCAAATCAAATGGCAAAGGTAAAGATTTCCTATTCCGTCTTGCACATGAAACGGGCGTTATCTTGCTTCCAGGCAAAGGCTTCGATGTAGTACACGCTTCTGTTCGTGTATCGCTAGCTAACCTGACTCACCATGAGTACGAACTGATTGGCCGCGCAACTCGTAAGGTGTTGGACGAGCACTTCGCTGAGTTTCAAGGCGCATAAGCTCTAGTCAGGCTTAGAATCGAATACATGATTCTAGGCCAGCTATGTTCAAACACTTAAGAATAAGCCTCGGCGATGTCGAGGCTATTCCGACCAAATAAGCACAGTGTTCAAGTAGCTATCTATGGGATGCAATCGTTGTGTTTATTTAGTCGTCTTATCTAAATAATCAAATCCATTTCAAACTGAAAGAGCGACGCATGAAAAGCATTATTTCTATTCAATCTCACGTGGTTTATGGGCATGCAGGCAACAGTTCTGTGGTTTTTCCAATCCAAAGAATGGGACTCGATGTGTGGCCAATCCATACTGTTCAGTTCTCTAATCACACTCAATATCAACAAGGTTGGACTGGGCAAACATTTGGCTCAGATGATATTCGAAACTTGATTCGAGGCCTAGACAACATCAACGCGCTGAAAGACTGCGGTGCGATCCTATCGGGTTATCAGGGAAGCGCAGACCAATGTAAAGCGGTTGCTGAGTCGGTTAATCTAGTTAAAGAAAAGAACCACAGTGCACTCTATATTTGTGACCCTGTAATGGGTGATCCAGATAAAGGTTGTATCGTTGAGGATGGCGTTAAAACTGCCATTATCAATCACTTGCTGCCTATTGCCGATGTCATCGTGCCAAACCAATTTGAGCTGAGCGAATTGACCGGTATCAAAATCCACTCGCTTTATGATGCGGTTACAGCCTGTAAGAAGGCACTGGAACTTGGGCCAAAGATGGTGCTAGTGAAACATCTACACTCATTACCCGATGATGCGTTCAGCATGATCCTCGCAACGAAAAAGGCATGCTATTTAGCTCAACGGCCGAATATCGAATTTGATAAACAGCCAGTTGGTGTTGGCGACCTTATCTCAGGCTTATTTACAGCGGGATTAATGAAAAGAATGTCTCCGGTGGCTGCATTCCGTCATGCAAACAACGCGGTTTATGGTGTGTTGGAGCTGACTAAGAGCTATGGCACTTGGGAACTACAAACAATCAATGCTCAGTATGAATTTGTAGAGCCTACCCACGATTTCAACGTGGTCAAAATAGGCTAGAGCGATTAACTCCAACAGTGCTTAAGGTCAGTAAGGGGGGCGACTATTCGATGGGTAGCGTCCTACAAACGAGATTACGAGTTAAGCCGGATACTAGCTATATTACGACTACAAAGAGATGGACTTCACTTTATCCCTATTTATTAACCTCTCTGTTTTTTAGTTTTTTTATTTATTAAACAGAGACTCTGAATCAATTTAGAGACTACTAAATGAGCCTAAATATGAACCGTCTAATCTCTTCGGGTCTTACCGTTGCTTTGTCACTCTTGGTAGTGGCTTGTAGTTCACCTCACACACTGGATGTACGCGTAAACAAAGACAATTACAAAGAAGTCATTGTAGAGGATGCATCATCAGTAGCAGAGCCACTGCGTATTTGGGCGAGTGAGTCGCCAGACTTCTTATACTCTTCAGCGGATCAAACCACGCCGATTACTGTGTCAGATGACCAATTGAACATCTTGGCCTTGTCGGGAGGTGGTGCTAACGGAGCTTTTGGTGCCGGTATCTTGATAGGGCTTGAAGAGTCAGGCCAGCTGAAAGATTACTCCATTGTGACAGGAATCAGCGCAGGCGCGTTAATGGCACCGTTTGTGTTCATCGGGGGAGATGCGTTCTCTAAGATGAAGGACGTGATGTTGAACATAAACGATAAATCCGTACTCGGTAAAAAGAATTTTTTGAACACCGTCTTTAAAGATGCGTTTACCGATGGCGAAAACTTGTACCAGTTTATTGCTGAGGCGTTCCCTGAACCCATGATTGAGCAAATCGCAGCGCGACATCGCAGCGGCAAACGTCTGTTTATTGGTAGCACTCATTTTGATTCTGGTGAGCTTGTCATTTGGAATGTAGGTGCAATAGCAAATAGCGACATGCCAGATAAGTCTGAACTCATATATAAGGTGTTGGCCGCAAGTGCGTCTATTCCTGGTGTGTTCCCACCGCAGTTCATCGATGTAGAACATGAAGGCGAAGTTTTTGAAGAACTGCACGTCGATGGTGGTTTAGCGACTCAAGTGTTCTTCAATCCCTCAAACTTCGACTATCAACAGATCTCAGATGCACTTGGGTTAAAAACATCACCACAGCTCGATGTTATTCGAAATGGCGCGCTGAAAGCACCGTATCACTCTCTGAGAGATAAGGGACTCGATTTGGTCGCAAAGAGCGTATCAAACCTAACGCTTGCACAAACGCGTGGTGACTTATATCGAATGAAATACATCAGTGAAATTAACAACATTGATATGCAATTCACCTACATCGAGCACGACTTTGGTTACGCCAAACGAACCAAGGACATGTTTGACGAACATTACCTATTAACTATATACGAATATGGTTATCACAAAGCAACTCAGGGTAAACCTTGGGTAACCGAATTACCTTAATCAGGGATATTGTAAAATGAAAAAAACAGCATTAACGCTACTTATCTTGGCAACGTCTAGCGTTGCAATGGCACAAAACGCGACCTCAATGGATCAGCAAAAAGTCGATAACGACATGTTACAACTGGCCGACGTTCAGCAAGAAGCGGCGCTAATCATGGTCGAAGAGGGTTCAGACTACGTGGCGATTGATTACATTGGTCAATGGGTTGAGGTGAACAATTACGTGACACACAAAGAAGCCAAGCAACGCCAGCTTCAAAAGAGCATCAAGAAATACATTTATTCGCAAACGGGTGAAACTCTAGAGTCTATTGAGCAGCGTATTGCTGAACACATTCAAGCAGATCAACCTAAATATTTCAGTGTCGATGTTTATCGCAATTACCATGGTGACTCAGGCGACTTTAACTACCTAGCTCGAATTATCGAATACATTTAAGTTATTCGTTACACATCAATGAAAGAACCTATTGACTTAAGTAGGTTTTTTTGTTCCAACCAGACGAATTCATTTCAATATTATTACTCTGAAAAAGTAGATATTTCGTCAACCTGTGATAATTTAAATATATAACAACTAAAAGTAAGCACAGCAAAATGAATTTTAGCATTGAACAACTTCTCGCATTCGTTACCGTTTATGAACAACTGTCTTTTAGCAAGGCTGCCGTTAAGCTTAATAAGCACAGAACGACAATCGGACAGGTGATTACGAACCTTGAAGACCAACTCGCAGTAAACCTTTTTGAAAGAGTAGGACGATCGGTTAAGCCGACAGAGGATGGTCATCACCTTTATCATTATGCTAAGCAAACGATTGAACAAGCACGAACTTTCGACAAGGTCGCTTTGAGCTTGTCTTATGGCGGATTGGAAAGTATTACTTTTGCTTATTCAAGTGTAATACCTCACCAAATACTTGTGGATATTCGAAAGAAGTTACGTCGTGATTTTCCTATGATGCGAGTAAATTTTCTAGTCCGAAATAAAAAAGACATTAAGCAAGGCCTTGAAAGTGGCGAGTATCATTTTGGACTGGTCAACGTGCATGACAGTCGTGGAATACACAGTTTTGATGCCACTTTTTTAGGCCATATAGAATTTTTCCCTTTCGTTAAAAAAAATGGCGAGTTTTCGTCTTTGGCAAAAGAAGATGTACTTTTAGCGCTAAGAAATGCGAAGCAGTTTGTCTTAAAATCCTTCATTGAAGAAGAAATGTCCGAAAAAATAACCGTGAGTTCTGACAATGAAGAAGTCGACCAATTAGCGTTAGTTATCAAAATGGTTGAAGCTGGTTTAGGGTGGGCATTGCTACCAAAAACATTTGCTTATTCTGAATTTTCGCATTACGACGTTGAAGCTATACAATCATCTGAAATGGAACATGGTTTTAAGTTTGGCTTTGCTCTTTGGTGCAATCATTCTAAACAAATAAGTGAAGTGAAGTTATCGATCTTGTCTATTATCAAAGAACACGTCACCCAAGCGTTAAAGAGAGATGAGTGAAAAAGAGTACATAGTTAGCTTTTCGATAAAGGCTCATTTTGTATGAGCCTTTTTTATATCTATTATCTGCATATTAATTTCAGTTGTAGGATGACACCCTCTATATGAGAGTAGGGAAAACGTATGAATAGAACTATTCTACTTGTGCTGGCGAGGAACTCTCTTGGCAGTAAAAGTTCTTAATTTCAATGTTTATTGCACGGAAGCAAACTTTCGACCGAGGCTCGCGCCTCGGTTTTTTTGAGGCAATTTATATGAACCGTTGTGGTGTGCTTGCACTATTCTCAAGCTCCTTATTAATCCCTTTAACTTCTATGGCATCCTTTTACGACCCTGTGGATGGTCAGTTTGATATGGGCCATCACATTGCAGAAAACGCAACGGGGTTTTTACCTATACCTATACTAATTACCGAGCCTGCGGTGGGTTACGGTGGTGGTGTTGCTGGATTGTTTTTACACGAGAGCGAAGAAGAAAAACGAATTCGTAAAGAAGCAGCGTTAAAGGCTATTGATGGTGGTGCGCAACTTGTTCCATCTGCGATGAGTGTGGTTGGTGCTTTGGGAACTGAAAATGAAACCTGGTTTGTTTTTGGTGGCCACAGACGTTCATGGATGAATGATTCAATTCGTTATATTGGTGGCGGCGGTTTTGGTGTTGCGAATATTGATTTGTATAAGCAACTTTCTTTGGGTGGGAAAGAGCTGGACCTTAAGTTTGGCACATCAACTTCAGTGGCCGTACTTTCACAAAAGGTACAATTTAGAATTGGGGATACGCCATGGATGATTGGTGTAAAACAGCTTTTGGCTAAATCTAAGATCGAAGCTGATAATCGTTTGGTCGATAAGTTAATGGAGCTTACGCTAGGCACTGAATCAGTGACATCGGGCTTAGGTATTGAAGCTGAATTTGATACAAGAAACAACTTGTTTTACCCAACAAAAGGATACCGATTTTCTGCAGACTACATGGTCTTTGATGATGCGATTGGCAGTGATTCAAATTACAGAAATCTCAATGTTGAGGCGGAAGGTTACATTCCAGTGTCAGAAAAGTGGACACTTGGTTTAGCGGGTAACTATCAAAATTATGAGCAAGGTGATGGGTTCGTTTCTCCAACAGCTAAGCCATATGTTGAGTTAAGAGGTGTCTCCTCATTTCGCTATCAAGGGGATGAAATTGAAACCCTCCAAGGGCAGCTGACCTACAGTATTAGTCATCGTTGGAAAGTATCAGGCTTCTATGGTTCAGGAAAAGCAACGGAGCGAGCTGATCAAAGTAACAAGGTGAATGCAGGTGGAGTAGGCTTTCGTTATCAAATTGCTCGCAGGTATGGTTTACATATCGGGATGGATTACGCACAAAGCCACGAAGAAAGTGCCGTCTACTTTAATATAGGCAGTGGATTCTGATAAAAAATTGGTTTGAATTTTCCAATTTAAAAAGGCGCTAATTATTCATTAGCGCCTTTGAGATTTTGTTCAGCTAAGAGAAGAATTACTTCTTACGGCAGAACTCAGCGATTACGTACATTGATTGACCGCCGTTTGTTTTACCAGAAACAAGCTTAGGATCGTCACCGACGCTGATGCCGCGAATAACAGTGCCTTGCTTAATCACTTGGTTAGTGCCTTTGATTGGCAGGTCTTTGATTACTGTTACGTCGTCACCTTTTTTAAGCTCAACGCCGTTCACATCAAGAGGCTTGTCATCAGCAGACATGCCGATTTGTGCCCAAACTGATGTTTCTTCTTCAAGGTACATCATGTCTAGTGCGTCTTGAGCCCAGCTTTCAGTGTTCAGACGAGTAAGTTGACGCCATGCCGTTACTTGAACTGGTGCCTCTTGACTCCACATGCTGTCGCTTAGGCAGCGCCAGTGGTTGATATCTTTAGGCTCGTCAATTTCACCAAGGCATTTGTCACATACCATGATGCCGTGATCCACTGTTACGTGGCTGTGTGGCGGCACTGCGTACGCAGTAAGAGAAGAATCAGAACCACATAGTTCACATTTAGATTGGCAGCGTTCTAGCATAGTAGCTTCAGAAGACATAATGGACTCACATTTATTAGGTATTAATTACGGGGCTATTATCCACTTTATTTACAATAAAGAAAGAGGTCGTACGGTATTCTGTCTTGATTAATTTTAGCCGAGATCAACCATTTGTGTTTTAACGTTTTATGCAAACGGTTAACTAGGGATGTTTGTTTGGTGATAGAAACAAAAATGCCAGCGGTTAGGCTGGCATTTGTTTAGTTGCAACTATTCTTATTCCAAGAAAGAAGCAGTAATAGATGCTGAAGTTAACGCGTTGTCTATTAAGAAGTCTACAGCTTGTGTCTGCATGCTTACATGATGACCCGCGTCCAAAGGTGTCGGGGTCGTTTTATCTTGCGGTATCACAAACGTACTGTGCGCAGCAACATCTCCGAACTTAACAAAGTCCTTTGCTCCATCAATAGTCATATCTTTTGATTCAACGACCTTTAAGCCAAGTTTAGCTGCTAACGGAGTCGTTCCCGCGAACGGAGCGTTTGGAACCGTGTTTGGAACCGTGTCATCGCCCTGTACTTGCCCCATATAAATAGGCAGAACAGGTGAGCCAGAAGCAACCAGATAAGCAGCATTGGTAAATGGATCAACAGTATCTAACACCGTTTGTGCAGCGTAAGCGAACTGTTGAAAAGCGGCTGTCATGGTTGCTTTCTGTGCAACGGTCGCGTTTGCTTCAAACGTTGTGTAGCACTGTTTGCTAGAGAGGCTTCCACAGTTCGCGGTAGCGAAACCTGCGTATTCAGTTGAAGCGCTCAATGCAACGCTGTGCTTAACTTGAGGGCCAAACTCTGTAGAACCCAGTAGAAGGTTCGATATCTGACCGCCTGAGTTTTCTATGGCTGCTGCACTGAATGAGTAAAGCGAATTAGCCGCGACACTCCCGAGAGTACGGTTAGACGCTGCAACTGCCGTCGTTCCAACAATACCGCCGAGTGAGTGGCCTAAGAACTTCACTTGTGAGCCAGTAGCTAGGTTAAAGGCCTTCAATGGAGAAGTATTAAGTCTGAGATCTTTTAATGAAACAGCTAAAGATGCACGTAAGCCCATTACATCAAGTGCACTTTGACGTACGTTATCGCGAGCGACGGGTAAGTTCGCTAAGTTCAGATAAGCTAACACGTCAGCGTTTGCCGAACGAGTATCATCTAAACTACGTGTACCGTGGAGCGGTAAGTCAATCGCCAATACAGCTACACCTGCTTTTGCAAGGTTGTAAGCGAAAGCATAAGCGTTTTCTTTCGCTGAGGTGATGCCGTGTTGGTAGATCACAACATTAGTAGGATCAGAACCATTTGGCGTAAACAGTAAGAACTCGACGTCTTCTAATGATTTAACTTGAGGAACAGGTGAGTATTTGGTGATGACTCGCTCGCTATCAAGTGCTGAACCATCTTTAAGAGTCAGGTTTAAACCAATGAGTTTAAGCTGCTCTGTTTGACTCGTCGCTAATATACTTGCATCAATACCAGCAGCAATAAGTTGAGCGGCCATGTTCGCCTTTTCTGCACTATTACTTAGAGCATTTGAAACCTTAGCTAGGCTAGGCATAGCGGATTCAAACGGCTGAGTATTCCATTTGCTGCTTGTCTCAAGGTAATGCGGTAACTTAACTGACCCTTGGCTTACATTGACATCTGCACTTGATGCATCGTACATCGCCCCAATAGCAAATTTAGCTTTAGCAATCTTAGTCGAGTCGCCGCCACCAATGTATTTATCAAAATCAGTGTCATTTGCTAATGCTGTTTTGAATGTTACCGCAGGATTAAACGACATAGTGTAAGCGTCTTTAAGGTCAACCGAATTAGGGTTTGCACTGTCTTTCCATACGCCATTTAGGTTCGCAGAAGCCAACCCGGTCGCTGTTGCTGCTTTTGTTGCGAAAAGGGAACTGCCAACAGATTCGGTAGTAAACCACGTCGAGTAGATAATGTCTTTGGTATCAAGGCTAACCTTGCCGGCTGCATTCGCCCCTGCAAAGATTTTCTCAACACCCTGAGTTACTTTTTGTGCCTGAGCTAAGCTGCCGTCAGTATACGTGACTGAACTTGATTTAAGAGCCGCGTAGCTTGACGACATTCCTACCGGATCGCCATTGACATCTGTCAGCTCATTCGACAATGCCAACACGTATTCGCTTGAAGCATCGAGTGAATCTTTAAATACAATAGTAAAGGCATCCGTTGCAGCGCTAGATAACACATTAAAGTGCGTACCTAGAGTCAACACACCTTCAACCGTTGGTGGTGTTGTGGATGTAAGTGAACTGCTAAGCTTTAGAATATAAACACCACCAGTCGCGACACCGTCGGCAAGACCTGTGCCTTCGAAATTCATTACGATTGGCATCGAAGTAGACCAACCATCCATTGTGTTCATTGCCGCAATTGGGTTAGTTAATGAATCTTTACCACCCGTTGGTAACCCAAGAGTGCCATCCGTCGCGTCCATCAGAGCGAAGCTTGGCAATGGAACCGCTTTATTAGCACCACTTAGATGAAACTTAATACTTGTTGTTCGAGCAAGTGAATCTTGAATGTATTGCTCATATTGAATCGCTGTTGCAGCACCTGAACTCGAAGAGTCATCACCACAACCAGCAAGAAACATCGCTGAAGCAAGCAGCGAAACACTAAATAACTTTTTCATGTCTTAATTCCGTTTAGTTAAAGGTGTAGTTCAATTGAATAGCAGATAGGTAAGCTACGGCATCACCTGAAAATTCAAGCTTTTGACCCAATTTATTGGTCTCAGTGAAGTCACCACCTTTGCTTTGCACAAGGGCAAAACCAGCATCAATAGAAAGGTCAGGACTGTACTGGTAAGTCAAACCTGTGCTGTACCAGTAACGATCGCTGTCTGGGATACTTAAAGTCGTTTGGCCAGCTTGTTCGTCATAAGCAAGACCCGCTCTTAGAGTCCACTCTTTATTCAACTGATAAGTCGCACCCAACGAGTAGCGGTTGTTATCCTCGTAGTGTTCCGTCTTTTTGAAACACTCACCATTTGTACAATCTGGACTGGTTGCCTTAAGTTCTTTAAAACTGCTCCAACCCGTTTGTTGCCAACCGTAGTGGACAGCCCACTGATCGGTCAATTGGTGGAAAGCCGATATTTCAATAATTGAAGGTAAGGTGATTTTTAAGCGGCCAGTCGTTGCAGTCGCGCTACCTTGTACAATTCCACCGGTGTAATCTTTGAAATCACCATCGTCAAAATCAAGATCAACTTCGGAACGATAAGCGATAGAAAATCGATTGTTTTCATTCAATTCATATAAGCCACCCACATTCCAGCCAAAAGCGAATGTTTCACCAGTCATACTGATTAGCTTCGTCGATGCAGGATCGCCAGTAACGTTTGAAATAGCACCTTGGTGTCGGTTGAGTTCTGCCTCTGCATAAACAAGATTTACACCAGCGCCAACGCTGAATTGGTCGTTAATTCTATACGCTACGTTGGGATTCAAATTGACAGACATGAGTGAGGTATCACCGGCTAGATCACCCGCGTAGATATCATCTGGGTAATCGGTAGCAACACCGTAGTTGGAAAACATACCAATACCCCAAGCCCATTGCTCATTGATTGGGCTAATGTAGTAAGCACCAGGTACAATCTGAAGGGGAGCGACGTCTTTAGATGTCTGACTTTGCCCGCCAGAACCTGGAACATTGTTTTGAGTAATGTCTACTTCTGGATCAACGACAGAAACCGCGCCTGAAAATTGGGCTGTATCAAATAGGGTCATTGCAGCGGGGTTTCTCGCAAGTACACTCGCGTTGTCGGCAACTGCACCTTCACCTGAGAATGCGCGTCCAAGGCCTGAGGCAGAGTGCTCAGCAACTTGGAAACCAGCCGCAAGTGAATTACATGCAAATAGCACAGAAAGCGAAACGAGAGAGCGTTGTATTGTTTTCATCCTTGACCCTCCTAGGGCATCAAATCTCATTCTTATTGTTGAAAACACACTGAGCATTCTTATTAGTGATGCGTCAATGTAAATGACATGTTAAATTCATGTTTCATGTAAAGTCAAAGAATGAGTTATCATTTTGTGAAGTTATAATTTTAAGGGGCGGGACTTTAACACTAATAATATTCATGCAATCAATGGTTTATTAGTGGTTGGAGGTGTGACCAGAATGTTTATGCGCATTATCGGCATAAATAGTGTTCAATTGCTTAAATATGTAACAACTTTGTTTGTGTTTACCGTTAATCGCTAAATCGGCATAATACGGTTTCATTTACGATGGCATTAAATTGGAATTTAAGTTTGGAATTACTCGCGATAGAGTTTCTTGGAAAACCGCTTCGTTTAGAAGGTTCAATGGCAGGTTGGCAACAGCTGTTCTGGGACAATACACTTGTGTCTCAGCTGGATGCGACCTCAGAGCAAGAGAATGCTCGCACTCACACATTTATGCTGCAATCTGGCGAAGATACGTTGCAGTGTCACGTCGAAGCGTCAGTTCAATGGCAGCCATTTGAGATGTACTACAAAGCCTCCGTAAATGGTCAAACGATTGCCGAAGGTAACCGTGACACTAAAGACATCGAGCAACAAACTCCCGTTGTAGCACCTAAACCTGAGAAGCGTTTTAGCTTAATTGGATTAGTGTCGCTTGGTATGAAAGCATTAAAAAGTGCCAAGCTAATCAAAGTCGTACTTGCCTCTGCGAGCTTGGCTGCGTATTCATGGCTGTTTTCAATTCAATTTGCTTTAGCTCTAATCGCTTGCCTTATGTTCCATGAATACGGCCATATTAGAGCGATGAAATACTTTGGCATGAAGACCAAAGGCATCTATTTGATACCATTCCTTGGTGGTTTAGCGTTATCCGATGAGAAGATCAATACGCGCTGGCAAGATGTAGTTATCTCAATCATGGGGCCATTGTTCGGATTGATATTGTCTTTGGTGTTTATGGTGTTGTACTGGATCACTGGCGAGATGTTCTTTGCTGGGCTTGCGGTATTCAACGCGCTATTGAACTTGTTTAATCTATTGCCAATTTTGCCTCTCGATGGCGGACATGTACTGAAAAGTATCAGTTTCTCAATGAACAGTGTGCTTGGTATTGTACTTTGCGTGGCAGCAGCGGTCGCTGGCGTAGTACTGAGTTACCAGTTAAATCTGACCCTGTTCGGCTTCTTATTGATTATGGGTAGTGTGGAAATACTGTTCGAATGGAAAGGGCGACATCATAGTCACTTGCTACCATTAGACAAATACGGTCAAGTCGTGTCGTTTGTTTGGTATGTGGGTTTAGTGAGTAGTTTGATTGGTGTTATCTGGTATTTTGCATCTACTGGTGATCAGCTATTAAGCCTACCACTGCAAATTCTTGGTACTTAACAAGAATCAAAACAAAAAAATGCCCTAGCCAATATGGATAGGGCATTTTTGTATTCGAAGTTTAGCGTCTAGACAAATGTAAATTACGCTTTGCAATTTGGTCTTGGAGAACCCGATTGGGGAAGCGTTTTGATCGTCGCTTGCAGATCTTTGATACGCGTACTGTGCGAAGGGTGTGTAGAAAGCAGTTCTGGGGGCTGATTACCACCCGATGCCTTCGCCATGTTTTGCCATAGATCGACACTTTGGTTAGGATCGAATCCAGCTCTAGCCATATACTCTAGGCCAACAACATCGGCCTCAGACTCTTGAGTTCGCCCATACGGTAGAATAACGCCGTACTGAACGCCTAAACCTAAAGCAGCCATCGTCATACCTTGATATTGGCTGTATTCTGATGCGCCTAATGCGATGCTAGTAACCGATAAACCAGTGTTAGCGATTTGAGACTGAGATAGGCGCTCGTTACTGTGGTCTGCTAAAACGTGCGCCACTTCGTGTCCGATAACTGTTGCGAGTTGGTCTTGATTAACCGCTACCTTAAGCAACCCGGTATATACGCCAATTTTTCCGCCTGGTAGGGCGAATGCGTTTACTTGGTCACTGTCAAAGACAACAACTTCCCATTCACTAAAACCTTGTTTAGGAATGTATTGCGTGATTCTGTTTGCAACGCACTGTACATAAGCGTTCGTTTTTGCATCTTTGCTGATGGGTTGTTTTTTCTTCATTTGTTCAAAAGACTGTGCTCCAAGCTGAGACATATCTTTATCTGAAAAAAGCAGTAATTGGTTTCTGCCTGTTGGGGAAGCGCTGCATGCACTTAGCCCCGCGAGTGTAAGAAGCGAGGCAAACTTCATCCATGACGTCATACAATATCCTCTGTGTATTCGGTTTTTATGCATGTTAACATCAACTTGTTTAATAGCTAGTCGCAGTAAGATAACTATTTCGGTAATAATCCCAGCAGTAATGCTAACGTTATTGGTTTTATCAACCTGTTAACGATGATAAAGCTATCAGCTCTACTAAAGACTGCCTTAGAGCGGATAAAAGCTATTAGCGATAATAAAACTGCACACGCGATAACAAAGACAATAATTAAGGAACCTACATGAGTATTTGGAAAAAGCCCGTTGACCTAGACATCTTCAACGCGACCTCAAAAAATACCTTAATTGAACATCTCAACATTGTTTACACCGAGGTAAACGACAACTCCTTGGTGGCAACCATGCCGGTTTGTCATTTTACCCACCAGCCTTTGGGTATGCTCCATGGCGGCGCATCGGTCGTGTTAGCCGAAACTCTGGGTTCACTGGCCGCTAACTTCTGCGTTCCAGAAGGCTACTATTGCGTTGGGCTAGATATCAACGCAAACCACGTTAGATCCATGCGCGAAGGTTATGTTATTGGTACTGCTGAGCCTATTCACTTGGGTGTCTCTACCCAAGTATGGCAGATAAACATTACTGATGAGCGTCAACGCTTAGTCTGTACCAGCCGTTTAACTATTGCCGTGAAGAAACATAAGCGATAATAGGTTAAGCATTAGTTAGCTGTGTGTATTTATAAGAAGTAATCTGTATTTAAAAATAGTCCGAGAAATCCATGGTCATAACGTTTAAAAGTGGAAAAGTCATCGCAACCGCACATGAGCTGGTTGTTCGTTTGGATGGTGAGCACAGAGTAACGCTACAAGCTCAAGTTGATGCAATCCAACTAATAGGAAAAGGGGCAAATGTTATTTCAGCGAATGGTTCTGAATGCAAGTGGTCGATAAAATTAGACAACGAACAGCAGCTTCGAGATATTGCCAATGAAATCGGCTGCGATGTGATGTAATCGTATACTGCAAAAGTACTTAGGCCTTCTGTTTGAATCACATCCTAGGACGCCATACCCAATAATTCGCAAGAAAATCACATCAGTAAGATTGATTTTAAGTCTTAAAATAGGGAAACTGAATTCAATGTCCTTTGAATAAGTTTTCCTCTTTATGAGCAGCCCAAGACTTCGCGTTCAATTTGAAACCCTGTTTGAATACTTCGATGGTAAAGATTCTGATGTTCAGCTCGACGACATCACGGATGTGCTTTGTTGTACCCGTCGTAATGCCCGGATGGTACTCAATAAGCTTGAAGAAGAGGGATGGGTTGAGTGGTTACCTGCGGCTGGGCGAGGCAAGTTATCTCAACTTATTTTTAAGCAGAATCGTTGCGATGTCAGTGAAAACTTAGCAAGACGCTACTTACAAGAAGGTAAAATTGGACAAGCGCTGTCAGTGCTTGATCACAATGCAGCCAAGTTGACTCAGGTTATTCAAAATTACTTGGGTGTGCAGTATCAAGAAGGTGAGCAGGTTATTCGTTTACCTTATTATCGACCGCTATCTATGCTTAACCCGACTAAATCGATGCGTCGCTCTGAACAGCATATTACCTGTCAGGTATTCAGTGGGTTAACGCATTTGGATGAGAACGATCAATTACAGCCCGATCTTGCTCATTCATGGCAAAAAATTAGCGATTATCAATGGCGATTCTTTTTGAGACCTGGAGTCCGTTTTCATAACGGCGAGCCTCTATTAACCAATCATGTTGTGGATACGCTGCTAGCGCTCGAACCTCTCAATATGTTCTCACACATAAAAGACGTCTCTTCTCCAGCAAACTGCGTGGTTGATGTCTTTTTAACACGCCCAGATAAACACTTCCCGCTCGCGCTAACTGAATCGGTTGCTAAAGTTACCTTACCGATGATTTTACGTGGTGAAGACTACGATATTCGACCGATTGGTACAGGCCCGTATCGCATTGAAAAGAACGATGATAAGCAACTCGTATTGACGGCTTTCAACGGATATTTTGGTTTTAGGCCATTGATTGATCGTGTTGAGGTTTGGGTCGTTGATGAGGCGTACTCTTCAATGGTTTACCCAAGTCTTTCTAAGCCTGTAATGGCTGACCGTGGTGATAGCGACGAAGTCGAACTTGACCCTGGCTGTACCTATTTACTGTTGAATCGAAAAAAGGGCATCGCACAAGATCCTGCATGGGCGCAATTCTTATCTAATACTTTGAATGCGGCCGATCTGTTTGTACACATTCCGAAAGAAACTGTTATCGATTTGGGAGTGTTACACGCTTATGGGATAAAGCCCGGTTGGTATGACATAAAGTTGAACACGCCAGTTTGTCCACCAGCCAATGCGAAACCAACCATTAGACTGGCTTACCAATGCCAACACCCAATGTTTCCAACACTTGCGAAGGCTATTGTCACTGTGTTGAAGCAATATGAAGTCGATGTTGAACTTTATGGTTACGAAACCGATCCTCCACATGCCGATAATGTCGATATTTGGATCAACCCGATGGGTATCGCCAACAATAGAGATGACGCGTTAGCGGGCTGGTTGATGGATTACAGCTTTCTCGATGAATCTAGCCCGGCAGAAGACTTCGATCAATGGTGTCACATGATTGATCGTTGGCGATCGGGCGAGTTTGAGCAATTCCCCGCACGACAGTTAGGTAAACAACTGGTACAAAGCAATCAATTAATTCCGATGTTCCACTGTTGGCTAGGCGTAAACAAAGATCAATGCGGTACTCTGCAGAACGCCAAGTGTAATGCACTGGGTTGGTTCGATTTTAGCCAAGTTTGGGTAAAACCGGACGTTGATTGAAATCCAAGAACACTCAATTACGATCAAACAACTCAATTAGGACAACGCGATGCAAACTGTGATGATCACATTTATAACGCTGGTGGCGTTTGCTGCTAATTCAGTCTTGTGTCGTTGGGCTTTGATGGATCAAACCATTGATCCTTTGAGTTTTTCGATCATTCGGATATTGTCTGGTACGCTTACACTGTTGATTTTATTAGCTTTATTTTCCCAGGCTAAATCTTGCCCTAAACGCGATTCAGCTGACAACGACACATCGGTAACGGAAAAGCTTAAGTCTCAGTTTGAGTTAACTTCGATGTTGTCACTGATCGTGTATATGTTCGGCTTCTCATTCGCTTACTTAAAGCTTGGCGCAGGTCTTGGTGCTCTGGTGTTGTTTGTCGCCGTTCAATTTACGATGATTGCCGCCCACTTGTTCTCTGGAAACAGAATGTCACTAATTGAGTGGAGCGGATGTTTGCTCTCTGTAGCAGGGCTTGTTTATTTATTAATGCCAACTAATTCGACACGGGCACCAGACTTAGTTTCTATCATCTTGATGTCTTTGGCCGGAGTTGGGTGGGGCATTTACACATTGGCAGGAAAAAAATCGTCAAACGCCCTCCAGTCGACCACTGCTAACTTTGGATTCAGCTCACTAGTTATCCTTGCGGGTATAAGCGTTCTAACTGTAATACCAAATGCAATGCCTCAAGTCTCTATCACTGAGCAAGGTTTGATTTACGCGGTTATATCGGGCTCGGTGGCTTCTGGTGTGGGTTATAGTTTGTGGTATTACGTGGTGAAAAAGCTGAATACAGTGGTCGCATCCATTGCACAGCTTTCTGTGCCGGTTATCGCGACACTCGGTGGCGTCTTGTTACTCTCCGAGCCGGTCACCATGCAATTTGTTATCTCATCGACCGTTATTTTACTCGGGATAAGCTTGGTTCTTGTCGCACCTAAACTTAAGAAAGAAAGAGTTCAATCATTAACTTCTATGGCTAAACCAAACAAGAAACAACCGACCAAAACGGTTCAGATTTTCTGTGCCAAATGCAAAACGCAACTTTTTAAGTATCGGAAAGGTGGCAAAGGTGCACTCGTAAAGTGTTTTAAGGAACGTATTGTTGAAGATTTCACGAAAGAGCCATGTGTGTGCCCGGAATGCGGGATTGAATTTGCGCGAGATACCTTAGTCAGAGGTACGCCAGCCTACAAGTTTGTGGGTGGCAAGGTGACGATGAAATAACCCGTCACGATGAAACAAGTAGTCATTACAAAACGAGCAAGCAATATTGGAACTAAATATGCCACAGCACAGTTTGCGTGTGGCATTTAAATCGTAACTTATAAGCAAGAAGTGAGCGGGCTATCTACGAACTACTGAGCTCTAACTCGCCCTTGAAGTTTAAGAAGGAATAGTGAGACGATTGCACCCGTTGTATCACACAGCATGTCTTTCTGTGCATCCCAAATATCACCTTGTGAGCCAAGGAACGCGATACCTTCATCACCACCTGCAATCTCCGCGTACCACCACTCTATAATCTCGTAGCCAGCGGCTACACTCATGATTGCAAATAGCGCAAAGAAACAGGCTAGTATCGGCTGAGCCAATTTCTTACGAATCAAATACTCTGCGAGTGGATAGGCATAAAGACCAATAGAGAAATGGGCTACTCGGTCAAAGTTATTGCGCTCAGAGCCAATCAGGTTATTGAACCAATCAAAAGGTACCTCTGCAAAGGTGTATTTTGCGCCGATCGTATGCAGAATTAACCAGATAAACATCAGAACATAAGCGGTCTTAGAAAAGGTGAGCTTGGTGGATAACCACCATATCCCGATAAGAATACCGAGAGCAGGGACGATCTCAGCGATCCAAACGGCTCTTGAAGATGGCGCAAACGCTGAAAAGAGAAAGATAACAAGATAGACAGCAGTTAATGAGAGTAGAGGTCTATTTTGAGCAAGTGGCGTAATTGTCATCATCATATCCTGTATAAGTTTTATGTATAGTTACATAATAATGAACAGTGTTCAATTGTGGTTTAATCACCAGAATTGTTGAAAACTGGTGCTATCGCCCAGTATCTAGACAAACGGTTGCTAGAGTTTCACAAAAGTTTGATTTACAACAAAGCGATCCTTAAAATCGCTCTATAACTACATAACAAGAAAGAAAGTCATGAAACTGGAAACTGTCGATTACCTTGCTGACGACGCAGCAGAACAATTTGTTCGCTCTTTACGTGAAACAGGGTTTGGTGTTCTTAAGAACCACCCAATTCCGAAAGAGCTTGTTGAGTCAATTTACGAAAACTGGTACCAATTCTTTATTTCTGAAGAGAAAGAGAACTTCCACTTTAATGTTGAAACACAAGATGGATATTTTCCACCTTCAGTGTCTGAAGTTGCCAAGGGCCACACTGTAAAAGACATCAAAGAGTACTTCCACGTATACCCTTGGGGCCAAATTCCTGAGCAGTTGAAAGAACAGATTCTAGATTACTACCAACGTGCGAATGCTTTTGCTCAAGAGCTTCTAGGTTGGGTTGAAGCTCATGCTCCTAAAGAAGTACAAGAGAAGTTCTCCATCGCGTTATCTGAAATGATCAACGGCAGCGAACAAACACTGCTTCGCGTTCTTCACTACCCACCAATGCAAGGCGACGAAGAACCTGGCGCTATCCGTGCAGCAGCACACGAAGACATCAACTTACTGACTGTTCTTCCTGCAGCAAACGAGCCGGGCCTTCAAGTTAAAGCTCAGAATGACGAGTGGCTAGATGTTCCATGTGACTTCGGTAACATGATCATAAACATTGGTGATATGCTTCAAGAAGCATCAGGTGGTTACTTTCCATCGACAACCCACCGTGTAATCAACCCATCAGGTGAACGCCAAGATAAATCTCGCATCTCTTTACCGCTATTCCTACACCCAAAACCGGAAGTTGTACTGTCTGAGAAGTACACAGCAAATGAATACCTAATGGAACGTTTAAGAGAGCTTGGTGTTATCTAATTAACTAGTGTCTTGCTCTAAAATTGGTAAAGATATCAAAGGTCAGCAAAATTGCTGGCCTTTTTGATTTTCCAAAGAGCAACACCAATGATTGTCAATCACTGGTCACCTTCGCTGCGTAATTTTGATGGGTAACGGGCTTTTGAGCCAAGCTATTGAATGTGCCGTTTCATTAAGCTCGACAAATCATAGAAAATCGCTTTCAATTAAGGAAAGTCAGCCTACTGACCTAGGGCAATTCATCATGCCTAATAGTCTAATTACCTCAAACGAGTCAGCCATGTCGAATAATCAAGGTGTGAGAGAAAGCTTTCATAGCCATATGGAGAACCCTTTGCTTTGGCCCATTATGGAAGTGCTTAAGCGAAAACCAAGCGGATGGAAAGTACACACTCTGGCGGCTCATCTAAACGACCTTGGGTTTATGCCAGTATTAGATGCAGTACCCGAGAAGGAGTTATTTAAAAAGAACTTTCTCATTATGAATGCGCTATATCAGCTCCAAGAGACGTTACACCCTGATGGTTGGCTTCAAGTTCAAGCAATGGATATTGAATTGATGAATGGAAGCTATCATGGAAATAGCCACAGTATTGATCACCAAGATCCACTTCGAGACTACTACACTAATTGGACTAACTATGAAGCGGATGAAGGTGAAGTCAAAAGGCTGCTGAATGAGTTTTGGACTCGGTACAGAAAGTTTGTTGGCGCCGATACGCTCAATTTAGATAAAAACCGTGCATTGAAGTTATTTGATCTCCCTTTAGACGCAACGCATAAGGAAATAAGAAAGCGTTGGCGACAGCTGGCGTTGCGGTGGCATCCCGATAGAGACGAGGGCAATACGTCAAAATTCCAGACGCTTTGTGAAGCGTGGCATGTATTACGAAGTTCATGATCGACGTAACTCTTACTGCGCTGTTTATCGACTCTTTAGAGTGAAATTTAAGCCCTATATATAAAATTGAAAAGCCCCATGTTGTGAGTGACACAAGTGGGGCTTTGTCGTCTTAACGCTTGTATTGTTCTAGGCTATGCGTTGTAACTAGGTTAAGCGTCGTTCTTACTTCATTTATTATGCTATGAGTGATCTTTGCTTTCGCCACTCTTATGTTCGAATGCATAGTCGAGTACTTTACGGATATATGGTGCTCCGACTTTTGAACCTCCATTACCGTGCTCGATGACCACAGTCGCGACATATTCAGGGTGTTCGTAAGGTGCGAAGGCCGTATAAAGCGCATGGTCTAATAAATGCCGAGCCAGTTTCTTGGAGTTGTAGACCTGATCTTTAGCGAGATCAAATACTTGGGCAGTCCCCGATTTACCACCGCTAGTGTAGTCAGTTCCTTTAAATGCACGTCTGCCGCTACCTCGACTGCCGTGGTTTACGAGTCGCATCGCATTAATAGGTACATCCCATATCTCGTCTGGTACTTCAGTGATCGACAGCATCGGCTCAGGTTCAACAAGTTTTTGCGTATCAAAATCTTCACCGTGATCTAAGGTAGCTCTCAAGATATGAGGTGGCATTACCTTCCCATGATTAACTAGTACCGAGGTTGCTTTGGCAAGTTGCATTGGCGTGGATGTCCAATAACCTTGGCCAATACCAATAGGGACGGTGTCCCCCTGATACCAAGGGGTACGATAACGCATCATTTTCCATTCTCGAGTTGGCATGTTGGCGGTGCTCTCTTCATAGATATCGATGCCTGTAGGTTCACCAAAACCAAATCGATTCATCCAACTTGAAATACGGTCAATACCCAAATCAAAAGCGGTTTGATAGAAGAATGAATCCACCGACTCTTCAATGGCTTGAGTTACGTCGACAGGGCCGTGACCCCAGCGTTTCCAGTCTCGCCATGATTTAGAGTTGCGTTTGGAACCGGGAATTTGCCATGAACCGTGGTCATTACGAATCGTATCCTCAGAGATGACATGCTCTTGCAAGCCAGCGACTGCCATAAATGGTTTCACGGTTGATGCAGGAGGATAAACGCCGAGAGTAGTGCGGTTTACCAATGGGTGAGCAGGATCATTCAATAAACGTTGATAGTTCTTGCTAGAAATACCGTCGACAAAGAGGTTCGGGTCATAACTGGGGCTTGATGCCATTGCAAGCACACTGTTATCTTTCGGGTCTAGAACGACCGCGCTGCCTGTTCGGTGATCAAGCTGGTCGAATACGTATTTCTGTAGTTCGAGATCAATATTTAATACGATGTCTTTTCCTGCTACCGGAGCTACATACTCAATGGTGCGGACGACTCGCCCACGGCTGTTTACTTCGACTTCTTGATAGCCTTTGGTGCCGTGCAAAATGTCTTCGTAATAGCGTTCGACACCGAGCTTACCGATAATGGTTGTTGCTTGATAATTTGCTTCGATGCCTTTTTCTTCTAGCTTCTTAAGATCGCTATCATTGATATGTGCCACATACCCTAAGACATGGGTAAGTACCTCTCCATTTGGATAAAATCGTTTCAAGCTGGTATCAATCGTTAAGCCGGGGAACTGGTACTGGTGCACTGAGAACTTAGCAATTTCTTCTTCGCTTAGGTTCTCTAATATCGTGACAGACTTGAAGCGTCGAGTGTTGTGATAACGCTTTTTGAAACGAGCAATTTGCTCAGCATCTCGCGGGATATATTTGTCTAGCTTGGTTAGCATTGCATCGACATCATTTGTTTGTTCGGGAATCATCGTCAGGTTAAATACAAGCTTGTTCTCGGCAAGCAACACACCATTACGATCGTAAATTAGCCCGCGAGTAGGGGCGATAGGTAATACTTTGATTCTGTTGCCATCGGCACGAGTTTGATAGCTTTCAAAATTGTCGACTTGAAGTCGGTACAAGTTGCCAACTAAGACGAGAGTGAACAGCAATATCCCACAAAACGCGACGATTACACGGTTTTTGAATAGGTTTACTTCGATTTTATGGTCACGCATCTTAACGCGTTTATGATTCATTGAAGCCTCAAGGGTCTGTTACATTTAGTTACACCTATCGAGTCGGAACTTTATCTGAATAACGCCATAGTTTTGTAAAAGCTGTGTCATGATTTTTAGGATAAGCACAGTATTAGTGGGTTTTATCGTTAAACAAGAGAAAGTGATGCAGGAGTCAGCCTTAACGCTTTAGGCAAAGAGTTAGCGAATAAAAAAAACGGCCCTCGCAATGAGAGCCGTCAATACAATTTATGATGCCTAAATCTAACTTAGTTCGAAGGTTTGAACTGAGATTTACGCATACGGTTTAGTGCGGCCATTACATCCAATACTCTTGGTTTCGCTAAGTCACCGTAGCTTGGCATGTTCACGTGCCACTCATCGCTTAAGATAGCGCTAAACTCTTTAGCAGGGTTGTTTGACCAGCCTGGAGTTTGAGCAAACTGGAACCATGCCCAACCAATCGCGTTCACTTCTGACGTTGATTCTAACTGCTCCAATGCAGACAGATCCGCGAATTCCTTACCAAAACGCAACGACTCTTTGCCTTTCGCGTTAACACGGAACTTACCGTCAGTAAGAATGTTCATCAATGCAGCGCGATTTAACGAGCGAGGAACAAACGTTTCTAATGCGGTCTCACATTCGTTAGTTCGTTGAGTAGGGTGTTGAGCGATCACTTCTTGTGCTTTTTCAGTGACGTCTACCGCTTGGTAGTCGTGCATTTGAATTACAGTGTCAGCCACATCTAGGTAATCGCCAGAACCACCCATTACAACAATGGTAGAGATATCCATCTCTTCACGTAGTTGACCAATACGGTCAACAAGTGGAGTGATAGGCTCTGCACCTTTTGATACTAGCGCTTGCATACGTTCGTCACGAATCATGAAGTTAGTCGCTGACGTATCTTCATCAATAAGTAGCGTTTGAACGCCTGCTTCAATTGATTCTTGTAACCAAGCCGCTTGAGACGTAGAGCCTGAAGCATCTTGTGTACTGAAATCAGACGTGTCTTTTTGCATCGGTAAATGGTTGATGTAGTTAGACAGGTTCAAGTTGTGTACACATCGGCCATCTTCAGCACGGATCTTCATCGTATCCGTCGCAGTCACGATACCTTCGCGACCATCACCTGGAATATGGTTGTAGATAGAACGTTCAACGGCGTTCAATAGTGTAGATTTACCATGGAAACCACCACCAACGATCAGCGTGATGCCTTTAGGAATACCTAGGCCAGTCACATCACCTTGGTTTGGCGTGTTTAGCGTCACACTTAAAGACTCTGGTGCTAGGAAAGGAACTGCGCCTTTCATTGGCAGGTCGCAGTTACCTGCAATACGAGGTAATACACTGCCGTTTGCAACGAATGCCGCTAGGTTGTTTTCTTCCAATTGAGCACGCAATGCGTCTTGGTCTTCAACAGCTTCACAATGCTTAATCATCGCTTCAATGTTGAGTTCGCGTTCAAGCGTTGCGCGACGAATGAACTTAGGCAAATAGAATGTAATGATGTTGATTGCTTTCTTTGCAAGAATACTGCGACCATCAGCAGGTAGGTTGATACGAAAACGAATTTCGATACCGTGGTCAGTGAAAACAACAGCAGTGTTGTCTAAAACGGTTTGACCTGTTAGCGCGATAGACACAGTCGCTTCTTGCTTGGCAAATTCAGAGAAGCTACGTGCAATGAAATCACGAGCTGCTACTTGGTATTCGTAAGATTTTTCTTTCAGCCAACCTAACCCTGTTAACGACCAAGCGCGTGTTGCGCGAAAACGTGAAGAAGATGCGTACGGGTCACCTTGAACGTGGTCGATGTGTAATTCGAAATCAGCAAAGTCGTATTGACCTTTAATTTGTTGATATGCGCGGAAGTTTTGTTTTTCGAGCTTTTTAAGCTTTGCAGTCAACTGATCCATAACGAGGAATGCCTATATAAAGGGAAGATAAAACAGAAAGGCGGCGATTATAAAAATCACCACCTATAGAGTAAAGAGAAACTAGGCCTAAATCCAAAACAAACTGCTCTTTTTCGCTTTAAGCGTAACGAGTTGTCCCCAAATAGTTTTGATTGATTAAGCTGTGTTCGAATTCTTGGCTCGGCATAGGCTTGCCGTAAAGGTAACCTTGACCCACATCACAGCCTTCATTGATGATAAATTGCTCCTGAACTTCCGATTCTATGCCTTCAATCGTGACTTTTAAGTCGAGCTTTTTCGCAATTTGGACTATCGACCGAACGATCTCCGAGTCTTCCTGCGAGTTGAGCATTTGGTCGATGAAGCTCTTATCAATTTTAATCGTATCGAATGGGAATTTCTTAAGGTAACTGAATGAGGCATAGCCCGTACCAAAGTCATCCAGTGACAATGTAACACCAGTGTCGTGTAACGATTCCAATGTATTCTTTGCGACGACTTCATCTGCTATGAGGCAACTTTCCGTGACTTCAAGTTCTAAGAAATGAGGTTCTAGGTGATAGGTTTCCAGCAGGTGAATAATTTGCTCTGCGAAATCAACATTCTTTAATTGAATCGCTGACACATTTACGGCAATTTTGAAATCTTCAACATACTCGGACCACTCTTTAGCTTGCTCAATCGCGTTGCGCAGAACAAAATTTCCCACTTCGAAAATCAACCCATTTTGCTCAGCCATGTGTATTAAGGTTTCGTTAGAGATGTCTCCCAGAACGGGGTGTCGCCAACGCAGTAGAGCTTCTGCACCAACCCAGCGATGAGTCAACGGGCATACTTTAGGCTGAAAATAGAGCATAAGGTCATCATTGCGAACCGCTTGGAGTAAATAACCTTCAATCTTATTAATATGGCTTTGTTCTTCAGCATGAGACTGAGAATAGTAAGCGAACTTCTGTCCGGAATCTTTACATGCCAGCATCGCTTCTGAAGATTTTTGGATTATGCTGTCAGCATCATCGTCGTGATCAGTAATCGCAATCCCTATAAAGGCATGCAGATGCACTTTGTCACTACCGATGTCAAATTCTGAATGACCCACTTTTACTAATGTCTGGCATAGTTCTTCGATACGCTGGTGCAAATCTTTAACGCTGAACGCCAACACAAGGTCAACCGAAGTAGGGCGCGCAGTTAGTACCTCGACATCAGAGATACTGTCGATGCGTTGTCGGTATTCAACCAGTACTTGGTCTAACGCGTTGTAGCCATATCGAGCTTGAATGCGCCTGCCATTAGTAAATCCAATATGGATTACCGCGAGTGAGCCACCAGTAAACCTTTGTTGTGACGTCAATTTCTGATCTAAGCGCGACTCAAAAGCACTTCGGTTCAAAAAGCCCGTGCCGAGGTCGTGATTTTTTTGGAAATTGATCTCTTGTTCTGCCGCTCTTCGCTTATCAATCTCTTGGTTTAATGAATAATTAAGACTCGCGAGATCTTTAGTTCGAGTCGCAACGCGGCTTTTTAAGTCACGATTCATTTGAGTGAGCTTAGCGTGTTGAAACAAGGTTTTTAATTGAGATTCTATCGAGGTGCGAAAGCTTTCTAATAGCTTAATATAGGTAGGTGTGTAGTGATTTTCTTTCGAGTCCAAGATACAAATGGTGCCGAACAATTCGCCGTTAGGCCAAAATAGCGGAATGCCACAATAAGAGATTAAGCCAAGCTTTGTGTCGGGGTTGTTTTTCCAATCAACATCGGCAAGCGCATTGGGTACTAAAAGCTGCTGCTGAGACTCCATCACCGTTTCGCAGTAAAGCCCATTGCCTAATGTTTCAGAATCGCCTTTGTTATAAGGGTTATCCCGACTGTGGCTGGTAGAGAAAACTTCAATGTAGTTGGTATGAACACGCATGATAAGTGCAGCAGGCACTTGAGTGATTTGAGCCAAGAGGTTGACAATATTCTGCCAGCTGGAGGCCATATCGTCAGGGATATCTAAGTCTATCGTTTTTATCTTCTTCATATGACTCCGAGTCAATTATGCTAAATGCATCAACACATCCTGTGTTAATTAAGATGAACCAAATAAACTGTGAATATTACATTAACTAAGTATAAGAAATATTGCACAAAAAAACCTCCGCAATTTTGCGGAGGTTTTCAAATGTGAATCTGGGTCTCAGTAATGAGATAAGTTTCGATTAAGGCTTTAACTTTATAAAATCATCAGTGTTAAGTTTCTCTTTATAGTCTACCGATGGTTGAGCAAAACCGTTCAACTGTAAAAACTCTTCTTTAAAACCTTGATAGTCACCGATTGATTGGAAGTTGTTTTCATCCATAGCTTCAAGTAGTTCAGTCACATGAGCTTGGGTTTCTGGGTCGAGTTCCCATTCATCCATCCGAATTAGGCGCTCGCCATCAAGTGGTACTTTGGTTTGTCCATACAGCTTACTACTGAATAAGCGTTGCATTTGCTGGATACAGCCTTCGTGGGTCTCTTTCTCTTTCATCACTTTATATAAAGCAAGCAAGTAAGGACTTAGCCCCGGAATGAACACGCTAGCCTTGGTGACGAGTGCTTTACACACAATCGCGTAGGCATTACCGCCGAAGTTTGCTAGTTCAAGGTTAAGTGCGTGGCTTGTTTGATGAAGGTCTATTTTAGCGCGGCCCAAAGTGCCGTCTAAGTAAATAGGGTGCGTGACTTCTGGACCAACATAGGAAAATGCGATGGTTTTACAACCAGGGGCAATGGATTCAGCGTTGATCAGCTCATCTATCCACTGTTCCCAATCTCCGCCGCCCATGACTTTGAGTGTGCTTTCGGCTTCTTCATCCGTTGCAGCATCAAGTGTGTTGGTCACCCAGTTGTCGTGCTCTAGTGAGATAGTCGCACCAGTCACGCTTTCACCGATTGGCTTAATGGCAGAGCGCCAGAATTCTTCGGTATTTGGTTTGGGTCTTACGCCAGCGGCTAAGCTGTAGATAATCAGATCCACTTCACCTTCGAAGTAGGTTTCAATGGCTTCGACAACTTGTGAACGTGTTTCTTGTGAAAATGCGTCGCCAACAATGTTGATAGCAGTGCGTTGCTCTCGTTCGGCTTCTTTCTTGAAATAGATGTTGTTGTACCAACCCGCGCTGCCTAGGGATTTTTCGTTAGGACCGCGCTCGAATGAGACGCTGATGGTGTCAGCTTTTGCACCGCCAAAGGTAAGGGCAATGCGAGCGGCAAGGCCAAAGCCAGAGGAAGCACCGATAATCAGTACTCGCTTAGGGCCATCTTTGATCTGCGGCGCACTCTTAACAAACTTGATTTGTTGCTTTACGGCTTCTTGACAGCCTAGAGGGTGAGCGCTTTTAGCTACCACACCCTTGATAATAGGTTCGATCAGCATAAATAACCTTACAGTTAACGGTGATATGCACTCAGGCTAACGTAAAGCTGTGTAAAATTTATTGAGCTAGACCATTAAAACTTAAAGATACTGATATAATTCTTTGGCGACGAATTCAGCAATCCAAGGTTGAGCTTCTGGTTTTGGGTGTAGTCCATCATTCATCATCCACTCCGGTTTGAGGATGATATGCTCTAGGAAAAACGGCAAAAGCGGCACATTTTTTTGATCAGCAAGCGCTGCAAAAACGTATTCAAATTGTTGGTTGTAACGCTTACCGTAATTCGGTGGGATTTTAATCTTCATCATAATTGGCTTGGCGCCCGCAGCTTTTATCTGATCGATGATTTGATCAAGGTTTGCAGACATCAGCTTAGGTGGGAAGCCACGAAGACCATCATTCGCACCAAGTTCAATAAGAACGGTGTCTGGAGCGTGTTCTTCAAGCAGTTGTGGTAGACGCGCTAAACCATTGCCGGTTGTGTCACCTGAAATACTGCCGTTGACCACGGTTACCGTTTTATCATGCTTCGCTAATGCGTTTGGCAATAGACTTGGCCAACTCTGTTTGATGTCCATGTTATAACCAGCACTCAAGCTATCACCAAGCACCAGTAACTTAGAATCTAACTCGGTATCTTGAGCCAAAGAAGCGGTTGAAAATATAATTAAGAATAAAAAGGAAATTAGTCGAGTCATGCATACATCCATCATTAAAGCAGAAGCTGTTTCCAAGACAGTGTCTACTAATCAAGAACATTTAACAATCTTAGAGCATGTTGATATCGATATTCGTGAGGGTGAAACGGTTGCGATCGTCGGTACTTCAGGTGCTGGTAAATCCACGTTAATGACACTGCTTGCAGGGCTCGATGTGCCAACTTCTGGCGAAATCAGTTTGTTAGGCCAACCTCTATCACAGCTTGATGACGAAGCGAGAGCCAAAATCCGCAGTGAATCCGTTGGGTTTGTTTTCCAAAGCTTCTTATTGATCCCAAGCCTTTCTGCCCTGCAAAACGTCACGCTTCCTTGTTTGTTGAAAGGTGAAGACGAAGACATCGAACGCGCGACGGCTTTGCTTGAATCAGTGGGCTTGAAAGACAGGCTTGATCACCTGCCATCTCAGCTATCAGGCGGTGAACAACAAAGAGTCGCTTTAGCTCGCGCGTTTATGATCAAGCCAAAAATCCTTTTTGCTGATGAACCTACAGGCAACCTAGACCAACAAACCGCAGCCAAAATTGTCGAGTTGTTGTTTGAGTTGAACTCATCACATGGCACAACGCTTGTTCTAGTGACGCATGATCCTAAACTCGCACAGCGTTGCCAACGAACACTTAAGATGCATCTCGGTCAGATAGAGGAAGTCTAAATTGAATTCATCAAATGGACTGAATAAGCGCCTGTTCTCATGGAGCATCGAAGAGATTCGACATGGTCAGCTATGGCCGGTATCTATCGCTCTAACGCTCATTATTGCTTGTGTGTTCGCGCTTTCAGCTTTGGCTGAGCGCATGGAACAAGTGATCGTAAAGCAGGGCAAAGATGCGTTAACCGCCGATAGCGTGTTTATCTCAGCAAACCCAATCCCGCAACCCTTGCTCGACCTTACTCAGGTGGAACAGTTAGAAAGTTCTCAGCTGACCCGTTTTTCAACGATGGCATTCAGTGATAACTCGATGCAACTCGTGACGGTGAAAGCCGTAGAGAGTAATTATCCTTTACGCGGCGAAATGATACTGGAAGGTACAGATAGCACGGCAAGCAATCATGTTGAACCGGGTGAACTGTGGCTTGATGAGCGTATATTTTCGCAATTAGAAGTCGAGATAGATGACAACGTCACGATAGGCGATGCTAATTTAACAATCACTGGACGTATCACACAAGAACCGGGCTTGAGTTTTAACCCATTCCAACAAATGCCTGCGGTGCTGATTCATACAAGTGACATCGATGCCACTGGCGCTATTCAACCGGGCAGCCGTGTGAGCTTCAGACTGTTTCTAAATGGTGATGATACAAAACTGAAAGCCGTGCAAGACAGCGTAGAATTAACACCAAGCGATCGCTGGCGTACTCAAGACTCTGCGAGCCGTACTAACGACATGTTCGAAAGCACAACTCAATATCTTTCATTAACTGTGGCTATCGTTGTGATTATGGCTGCGACCACTTTGGTACTCACATGCCAACACTATGTAGCGAGTCGTCGTAAAACCATCGCGATGCTTAAGAGTTTAGGCGCGAGCAAGCAATGGATTATTAAATGGTTGTTTGTACAGGTGTCTCTGTTAGTGGTCATCGGCGCCGTACTGGGAATTACCATCGGTATCGGTTTAGAATTTTTGCTTCGTATACCATTGGGTGATTTGTTACCAACACCACTTCCTAGTTATGGTATTGAACCTGTCATTCTGGCGATTTTATCAAGTATCCTCATTGGTGTGCCTGCGCTTGGCATTCCGTTAATTGGCTTGGTCAACACCTCGGCAATCAGCGTGATTCAATCAAGTCACAAGTCCAATGAAAGCTACAAGAAATACCTATTGTTGCTGGTGCCTATTATTCCAATGATGCTGATGTACGGTGACAATCTGTTGGTATGGATAGTTCTAGCGGGTATCACTTGCCTGTTCTTAGTACTCGCGATTGTCAGTACGTTCGTTCTGCGTTTGGTCGGGAAACTGCCGACATCGACATCTATGCGTTTGGCATTAAGCCGAATTAATCGCACACCATTAGCAACAGGGATTCAATTCGGTTCTTTAGCGCTGTCTTTAATGCTGCTATCGATCATATGGCTAGTGAGAAGTGACTTGTTGTCAGATTGGCAACAAACCTTGCCCGAGAACGCACCTAATGCGTTTGCGCTGAATATTGCGAGCTATGAGAAAGACAGTTATCTCGAGACGATTGATGCAAACGAAGTAGAGCGTACTCAAGCGTTTCCAATTATACGAGGAAGACTCACGACCATTAACGGCGTTGAGGCGGCAAAATACAGCGAGACCTCAGAAGAAACAGATGCACTAAGTCGCGAGATCAACTTCACTTGGGGAGATAGCCTGCCTGAGTACAATGAAGTGTTAGAAGGCAGCTGGACACAAGAGCAGGGCGTATCTGTGGAATCCGATGTCGCAGAGCAACTTGGTTTGAAAATTGGCGATGATCTTTCATTCACAATCAACAGCCAGAACGTCTCTGCCAAGGTGAACAGCATCCGAAAAGTAGAGTGGCGAGAAATGAAGCCGAACTTCTACTTCATATTTACGCCAGATGTTTTGAGCTCTATTCCTTCTACTTGGCTCGTGAGTTTCCGACTAGAAGAACAACATAATCAGATGCTCAACGAACTCTCTCGAAATCACCCAACCGTGAGTTTGATGGATATTCGTAAGATGGGTAGCAAGATCCAGGAGTTACTCAAACAGATTGTTTGGTCGATAACCGTACTTGCGGCTTTGGGTGTGGTAGCGGGGCTATTGCTTATCTTCACTCTGTTGCGATTGAGCTTGTCTCAAAGACAACAAGAGATACGTTTGTACCGAACCTTAGGTGCGAGTAAGAAGCGAATTCTTAACACCATTTGGTGTGAATACGGGCTAATGGCCTTAGTGGCGGGTTCTATTGCTGCGCTGGGCTCAGAACTCAGTGTTGCAGGGGTAATGAACTTTGGCTTCGAGTTAGAACCTTCACTCCACCCAATGCTGTGGATAGCGCTACCCGTGCTAACGTTCATCACATTGGCCGCGGTAGTAAATAGCTTAATCAAACGTTTGTTGGCACCAGTAAACAAGGATTTTGGTTAGTCGCTAGCGAGATCTAACCAAATGCTTAAAACGGTCTAAAAGTGACATTATTTATATTGAGTTATGCACTATTTATAAGGCGTCGCTTTAGACCGTTTTTTATTTGACCAATGCGTAGCACAAGTAACGAATATCGCGCCTTATTCTCCACTCTTTTCAGCATTTTTTAAAACTAACCCCGCAACAATGCCGATTTAATGAACAGCGGTTAGTCCCTGTAAACAAAGGGTTTGCGCAACTTAGCAAGAACGTTATCAACAGTTATCCACAAAAACGGTGGATAACTTTAGGGATAAGTTAACCTCTATGTTTTAAGAGTACTGAGGCAGCCTTTATGTGGCGTCACTTAGGACAAATGTGACGGTTATAATAACCTTTAAAACTCTATCTGGAGTTATTGAGTCAAGAGATTATTTATGTTTTTTACATAGATATTAAATCCCACTTAACTAAGACCTTGATAAAAATGTGTTTTAATTCATCGCAGAACAAAAGTAGAATAGCGGCAGTTAATCTTATTCTACAGAACACGATGAACCACAACAAAACGGATACAAATCAGCCTTCTATTGCCATTGTTGGTGGTGGTATTGCCGGAACAACAAGCGCGATTCACTTTAGTGAGTTGGGTTTTAAGGTTACTATCTTGGAAAAAGGGCCGAGTTTGGTTAATGGTCCACCAATTTGCCACCTGCACGCTGGCGGCAATTTGTATCGAGATATTTCTGTAGAGCAGTGTCTTCAGTTGCTCACGCAGTCAATTGATACCGTCCGCTTGTTTCCCCACACGATCAATATTCGTCCGACAGTTATCGCTGTTCCACACAGTGATGGTGGAGAGCCGTTGGATCTACTTCCGCGTCTAAAGATAATCAAGGACGCTTATGCTGAACTTGTTAATCAAGATAAAAGTAACCAAGTGCTTGGTAAGCCGGAAGAGTATTACAAGCTGTACAGCAAAGAAGAGTTATTAACACTTGCCACCCAAACACAGCCTCTAAAACCAACATCGCTTGATGATTGGTGTATTCCTTTCGCTAAACATACGGATCTAGAAACCCTTAAGTATCCTGTTGCTATGGTTCAAGAGTATGGCTGGAGTGTATTTCGACTTTCTGCAACCGCTCAACTCTCTTTGGGGCAACAGTCTAATTGTACCGTGTTAACCAACAGCCGATTGCAATCTGTTGAATCGTTAGAGCAAGGCTGGTCTTTGACTTATACCGATGCCGAAAACCAAAGCTGTCACCTAACGACCGACTACTTGATTAATGCAAGTGGCTTTGAAACGGGCATCGTGGATGACTTTGTCGGCTCTAAACAACAAAGACTGGTTGAGTTCAAAGCCGCATACGTTACGCAGTGGCCGTATTCACAAGAATGTAAGGAAGAGTGGCCTGAGGTTATCTTCCATGGCCCAAGAGGCACACCACAAGGTATGGCCCAATTAACGCCGTACGCTGATGGTGTGTTCCAACTTCACGGCATGACAGAAGGGATTACTCTGTTTGAGGGTGGGCTTGTTTCTTCATCAACAGATTCATCACAGCCTCAACTGCCTTCTAAGCTTCTTAAGAAAATCGTATCAGGTTGGAGTGAAGAGCAGCTTGAACTAAGAACTCGCGCAGCGATAACGCATATGTCTCAGTTCATCCCAAGTTTCAGCTCTGCATTGGTAGGTGGCAAGCCTTTGTTTGGTGCACAACAGATTCCGGGAACCGATCCGAGCTTAAGAGCTTCAGACGTTTCGTTCTGTGGTGATCGCTATGCTCGACTTGAAGTAGTGAAAGCTTCTTCAACCCTAGAGGCTGCACAAAAGGTCGCTGAGCATTGGTTTGATGTGGCAGAGCCGGTATCGGTTGAAGATACGCACTCAGTGACAATGTCACTTAATCCAAGTGATATTGAAAATAGAGCGATAGATTTGACACAAGAACGTGGATACCCAGAAGCACTTGCAAAGGTATCAGGCCAAGATCACGCTTAAAGTTGCGCTGATTCACCTAGCGTCTAAATCATGATGGCGTAACAAAAAAATCCAACTTACTGCAAACAGTAAGTTGGATTTTTAACAAGCTAGGGTGACCAGTTATTTACTACGATTGGTATTAAAGTGGATTCTATCTACAGGGGCGTATCAATAGCCGAAAAACTGAGCCCATTGGCACCACACTTCTTGTAATCCTAAGCGATCGCCTTTACTAAACGAGACTGCATGCCCAGGTTTGGCTTGTGCTAAGCGCGGTAAATCGATTCTGGCGACACATCCAACCTTTGGATAGCCACCAATAGTTTGTCTGTCATTAAGCAACACGATAGGTCGCCCATCTTGGGGGATTTGAATCGCACCTAAGGCAATACCTTCTGACAATAGCGAAATATCAGGTGAATCAACCGATTCACCACTCAGTCGATAACCCATGCGATTTGAATTTTGGTCAACGTGATACTTTGCGTTATACAAAGTCGCTTTTGCTGACTCTGAGAACAGCTCGCTTTGATAGCCTTCAATCACTCGTAAGTTCACTGGTAGATTGTAATCAGGCGTGTATCGGAAGGTGACACTCAACGCTTTAAACGGGTGAGAGAGTTTATGTTGGGTAAACGCAATTTGTTGCCCTTGCTGGCATGGCTCTCCATCTTGCGTTAATCCACCAATCTTTTCACGAGTCACCGTAGAACAGCTATCAAGAGTTGATGGTACATCGAAGCCACCCTTAACGGCTAAATACGCCCTTAGACCATTTTTAGGTAAACCAAATGAGAGAACTTGCCCTGCGAAAGCTTGAAAAGTACCCCAGTTAGACTGTGGTTTGCCATCGAGCTTCGCTTGTAAATCGCCACCACATAATGCCATCTCACAATCAAAATCGATTCGTAACGCACATTGCCCAAGCGTGATTTCCAACGCCGCTTGGTTGACTGGGTTTCCGAGCAGGTGATTGGCCCAGCTATATGAGTAATCATCAACAGGACCGCCTTGTGTCAACCCGAGGTGAGCGACACCAAATCGTCCGAAGTCTTGAATCAAGCTCAACGGGCCGGGCTTAATGACTGTCAGCGTTGGTTTAGCTTTTGTCTTAGCCATTAGTGACACCTCCACTCATCTCCATAAACCTAAGTTCCTCAAATTCTTGTTTTGATATCGCTTTGAAACGCACACTGTCACCGACATTAAGCAGAGACAGCGGCGTTTGCGTGGTATCAGCGTTCTTCAATTGGCTGTGATCGAACAATGGAAGCGGACAATTGCCAATAATATTCCAACCGCCCGGTGAGTCCGAAGGGTACACCGCTGTTTTCGTATCAGCGATGGCGATACTGCCTTTCGGTACACTTAAGCGTGGGGTTGAATGACGAGGCAAAGCAAGCTCATTGACCACGTCAGACATAAACGCAAAGCCAGGCGTAAATCCAATCGCACTGACGCTGTATGTTTGTGAGGTGTGATGTTGAATGATCTCATCTAGCGAGATGCCTTTTGCTTGATATCGGCCTAAGTCGAGAGCCGTTTCTGGTGAGTAATAAGCGGGAAGGTCGATAGTGTCACGAGTGTAACTAACACTAGATAAGGACGAAATAGCATGACTCAATAAGGTGTTGAGTTGTTCGATGAGTTGCTTTTCGGAAATTCGATAAGGTAAGTAGTCAACCAGAATGGTGTGGTAAGCCGGTGTCACATTCATCAATATAGATGCCAAGTTTTGGCGAATGGCATTGGAAAGATGAGCCATGTACTGCGCATATTCGCTGTTAGATTGACTATTTGAAGGCGATAGCGTCAAGGTGACCAAAACGCTGCATTCCGCGACTGGCGCTATATTGAATTCAATTTGATTCGTCGTCATTTCGTTTCCATACTTTTGTTTGCTTGCCTTTTACTAGCTTACTTGCCTTTTGTTTACTTATTTGGCGTGTCTCACTTCCGTGTCCAAGCCAATACAAAGCAATTAGACCTTACGAGCAATTGGTTAGGTGCGCGTAAGGCAAGTGGTTAGGCCATGCGTGATACAAATCGCAGGCTTCAGACTAATTAAAAGCGTTGAGGTCTTGTCTGATTTTTCTAATTAATGCGATGGATTGGGGATTATCACCATGAACACAGATGGTATCGGCTTCAATAGGCAGTCTTTCACCTTCAATGGTCGTGACCGAACCGTAGTTAATAATTTGCATGACTTGGTTGTAGATGTCGTCCTGATTAACGTAAACCGAGCCTTTTTGAGTTCGTGGCGATAACTGCCCATTATTCAAGTATGCTCGGTCGGCAAACGCTTCAAACAAGAGTGGCAGGTCATGATCATCAGCAATATCTAAATACTGCTGATTGTCTGATGAAGAAAGGATCATTAAGGGGATGTTAAATTCAGCGACGGCTTGGGCAACGGCATTAAACACATCAATGTTCGCCATCATATCGTTGTAAAGGGCGCCATGAGGTTTCACATAGCCAACAGAGGTGTGGTGATAGCGGCAAAGCGCTTGTAATGCACCAACTTGATAGCACACCAGTTCACTGATCTCGTCCATAGTATGAGGAATAGAACGGCGACCAAACCCAACTAAATCTTGATAACCGGGGTGAGCACCGATTTGGGTGTGATAGTGCTGCGCCAGTTTTATGGTTTGGGACATAACGTGCGGATCAGACGCGTGAAAGCCACAAGCGATGTTTGCCATATCGACCCATTCCATGACCGATTCATCATCGCCCATCTTCCAATTGCCGAAACTTTCTCCCATGTCGCAATTAAGCAAAATCTTCGTTGTCACGTGGTGCTAATCCTTTACGTTGAGTTGAGTTGAGTTGAGTAATGACGGTCTTATAAATACCATAAATAAACAGTGACCTAACTCAAATTTCCGACACCAAAAACTGCATTCACTATAAGGTCACTACATGTATCAAACCCGCTAAAGTATGGATTGTGAAAAATGCTTCCTTTCATCAATAACGTATAGAAACTATGGTTAAAGATAATTGAAAAAGAAGCGAGCGACAAACAGCTTTCCATCTATTTTTGGTCCAGTTTAAGGAGCAATCATAGGGCGATGAATCATATGGCGACATTGATGTCGCTCTGAAGGTTGGCGATAGGGAAAACACCAAGTAAAACACATAGGAAAAGGTCAGTTTTCATTCTCTAATGAAAGTTTATCACCTCAGAGTTTGTCGACTTACCTTAAGCTGTTGTATAATAAGCATTAGCTTAAGTGTTTTGATTAAAAGGTCGGCTAAACATGAATGTTTTAGTTACAGGTGGCATGGGTTACATCGGTAGCCACACAAGTATCCAGATGATAAACGCAGGTATGACACCTGTGCTTTTCGATAACTTATACAACAGTAAACTAAGCGTTTTAGAACGTATCGAAAAAGTATCTGGCGTTCGTCCTGATTTCATTGAAGGTGATATTCGTGATAAAGCGCTTTTAACTGAAACCATGAAGCAACACAATATTGAAGCCGTTATTCATTTTGCGGGCCTGAAAGCGGTTGGCGAATCTGTTGCTAAACCTCTTGAATACTATGACAACAACGTAAACGGTACGTTAGTGCTTGTCGATGCAATGCGTGATGCTGGTGTAACAACCTTAGTATTCAGCTCTTCAGCAACGGTTTATGGCGATCCTGCTAGTGTTCCTATCACAGAAGATTTTCCAACAAGTGCGACTAACCCTTACGGTCGCAGTAAGCTCATGGTTGAAGAGTGCTTAACTGACTTCCAAAAGGCTAACCCAGATTGGAGCATTACACTGTTGCGTTACTTCAACCCAGTAGGTTCACATCCAAGTGGTGAACTCGGTGAAGATCCACAAGGTATTCCAAACAACTTAATGCCATTTGTATCTCAAGTTGCAGTAGGTCGACGTGAATTCCTATCTGTATTTGGTAGCGATTACCCAACAAAAGATGGCACTGGTGTTCGTGATTACATCCACGTGATGGATCTGTCTGATGGCCACATCGCAGCACTCGAGAAAGTAGGGCGTAAAGACGGTCTTCATGTCTATAACCTAGGTACTGGCAACGGTTCAAGTGTATTAGATATGGTTAAAGCCTTCGAACAAGCAAGCGGTCAAGCGATTCCTTACAAACTTGTTGAACGTCGTCCGGGTGATATCGCTGAGTGTTGGGCCGATCCAGCGAAAGCTCAGAAAGAACTGGGGTGGAATGCGACACGCACACTGGCTGAAATGACTGAAGACACATGGCGCTGGCAGTCAACAAACCCTGATGGTTTCCCTGGCTGATTGATTGCTTCCCTGAATGGTTAACGTACAAAAAGATGCTTTCGGGCATCTTTTTTGATCTAAATCGAATAAAAAGTGATTTGGTGGTTAAAAAGTATCATTCTGTATCGGTTGTTGTTATCATGCTCGCGAATTATATGTTTAATGTTAATTTTCTTTGGAGTTAATCATGGAACTAGGCCTAATCATCACTTTCATCATTGCTGCTGCAGTAATGGTTAAGAAAGAAATGGCAGAGAAATAATTTCACTTTACCCCTTTTTGATACAACTTTTAGTGAAATAACAAAAGTCAGCTTATAATAAGCTGGCTTTTTAGTTTCTACCGTATTTTTATATGGCTTTATTCTGGATAGACCTAGATCCTTAATAATCTAGGTCTTCAATAAACTTAGCTCTACAACGAACTAGATCTCTAACCAGTTAGAATTCGTAGTTTGCAGATATACCCCAGTTACGACCCGGTTGAGACTTGATATCGGTGTTGAACTTAGAATCGTGCCCGCGGCCTGACATGTCATTGTACAACCAATATTTTTTGTCTAATGCGTTGAATAGACCCGCTCGCAAGGTTAAATCCGTGACAGGGCGGTAATAAGCTGTCAAATCAACAACGGTGTATCCAGCCACGTTTACGTTGTCATCAGAGTTCCACTCATCTTTCGCGGCAACCATCTTAACATTTAAAGCAGAACCGAATGTATCTCGTTCGATGCCAAGACCTAGCGTACCCGTTAGTGGTGCTACAGAATCAATGGATTTACCCGTAGATTTATCTTCACCATCAGCATAAGCGACCGCTAAACGAGTGTAGGTACCAAATGGTGCGTCTAACAGGGTGTCAAGATTAATCGTTGACGAGAGCTCTGCACCATAGATAGTTACCTTATCTAAGTTCTCTTTGGTGTATACATCTTTACCGCCTTGTTTGCCCGTTTTCGTCTGGTTAATGAAATCTGAGTAATCTGTGTAGAAAGTGCTTAGTTCAAAGCGAGCATGTTCATTATTGCCACGAAGGCCAAGTTCGTAAGAGATACTTCTTTCGGCTTTCAAGTTAGGGTTGGCTTCAATGATCGCACCTCGAGTATAGAAGTAGTAGAGGTCGTAAACTGAAGGTGCTTTAAACCCTTGTCCAACTTGACCAAATACCGATAGGTTGTCATTGATGTGGTAAACTGAACCTAACTTAGCTGTGATGGCGTCATCTTTATTCTTCTCATACTGAGTCTTGTAACCTTCATCTGTTGATGGGTCAGCAACAAATGAGTCATAACGAAGGCCACCAGTTACAATCAACTTATCTTCCATGAAAAATGCTTGGTCTTGAACAAATACACCCCATTGCGTGATTTTTGCATCAGGGATACCAGTGCTACCCGGTGCCACAGTGCCTCGGTCAAACTTATGGTCGTAGTTTTCTAGCTCGAAGTCATTTTGGAGATATGTGAAACCATACGTAAACTCATGATCAGCACCATCAATATTCACTAGCTTAGAAAGCTGTGTATCAACTTGCATGTTTACATCAGAAGAATCACGTTCACGAAGTCGACGCCCGTTGAAGCGAGTTGTATCGTAGTTTTTGTTCAGAGTGCTTGAGTCTTGGTAACTTAGAGACCAGTCTAAAGAGTCGGCAATTGAAGAGCTTAGCTTAAGCTGTTGTTCCAATGTTGCACGAAAACGTTTGTTGGTGTCTTTGTTGTAATTATCAGTATATACAAAGCCTGGCATAAGCTGATAGCCATTGTAGTTTAGCTCATCTTCATCATATTGACGTTGGTAATGCTCAACCGTAATACCAACCTTATTTGAATCTGATACATTGTAGATTGCTTTCGCTAATATATTACTTAATTCCGTATCTGCCGGGTTCTCTGCACCACGATCTGGACCTTCAACTTCGCTTCCTGATGAGTGAGTCTGTGTCTCGTGGCCTTGAGCGTAAGTCGCCATAACGATCGTTTCTAACTTATCTTTACGCATCGCCCAAGAAAGTGTGTTCTTGAACTGTTCATCTGCTGATGTATAAGTAGATTTGATGCCAAAACGGTTTTCATCCCCGTCAGTTCTAAGCATATCCTCTGGATTTTTAGTTCTTAGCAGTACTGCACCACCAATGGCATCTGAACCATAAAGCGTAGAAGCGGGGCCTTTATTCACCTCTATAACGCTTAATGTATCGACTTCGATTGCATTGGAATATTTACGCTGCTCTGATGCGCCAGGGTTATATGGCGTAGGTTGTTGAACTCCATCAACCATAAGTTTAACGCGATCACCTTCAACACCGCGGATGTTAAAGCCTGAAATACCAAAACGCCCACCGCCTTGAGCTTCTACTCCTGGCGTGTATTGAAGAGCTTGCTTTATGTCGCTAGACATTTGATTATCTATATCTTTTGCAGATACAGATTCAATTGAGCTTGAAACGTCTTCTTTGTTTTGTTCGGTACGCGTTGCTGATACAACAACCTCGTCAAATAGGGCATAATCTTCAGCAAAGGCTGATGTTGATGAAAGCGCTAAAACGATTGAAGCAGAGAGTAGGGATTGCTTATACATCTGATAGTTACCTTAGTTCCATAATATCATCTTGATTTGCGAAAGATGATATTGGATCTAAATGATAATTACTATTATTTGCATTTAAATAATTTTCAATTTTATCAACTAATTAAAAATCATCGTCATTAAACACATGTATTAAAAAGAGTTTTTCAGTTCCATTCACCAAGTGAATGCTTCTCTTTTTTGTGATTTAGATCTCACTTACAAAGTAGGAAAGTTATGCATAGTCCAATAACACTTGAAGCCTTACACATATTAGATGCTATTGATCGTCGTGGAAGTTTCGCGGCAGCGGCTAATGAAATGGACCGAGCACCTTCTTCATTGAGTTATCAAATCCAGAAGCTTGAACAAGACTTAGATATCATGATTTTTGATCGCTCAGGCCACCGTGCAAATTTCACGGAAGCGGGGCAGTTAATATTAGAGCAAGGAAGGATCATTCTTGGTGCCACTGAGCAGCTCGTTAATGACGCGAGTATTCTTGCTAATGGCTGGGAGTTGGATTTAACGATTGCCTTTGATGGCATTATTCCGATTGCTAATTTCTTCTCATTAGTCGATGAACTTGGAAAAATAAGTAAAACTCGAGTTCGATTACAAGAAGAAATTCTAGCTGGATGTTGGGAATCACTTTCAGATGGCCGCGCAGATTTATTGGTGTGCCCAAAGGTGGACACCATACCAAATGATATGAAAAGTGACATTATCGGCAAGATGGAAATGGTCTGGGTTGCGGCAAAAGAACATTATGTTCATAAGCGTTCTGGTGAGTTCAACCAAAAGGCGAGAGAAAGTTACAGGGTTATTGCCATTGCAGATACCGCTCGAGATCAACCTGCATTAAGCATCAATATTCTAGAAAAGCAGCCACGTTTGACCGTAACAAGCTTCCCAGCCAAGGTAGAGGCTCTAACTGCAGGATTAGGGATTGGGACCTTGCCGAGTAGTATTGCTAAACCTCTGATTGAATCTGACGTTCTACAACAGATTTCTGGTACCGAACCACAGCCTATCGACATCGTCATGGCTTGGCGCCGCAACAAAATGGGCGACGCCAAGTCTTGGTGTATTCAACATCTAAAAAAAACATGGGCGTTAAAGTAACGGTAACACCATATCTGCAGTGCCGTCTTCAAAACTGATATCTAGCTCAAAGCCCAACTTTTGAGCTAGTGTCAGCATCCCTCTATTCGTTGGCATCGTCATGCCCGACATCTGCTTGGTCTGCTTTGAACGACAGTAGTCAATAACTTTAGTCATCAGAATGCGACCTAATCCGACACCTTTCAGATCGGAACGTATCAGAATCGCGAACTCTGCATCGGTGTTCTCTGGGTTAATCAGCGCTCTCGATACGCCAATAATTGCGGGCACACCTTGTTCCTTTCTAACCACCACAAACGCAATTTCTCTATCAAAGTCAATCTGAGTAAAGTTAGCTAACGCCTCATGATTGAATTCACCAACATCACTAAAGAAACGTTTGTAAAGGTCTTCTTTAGATACACGATGAATAAAGTCAGCATGAAGCGGTTCATCTTCAGGAAGAATGGGGCGTAGCAACACTTCGGTGCCGTCCTTGAGTACGATATTCTCTTCAAGCTCGACGGGATAAGGGCGAATCGCAAGACGTTCTTGTGGATCGCCTTGGTACGCTTTCAAGATGATATCGGCATCTAGTATCGTGAACTTGTCACCGTTGGCCAGTACTGGATGGATATCCAAATCATGTATTTCAGGGCAATCTACTACCATTTGCGATATACGAACCAGCAACTCAGAGAGCCCTTCAATATCAATCGGGTTAGGCAGTTTTTGCAGACGAATCTTGCCACTTTTTATCGCCCGAATGATCAAGTAACGTGCCAGTGTCATATTGAGTGGTGGAAAGGCTGCAGCAGCGTCAATGGATTCGTCCCATTCCGAACCGCCTTGACCAAGTAAAATGATAGGGCCAAAGGTTTCGTCCGTTGTGACCTTAACACGCAACTCTTGGCCGCCCGCGAGCTTGGCCATACCTTGAATCAACAATCCATGGATATGAGCGGTTGGAAACGACAATTGAGATCGATCGAGAATCGCCTGAGCGGCATTCGCAACTTCACTGCTGTTTCTTAAATTGAGCATGACTCCTTGCACGTCCGACTTATGTGAAATGTCTGGCGAGCGTAGTTTAACTGCGACTGGGTAACCAATCGTTTCAGCAATATGTACCGCTTCACTTGGGTCAGAAGCTATCCAAGTTGGTAATACATCTAGGTTAAAGTGCTTAAAAAATTGGCTGTTTTGATGGGTATCAAGGCTAACTGTGTTTTTATCCAGTAGTTGTCGATCTATCCAATTTTTTGCATCTGCTAGATCTTCAATATGGACTTTTTCTGCCGTGGTTGGCGTTTCCATTAACTGACGCTGGTTACGTCTGTACTCGACTAAGTGCATGAATGCGACCACTGAACTTTCAGGAGTTCGATAGGTAGGAAAGCCCGCTTCGGTAAACAACTTTCGTGCTGGCTTTGCTGTTAGCTCGCCTGACCAATTCGTTAGGATGTTAAATCGCTTATGGCGAGGATGCTTTTTAATGGCTTCAATAATTCGCTCAGCTGTTTTAGCTGAATGTGCGATCGCAGAAGGGCTGTGCATGATAAGAATCGCATCCGCTTCATCACCATCAAGCAAGATGTTTATCGTATCGATATAGCGTTGCTCACCGGCATCGCCCACAATATCGATTGGATTACTCTGAGACCAACTCAATGGCAAAACCTTATTGAGTTTATCTAGCGTATCTTCAGAAAACTCGGCAAGCTTACCACCACGGTCAAAAAGGGTATCCACCGCCATGATCGCAGGGCCGCCACCGTTGGTCACAATAGCCAAGCGCTCTCCACGTAATGGCACTGAATGAGTCAGAGTCTCTACCGCTGCAAACAGTTCATGTAAGTTCTTAACTCGTAACATGCCGCTGCGTCGGATCGCTGAGTCATAGATAATATCTAACGTATCGGCACCGCCAGTATGTAGCATTGCTGCCGCCCGACCTTTAGCGGTTCGCCCGCCTTTTAGTACCAGAATTCGTCGGTTCCGTGATGCAGCACGCGCCGCAGAGATAAAGCGCCTCGCATCTTTAATACTATCGACATAAAGCAATATTGCTTCGGTGTGAGAGTCGGTACTCAGATAATCCAACAGCTCCGAGAATTCGATGTCACTGCCATTACCTATCGAGATAAACGCAGAGAAGCCGATCTCTTTATCGTTCGCCCAATCTAGAATCGTGGTACACACTGCTGCGGATTGAGAAACAAAGGCAATTTTACCTGGCAGCGCCGTCACCGGAGAGAAAGAGGCATTCAAGTTTAACCACGGAAGAATAACTCCCAAGCTATTGGAACCAAGCACCCGGATATTGTTTGCTTTGGCTATTGCAATACATCTCTCATCAAACGTCTCACCATTATCACTTTGCTGTTGCATGTCGGAGGAGAGTACAATGACAGAAGCGATGCCTTTCTTGGCTAACTCTTCAAAAATGGTCACATTGCGTGTCGCGTTGGTACACAGAATAGCAAGGTCAGGAACAATAGGTAGCGACAGAATGTTTTTGTAAGAGAGCACGCCCGCCACAGAATCGTATTTTGGTGTTACCGGCATCACCGCACCTTTAAAATCCCCGTGTAACAAATTGTTCATGACGATATATCCTGCACGCGTTTCTCGTTGAGAAGCACCAACAACAGCGATTGAACGGGGTTTAAGTAGGGGATCAAGATGATTCATAGACATATCCTAGCAATGCACGTAAGTTCATCGTAACTTACTTTTCACTCACGGGTTGATTGCAAATTCACCGAATTAAGATGAATAAGCAGACACTGCATTAAGTTTGTGAAATAGGTCACCCACTAATGGTGTATAATCTTAAAGTTAACTTGATTCTAAACCGACGTATCGGCATGATTTATAGTAGTAATTATTATTAAGGATATAGAGCTTTCCATGAAAAAACTTGCAATTGTGACTTTGCCACTGCTCTTGGCTGCATGTGTATCTGACAACTACGTTACCAACGTAACGTCAGATAGTTATCAAGAAGAGTTCAAAACGGCTAAAGTTGAAGCTCCTGTTGTATCTCAATCTGAGCAAACTGCCGTTGTTGAAGAGAACGTGGTTAACGTTGTCAGAACCGCACCTGTAGAACAAAAAATCACTCACACGACTAGAGCTAAGCCGGTTGCGACAATCACAGCTCCAACCAAGAAGCAACAAGACATGAACCAGCGCTTTGGTTACACAGTTCAAGTTGTGGCTGTTGGCAGCCAAGCCAAAGTCGATTCTTTTGTGAAAATGCTACCAACGACTTCCCAGCCAATTTGGGAAAACTACAAAATGGTTAACGGTACCAAGTGGTTCACTGTACTTTACGGTGACTACGCGACACGCTTAGATGCTAAAAAGGCGATTTCCTCTCTGCCTGCCAGCTTTCAAAACTTGAAGCCATTCGTAAAAAGCATTGATGACATCAAGAACTCTGAATACCCAACGCTTAACAAGTTAAACTAAGTTTTAAGTCATAAAGAAGGAGCAAATGCTCCTTCTTTTGTTTTATGACGGTTGGTTTTGTTTAATAGTTAATCGCTCACTCCTTAGATGACGACTTTAGCATTCAAAACACTGTACCTATTTCGACTTTTGTTTATCATTGAAGTCAGTATTCCTAGTTTCAAGGACCGAATTTACCCATGAACACCACAAACATCCTTCTACTTTGCGGCGGTGGATCTTCAGAGCATGAAGTGTCTATCGTTTCAGCCAATTACCTTTTTGAACAACTTAATAGCGTTGCAGATTTTAACGTTGTGAGAGTTGAAATTAAAAACGAAGGCTGGTGTCTTGATTCTGGTGAGTTGGTTTATCTTGATATTAACGATCAAACCTTACGTGGCGACAACTTAGAATCTAAAGTCGATTTCATTGTCCCTTGTATTCATGGTTTCCCTGGCGAAACAGGTGACATTCAATCACTGTTTGAAATGGCTAAGATTCCGTACCTAGGTTGTGGTTCTGAAGCAAGCAACAACAGCTTCAATAAAATCACATCAAAACTTTGGTACGACGCTCTGGGTATCCCAAATACGCCGTATCTGTTCTTGTCAGATAACACTGAACAAGCTCATGAGCAAGCAACACAAGCCTTTGAAAGTTGGGGGAAAGTGTTCGTCAAAGCGGCTCGTCAGGGATCTTCCGTTGGCTGCTACCAAGTCAATCAAGTAGAAGATTTAAGTGAAGCAATCAACAAGGCATTTACCTTTTCTGATCAAGTACTTATTGAGAAATCAGTGGTGCCAAGAGAGCTAGAAGTTGCCGCTTATGAAATCGATGGCGAGCTACAGATAAGTAAGCCAGGCGAGGTGATTGCACCTAATGGCGCATTTTACTCTTACGAAGAGAAGTACAGTGCAGACAGCCACTCAATTACTGAAGTTGAAGCAACTAACTTAACCGATGAACAACGTGAATTGATTACAGACAGCGCCCGCAAGGTATTCACACAGATGAAGCTTCGTCACTTGTCTCGTATCGATTTCTTCCTAACACAAGACAATGAGATCTACCTGAACGAAGTGAATACCTTCCCAGGTATGACGCCAATTTCCATGTTCCCAAAAATGGTTGAACATGATGGCCACAAATTCAGCCAGTTCTTAGAGAACTGCGTGAGAACGAGCCTTGCTTAGTTTATCCAGTTTTAAATAACTCATTAGATAGCATAATAGCGCCTTGAGCTTACCTGCCAAGGCGCTATTTGTATGTAAGTCGGAAGCTTTTCGTTTTTCAAGTCAGTTGTTTGATTGACCAAGTCGTTTATTACAATCTACCTATAAAAAACCTGCCTATAAAAAACTGCAGATAAACAAGCCGCCTCTGAACAAGGCCATCAGCTTATTGCCAAGGGATTAGTGCTTTAAACTTCATCTTCTCACTCTCAGATGTACCCGAATAACCCACATATTGCGCAGGCATTGCAGGGCTGAGCCAACGACCAAAATCTTGGATTTCTCTCACTTTAAGGCCTTGTTTCGACAGTTCTTGAGCAGCACCTACACGAATAGAGTTCCCGGAGAAGTGGTGGTTGTCAGCCAATTGAAGTAAGTCACTTGCTCTTCTCAATATTCTGTAGATCGACGAATCATCTAAAGGTTGTAGACTGATATTTTCATGTTTATCTATCGCACGAAACACAGGCAACTCGTCTTGTGTTCCAGTAAACGAAAACCAACGTTCAAGTGCGGCGCTTGCTACTCGCGACAGCCTATACACTGAATCTTTTATTGTGATCTGGTAATCATTCTCAACGCTATCCACATTATCCATCAACAACGTCTTTAGTTCTGATCGCTTTAAAGCACACTCGAACATCACATTATAAATCGCGATATCTCGGATCTCTTTTAAGCTCGATTTCTCATGGGAAAGTAACGTGTTTAACTCTGTGAGGTGTGTGGATGTCATCGCATTGGTTTGTTTCGCATCACCAGCCATCCTGGCTTGCAAGTGGAGCAGGGTAAAGCGAACTTGCCTATGCTTGATTGGGTTGGAAAAGCTAAACACAGTATGTAACATGCTAAGTGTTGCAGTGTAACGTTTCAAAGACGCGAATTTTCTTTCACTGGATTCAGTCTCAAGAAAACGCCGAACAGCAGTGATGGATGCAGGGAGTGTGTTGATACGATTTTTAGTACAAAACGCGTGGTAGCGATTCCAATCACTGTAGATACCCAACAAGGAGTTTCGAGAGTACTGATATCCTGTTAACTCATCTATAATTTCAATTGTCGCGTGGCTGTTTAATTTTTCAACAAATGAATTAATTGTCACAGAGTCGGTTAAAATCGGGACTTTTTTTCTCAAATTACCGTACCTCAACAGGTGTTTTTACCATATTATGCTTGATATCATTAGAAGTATACTTATGATTAACGTAATGAAAACAAAACAATGATCAATGGATATGGCGAATTCAGTTTACCGAGGCGTTCCTCTACAATCAGCGGATGCAAACAACACCGTTTGGCGTGCCAAGCTAAAAAACAACATTATTCAAGGCAATTTACCTGCTGTGAAAAAGAGTATTGATTGGTGGATTGATACTGCGACCCTTATTGACCCGAAAGAGTTCACAGCGTTAAACAGGTCGAGAGCGTCTGGTGGCGGCTTAACTGAAAACTTCCATGGTTACCAAATAAAAAATGATACCGGTGAGCCTAACGCTTGGTATTGCATGTTTAACGGGCGCCTAATCAAAGGTGGCAAGATTGCAATCCAGCGTCATATAGAGGCTTTCTTACTCGCAAAACAAAAAGCAGCACAGCAAAAGAAGTAAAATTATGAGCCTAGTATATTCAACTGAAACAGGTCGTATTAAACCTGAAGAAGAGAAAGTCCAGCGCCCTAAAGGTGATGGTATTGTTCGAATCCAAAAAGAAACCAAAGGCCGTAAAGGCAAAGGCGTTTCTATCGTAACAGGCTTAGACCTAGATGACGCACCATTAAAGTTAATGGCGGCAGAACTAAAAAAAGTATGTGGCTGTGGCGGCTCAGCAAAAGATGGTAACATCGAGATTCAAGGCGACGCTCGTGACAAGCTCAAAGCGCATCTTGAAAAGAAAGGCTACAAAGTTAAATTTGCTGGCGGTTAAGCTCTAACTAATACCAGGGGTGAAATCGAAGATTATTATCACTGGTTATTAGGTATTTTATGGTAAATAGCCATTATGGTTAAATACACAGTATAATCCAGAGACCACCAACACTAAATAAAGGCAGGGCATGACATAAAGACACCTGCCTTATAATTGCCAAAAACAATTTAACATAACGTATATAATACGCACTAAGGCTGTTAGAGCAATTTAGTAATGTCCGGTTTGAGCCATTTTAAAATGTCCTCCTAAGCTTACCTATATTGGTCTGCTTAGGAGTTATCCGGATGCTTATTACTATGAGTGAAAAAGATATTTATCGATTTAAGGTTCTGACTGACGTACGTGAAAAACGACTACGCCAAGTTGACGCTGCTGTCATTTTGAATCTATCTGCGCGTCATATCCGGCGTTTGATGAACCGACTTCGTAAATACGGCGCAAGCGGATTGGCTCATCGCGCTCGCGGTAAGCCTAGCAACCATAGGTATTCCAGTGATTATCGAAACGCGGTGTTAAGCCTTGTCCGCGAAAACTACAGCGACTTTTCACCAACACTCGCTCAAGAAAAATTATCTGAGCTGCACAACTTACCCGTATCAAACGAAACTTTACGTCAATGGATGATCGCCGACGGACTGTGGCTTCCACATGCACAACGAAAACCTCGAGTCTATCAGCCACGTTACCGTCGTGATTGCTTGGGTGAACTTATCCTAATTGACGGCTCCCATCATGACTGGTTTGAAGGCCGCAGCGACAAATGCTGCCTATTGGTGTTCATTGACGATGCGACTGGCCGCTTGATGAACCTCAGATTCAGCGAAACGGAATCCGCGTTTGACTACATGTTGGCGACGCGTGAATACCTCAATGAGCACGGTAAACCCATCGCATTTTACAGCGACAAACACTCCATATTTCGAGTGAATCAGGAGAAACACAAACAAGTTGGCCAAACCCAATACGGGCGAGTGCTGAAAGAGCTGGCGATAGAACTCATTTGTGCCAACAGCTCCCAAGCCAAAGGCCGTGTTGAGCGAGCCAATCTCACGTTGCAAGACCGGCTGGTTAAAGAGATGCGCTTACAAGGCATCAACACCATCGAGCAAGCCAACACCTGGCTTCCCTACTTCATCGCCGATTTTAACCACCGCTTTGCTAAGCCCGCTCAATACCCAAAAGACATGCATCGCCCGGTTCGAGAGTCCAAGCAAGAACTCGACGATATTTTCAGTTGGCAAGAAAGCCGCAAGCTATCAAAATCGCTGACATTTCAATACGATAAAGTGATTTACCTCATTGAGCCCACCGAAGAAAACAGCCGATTAACGCACGAAACCGTGAAGGTACTCGACTACCCAAACGGTGAAATCGCCATCCAATACGGGCATCGAAAACTCGAATTCAAAACCTTCGACAAACTCGAGCACGTTCAACAAACCCAAATCGTCGACAACAAACGCCTCGGCCAAGTTTTAAAATTTGCTCAGCAACAACAACAAGAATTCGAACAACAACAGCAACGAACCCGGAGTAAGAAAGCGCCCAAGCGCCGTGCACAACAAAGAGCCTTACAAACCGCCCCTCGAACCATCAACCCTGTCCTCACTGAACCCTTCAAAGCCTCCAGTCAAAAGACCTAACAACGGGACATTTCTATTTGGGACAAATGAGGACATTTTAAAATGGGATTGACAGAGAGTGTAAGCCCCAGATAGTAATGTCACTATTTTCCAAAGTTAAAATGTCATCGTTTCCTCTTAAACCCTTAATACAACTGGTGCCTCAAGCATATTGAGTTCACCAGCATTCTCTAAATGCTCTTTTAACCCAATCATTATATGTGTGGCCAACATCTACATGATTCGTTTAAACAAAGTCGATCAACACGAACATTTGTTCTGTCTGTCTTACATCTTCTTGTACTCATGATTTACCGCGCTGTGTGTAAACCTTGTGGGCATTGCTGTCGTTTCTTTTTCAGATTTTACACACGCCACCGTGTTTCTTGTTGGCGACACACGTTGAATTCTGTTTTGAGCTTCTATCATCCAGTTCAATTTTATTACGAACAATCGTCAACAAGCTTCCCAATAAGAATCTTCAAGTTTATCGACGATAACTTTAAGGTTTTTACTAGTTGGTAAAACTATTGAGCTGCTTCGTCTGTACCTTAGTTGTTCGTACTAGTACCGTCTAGAATAAATTTGAATAGATACAAAAGGCTCGCAGTTCGCGGGCTTGCAACACATCGAAAACATTACACTGTTGTTGGCTCTTCAATAGCACTGTCCATTTTAACTTCGACTTCAGTTCCAAGTTGAAGTATGCGATATACGAGATTTTGCAACTCTTGTGAACGGCAGCCGCTATCCCATGCTTCAATCAAAGCTTTAGATACGGCTAAAGGGTTTTTCTTCAATCCTTTTGCGTTACCATAATGTGCTGCTGCTTTATCTTCAAAACCTTTCCATTTTGGTCCAAATTCTGGGCCAATTGTTACTGTGATATTATGTGTCCACATTGTCAGATTGCTGAATCGATGTGTTTCTTCCGACCAATGTAAAGCTTTATCATGACCTAGCAAATGGAGAATTGATGCGTTATCTTTCTTATGCTTAACCACTTCACCTTCTACTGTTTTGTTTGTGTCAGCATCACAAACCACATATACATCAATACCAAGATGTTTAGCCAAAGCAATTGGTTTAAGCAATTCACTTTTACCCCCAACTGGAATTATATGGAAGCCACCAAGCCTAAATTCATCTGTTTTTCCCATCAGCTCTATATACGTACGAATGTAAGCAACATCTTCAATTCCCTCAACGAGGATTAGTTTCTTACAAAAGAACATCTCATTGATTTCTGGCTTTAAGTTAGGGTAAAGCTTGGCTAACATCCCAGTTTCTCTTAGCAAAACTTGCCCTGAACCATGTAGGGTATCTGATAGTTTCTTATAGGTGACGCTTTTGACTTTTGATTCGCAAGGTACCCCCTCTTCACGAACGACCCTTAAGTACTCAAAACGTTCGACAGGAATAAAGTACGGGCTGTGGGTGCAAACCATTACTTGGGAATCATCCAATTCTTGTAATAGCTGAGCTAAGTATCTTGCTTGAGGCGGATGTTGGTATAGCTCGGGCTCCTCAACTGCAATTACTAGTGTCGGTGATTTCGCGGTATTAGCGTCTGACAACTCTTGAAGTACGCTAAGCAGATAGGAACGTTGCATGCCATGTCCAAATCTTGATAATTCGCCCTCAAATCCTTTCTCACTTATCACCACCAGAGCTTTAGGTTCTTCAATTTTCACTGACTTTTCTGGGTCTTCATTCCATACAATTTGAGCACTTGCGTCTGGGTTTGACCACTTTCTGAGCTTAATTCCTAGTGAATCTGATATTTCTTGTAGCGCAGGTTGCTCTTCTTCGAGCATCTTTTTATAAGAAACTCTGTACTCTTCTTTCAATTGGCTGACTTTGTCTTTAAACGTTACTTTTGTACCAAGAACACGGTTCAAGAGTTGATCAAGTGCAGAGCCTTTCGTTTGTTCAGCTTCTTCTGAAAAGTCTTTCGATGCCGAAACAAAAACCCACTCTAGGTATGGAGCGATTTTATTGGCGCCTTTACTTGCTCCATAAAACTGGTCCTCACTTGGAACCAAAGTGCACAACTGCGGATTTTTAGCTTCATAGTCATGGAGAGCGACTTCCATATCACCTTTGGTTTTTACGTCAGCCAAGCCTGAAAACGTATTTTTCAAATTTTGATAAATAGCCTTGAGCTCGGGAACTTTTGCTTTCTGCTTGTTTGCATCGAACCAAGCACTGAAACCAGATATAACCATTCGGTTACCATATTGCTTCACATCAGCGCGCTCAGTAGCTGGGTCATATTCAGCTTTTGCTGTGACAATTAGCTTACCCTGCCTAACGTAATCCGCTAAGTCAGATTTCGCTTCTGCTGATAATGAATTGAAAGTAACTGTGATTTCAATAGGTAACTGGGTATTTTTATGGTGGAAATCTTCTTTAGAGAGCTTGCTCAAGTCCGTTTTAGAATCGCGGAATTGACGAAAGAAAACGTTAAGTGCATTCATTACCGTCGACTTACCTGCACCATTCGAACCTACGAAGCAACTATAGTCGTCTAACAAAATTGTTTCATCTTTAAATGAGCGGAAGTTTTTTACTCGAATACTTTCAATTTTCATGAGATCTTACATTTTGATGGATATACCCTTAGATATGAGGTGGGATTGATAAACTATCAATAGATAATCAGAATATTATTGCAAATAAACAATAACTTACAGTTTTATCAATACAAACGTTAATTGTAAAATGACCAAAACAAAGACCTATATAACGACTAGAATCTTAACGGATATTACCGAATTGAAAGCGAACTTAGTCCCTGTGCCCTTCTAGTAAAGCTAGAACCTCAATCACTTTTGTACTCAGGTACGATGTCTATTATACCACTTATAAAAAGTGACACTGCAACATAACTACCCTCCACTTTAATTGATGAACAGTAAACAGTGGCCTCGTGCCTCGTTATCACAGAAAGCCATAAAACTCGCACACATAACTCTGATTACGACAAACCGAGCGCCTTTAAATTTAACTGTATAAATACACAGTTAAATTATTCCCCCCGCAAAAATCACACTTGTCGAGCGAATAGCATTCAAAACCAACGCCATGCGTACAGAATTCGTTCTAAAAATCAGTTTAATCATTAACTTTTCTGTATAATCTTCAATTCAATTTTAACTATTGAGTGCGAGTGCGAGTGCGAATGTGAATACTCGATAGAATCTCTGTTTGCGGTGACATCACGCATAACCACAAAGTTACATGTATGGATGATTAACATTTTGAGCGACAACGTATTCAGGCAAATCAATATATTCCTTTCGGTTTTTTGCCTCGCTGCCACTCTACTGTCGTTTATCTCTTACCATATGATCATGGATCAAAACTACGTTATCACTCCAGACAGATTCCCTACACTCGTGAACACTGACCAAGAACATAATGGTGGCACCAAAGGGGTGCTGTATAAGTCAGAAGACACCATTGAGTTACAGTGTGACTTTAAGCGTACCTATAGCTCGCCATTCTGTGAGATTGAGTTCGTTATCTCTACGGAAGGTAAAGGTCTGGATCTCTCAGTGTATGACTCAGTGACCATCAATATGGATTACGAAGGTCAAGAACAGCCAAGGTTTCGCTTTTACATTCGAAATTACGACGAGAATTACAGCGTTCAAGGTGACGCTATGTCTAATAAGTTCAATCGTTTAGATTTCTCGTTACCCGATAGAAAACACATCGACTTAGATTATTTCAATGTCCCTTTATGGTGGATCGACTATTACAACCACCCTATTACGAATAGCGCCGTAGACATTACCAACGCAGTGTCGGTTGAGTTAGGGCTTGGTGCTAGCACACTTGATGGGCACCATAAACTAACAGTACAAAGCATCGTTTTTCACGGCAAGACGATCGACAAGTTTGTACTAGGAAAACTCTTAATTAGTTTATGGGTGCTGTATGCGATTTACTATATATCTTGTGCGTTTTATCTAGCCAGAAGAACAAGAACAGATGCCGCACAGCAACAACGTTTGTTGACTCAAGAAATTGAAGAGCTAAAGATAAAGGCTACAACCGATCCGTTAACCGGCTGTAGGAACAGAACTGAAGCTTTAGATGCTTTAGATGCTTTCTATGATTTTGAATGGTTAGCCCAGCAAGGAAAAACAATTCACATCGCTTTGTTTGATTTAGACCATTTTAAGCAAATCAATGATCAACATGGCCATGAAGTGGGTGACAAAGTACTTATTCAGTTTGTCGCGACGGCTAACGAGAGTCTTGGTGAGCAATATTTACTTTATCGCTGGGGTGGTGAGGAGTTCCTTTTAGTTTGCCTGGAACAAACTGCGCTACAGTGTAACGAAGCTATCAATAATCTATACCTAGCAATCGACCAAAACGTTTGGCCTAAAGCGCTTAAAGTAACGACTTCGACTGGAGTAACACAGCTTAAGCAACATGAATCGATACGTTCTGCAATTAAACGTGCAGACAAGGCACTCTACCAAGCGAAAGACAACGGACGAAACCAAGTCGCAAAGTTGTACTAAAGCTCGCTTGTCTAGACTGCAGTTACACATTCAACTCTCTGCCAATACTCAATCAAGACGCCACTAATACCCTGTCGGATATCTACTATCCATTTAAGCAGCCGTTAGATTTTTAACGCTGGCTAAACAAGCCAAAAGCTTTGCTGTTCATTAGGATTCTAATCGATATGTACACCTCTAAGCGCGCTTTCACCATCTGCAATAACACGATCTGTTACTAATAACGCCCCAATAGCATTCTCAGGTTGATACGTATCGTTCCTGAATCGCTCTACAAACAGCTCTTCCTTACGTCTCTAGCTTCCCAAGCCTTGCTCTTAAAGTCACATATTTGGCTAGTAAAGCTCACTCTAAGCAGTGGTGGGTCACTCGCGGTATCGGTTTTAAACATTACCGTCGTTACTTATCTCGCACTGTTCTTCGAGAAACCCCTTACTTTTCTGCTTCCAAAATCATGCACTCGTATCCCCTAAAAAGAGAAGTCACAACGTCACTAGCCTTAAAAAACGCCATAGATTTAACCACTTAGACATGGTGACATAAATACTGACACCTAAAATGATGATTGTATTACTTTCAGATCTTACTGTAATTTAATTACAAACAGAAGCAAAGAAAAGCCCGATAAGTGGATTACTCCAACGTAACTCACTGAATAGACGGAATTTAATGGTTTTGAATAGCTCGGGATTTAGGGTAACTAAAGAGTTGGTATGTACGAGATAATCTACTAGAGGGCAAAATATTTAGTTATAGTGCACGAAGGTGTTAAAAAAGAAGGGCTGATGCCCTACTCTTCTTTATTACTCATTTCTTCACGAATTTGCTCAGCAACGATTTTGATTGCTTGTGCTGTGCTGATGCCTTGAGTCATCATTTCTTGAATTCGTTCAACAGCTTTCTGTTGTTCTTCGTGAGAAAGGGTTGGTAAGTCGTTTAGCATAGTCTGCTCCTTTATTTAGGAGCAGAACTATATAAGGACTGTTAGTAACTAGCAAGGAAATTGATTGAAGCACCCATTGCATTTTCATTGGTGTAGTTAGCACTTAGATCTAACTGGAACAAATTGAGTGGCGACAAACCAATACCTGCAGTGACTGTGCCTTCTGAACCAGAGTATGCCAAATTCTTGTAGTACCCTGCCCTTAGCTGAAGTTGGCGTAGAACATCAACTTCTGTACCAACACGAATCATCTGTTCGTTATCTTTGAACGAAGTAAACTTTTCAGTTTCGTTTAAGTCATAGTCGACACTAAGCGTAAAGTAGTCCGCTACGATACCAGCACCTACGGTATATACTGGCTCTAGTTTGTATGCGTATTGGCCACCGACTTTGTGTGTCACACCGCTGGTCGTGCTCGTTAAAGTTTGAGATGTATCTTTGGTATTAATATCTCTAGATATTAAGTTGGTAGCCGAAAAACCAACTCGAAATGGACCTGTGAACCAAAGCGCGCCAGCATCCATATTAAAAGAAGTTTCACCTTCACCATTGTCTCTTACATCAGACAAATCGTAGCTCTTAACAGAAGCAACGTAGTTGTATGTGTAAATACGTTGAAGTTTAGGCGTGATACCAAATGAAATATGCTGCCCCATAAAGGTTTGATATTTAGCGAGAGTTAATCCAACTTCGGTAACACCAATAGCAACGGCTTCTACCGTCGACAACTCAAGCTTATCGGCATCTGTCGCTGACGCTTCATTGTAAACATTTGGTGTAGCAAACGATTCTGTATAGGCTTTACCGAATAGGTTCGCCGCTATAAATTGATTTGGGATTGCGAATGCGACAACACCACCAAGTTCAACATTAGCTTGGTTACCATCGAGTTTTTTAAGAGCTGCATCTAAATCTGCAGTGTTTGTCGCAGCCAGAGCGGAATCAATATTTGATTTCATGTCTTGGGGGTCATTATAACTACCACCAAAACTTGGCGTGATCATACCCATATCATCGTTACGACGATAAATAGCAACAAGTGCTGGGTTATAGAATGGAGCTGTTAGGAAGTTTGCTGAAACAACACCAACACCACCCATCGCATCACCACGCGCTTCAATGGCGTAGTTTGCTGCTGAAAGAGGAAGACTGGCGAATGCAATTGATGCTGCGAGTAGTTTAGTTGTATTTTTCATGCCGTTTATCTTTGTTAGATCCCTTACATTATTAACGGCTCAATTCTAAATTACTTTAGCTACTCTTCGCTAGAAATATCATAAGTTTTACTGATAGTTTGTGCTTGCTCTATCGCTATGTCACCTTGCCAGCGCGAATGTACCATTGATACAGCTAAAACATAACGATCATTGGGCAGTTCTTCACCCGTCAAATTGGTCGGATAATCGGATTCATAACTTTTACCCCACACCTGCTTATATCGTTCATCGACATAATCGTACAGACCTACGTCTAGCTTTGGTAATGGGCAGTATGGGTTCAGCAGTGCTTTTTTATCGATCAACCAAGAGTCTTTAGATGCCCAACGAACTTGTTGGCGCATAACCACTTCGCCAAGAATGATCCAGGTGCTCCAGGAATTACCGCTGTCTCCTTTCACAGTCAGGCGATAAAGTCCTGAATCAAGTTGAGACGCTAAGCTATAACGCTTGCTGTACATACTCACTGAAGCGTTGTTGATTACTGGATTACCTTTGGTGAACTCACTATCAGACGAAACGACTTTGTCGACCCACTTCTCAAAGGTGATGTCTTGGATGTTGCTTTCCGATTCAACATCAATCGCCACACGAAATGTTTCCCTGCCGGGACTTTGAATAACGTGTCTTTTCACGACAACCGAGCTTATCCAGTCTGGTAAGGTTTTTTTTGTGAGCGTTTTACCACAATCTTTGTTCAATGCTTGATCGAACAATTGATTGAGATGATCTTCGCGAGATTGCGAAGCATTAATTTGCCAAACTTCCACTAGTGAATCAAACATCAAGGCTAAATCGTTATCTAGCAGGTGCTTGTGTACTTGTGTTAGCGTATCACTATCCTTAAACCAATCAGCTGCTTGTGCAGTATTGATGACGCTTGATAAAATGAGTAGTGGAAGTAAGGCTTTTTTCATTACGCTTTCATCTTGTAGCCAACGCCACGTAAGGTTTCAATTTCTAAACCTGGTAACTTCTGTCTTAGTTGAAGAACGTGCGTATCTACGGTACGTGTTGTTGGGAAATGGTTGTAACCCCATACGTGGTCTAGTAGCTCATCACGTGTAAACACTCGACCAAGGTTACTTGCCAAGAATAATAGTAAATCAAATTCCGTACGCGTTAACGTAACTTCCAATTCATTAAAAAACACTTCACGTGTTGCTTTGTCAATTACAAGGTTTTGAGCCATCACTTTTGATGCATCTTGATCTTCAGCATCAGGTAGGCGTAGCTGTGCACGGATTCGAGCAAACAGTTCAGCTTCTGCAAACGGTTTCGTTAGGTAATCATTCGCACCTGAGTCTAGTCCCGCTACTTTGTCTTTTACTGTCACGAGCGCCGTTAGCAATATAACGGGGATGTCTTTCTTTTTCTTCCAACCTGGAAGTGAATCTACCGAGTCACCATCAGGAAGTTGACGGTCTAAGATCACAAGATCCGCTTGTTCCCAATAGCCTTCAACTTCAGAGATCAGCTCGGCATGCAAACATTCATATCCAGCTTGCTCAAGGCTAACTAATAAACCGTCAGCTAAATTTTTATCATCTTCAACGAGAAGCAATGTCTGTTTCACAAGGTATCTCCAAAATAAATGTTGTTGGGGGGCCGATAAGCGTCATGTGACCGCCCATTTTTCCGACCATAGATTCCACTATCGTCAGACCTAAACCGAGTCCACTCTTACTTACGAATGGCTTTCTTAGTTGCCCCCAATCTTTGCGAGACAAGTCTCCATTATCTATAACTTTGAATGTCAGCTTCTTGTCAGAAGTATTCAGTTCTAGTATCACTGGAGCAACACCGTATTTCACGGCATTTCTGATCAGGTTATCAATACAAGTACCTAACCAATATACGTTTACTTTTGCAGCAATATCTTTATTTACACGGAGTTCAATGCCCGGTGCAAAGTCTTCTTCAACTTTGTATTGAAGCCACTCTTCAACGCTTGGCACCCACTCTGTTGCAAGCGGCTGGTTGTCTGATTGCAAATAATCTTTACTTGCTTCTGCCAACTGCCTTAAACGGCGCGTATCTTCACATAACCTACGAAACTCATCATATACCGATTCTGGTAAATGTTCGAACTCACGTCTAAACCCTTCAACCGTCAATGACAAACTTGCAATCGGCGTTCTTAATTCGTGCGTTAGAATTTGAAGAACTAGCATCCGGCTCTTCATCTCTTGTTTTTTACTGTTCCAACGGTAAACGGCCCACCCCAACACAAGTAGGATATTGGCGATCACCAAAATAAACATGGCGATCTGCAGAAGCTCTGAATGATCTTCTATTTCCCAACATACATTGCCGCGTTGGACAAAACAGCTGTTGCCTTCTGAGGACAAACTAAAGGATAAGCCCGCGAGCGTAGCGTTTTCGTTCCAAACTGATTCTTTATACAGGTAATACCTATCACCGCGCTTGACCCACATTTCATCAAGCTCAACAAACATACTCGCACCCGCTAGCAAAGCTGTTATGGCTTCGTTGTCCATCTTCTGTAGACGAGACAGTAGTTCATCGTGTTCGGTGTTTGGTCGCTCTTGAATGTGCATGTAGCGCTTCAACGAATCAAATTTCTCTGGGTATAACTCAACGTATCGTGCGGCATATGAACCGCCACCAGGGTGGATCAAACCACTACGAGTAAACCAACGATCAGAAAGCTTAGTTCCTTTGCACATTGCACGAGTAAAGACTAAAGGCTCGGTGATTAAAGGGCTTAATGGCAGCTTCCCGCTGCATGTTTTTGACAGCCGGTATAAGCGTTGTATGTCTTTGAGTGGGTATTCTGCAGTTTGCGGCAGCATAGAAGACGGCATGATCAAGCGAGTCGGGTAATCAGCCTGAAGCAATCGAATATCATAAGATTCAATTGCCATTTCATGATCAAAAAGTTTGGTGAAGTTATCGATACGCTCAGGTAAAGAGTCAGCAAACGCGTTTACTGAAACTGATAACGTAGCGATAAGCAGAGTAAATGTTCTTTTGATGATCACAAACCAACGCAAATTCATATAGATCAATCAAATATATACCATTCGTTACCAAAGATAAATTTATAAGCGCATGAAAAGCCGTACGAATGGCGAGTTGTAGCGACGAATTCAATCATATTAGAGTTATGTTGCACAGGTGCACTCGCTAGTCGTTTGATTAGTCATAATTTCATTCGAATGAGTTTTGCGTCCGTTTATCGGACTGTGCTTATTACTTATCGCTTTAGGGCACAGTCACTTTCAGATGATCAAAAAAAGGAGCTCTAATGAGCTCCTTATTTAGTTATGACTTAATGCTTAGGCTGAGAAAATACTTAAAAAGTGTTTCCTATAGATGCTCTAGAATACCGAGGCAGCTCTGTTTCGCATCACCAAACAACATCTGCGTATTCTCTTTGAAAAACAGCGGGTTTTGCACACCGGCATAACCTGTGTTCATCGAACGTTTGAATACGATAACGTTCTGAGCATTCCAAACTTCAAGTACTGGCATGCCAGCGATTGGACTATTTGGATCTTCAAGTGCTGCTGGGTTCACAGTGTCGTTTGCACCGATAACCAAAACAGTATCTGTCTCATTGAAGTCATCGTTGAGTTCGTCCATTTCAAGAACGATATCGTAAGGTACTTTTGCTTCAGCAAGCAACACATTCATGTGACCCGGTAACCTACCAGCAACTGGGTGGATACCAAATCGAACATTGATGCCCTGCGCTCGTAGCTTCTCAGTGATTTCATGCACTGGATATTGAGCTTGAGCTACTGCCATGCCGTACCCAGGAGTGATGATGACTGACTTCGAGTTTTTCAGCATGTCAGCCACGTCTTCAGCTGATGTTTCGCGGTGTTCACCTTGCTCTTCATCACTATCAGACACAACCACGTCTTGGCCGAACCCACCAGCAATAACGCTGATGAAAGAGCGATTCATCGCCTTACACATGATGTAAGAAAGAATCGCACCTGACGAACCAACCAATGCACCTGTTACGATAAGCAGATCGTTCGCAAGCATGAAACCTGCCGCTGCTGCTGCCCAACCAGAATACGAGTTCAGCATAGAGACAACCACTGGCATATCTGCGCCACCAATCGATGCCACTAGGTGGTAACCGAATGCGAATGCGATAAGAGTCATCACCATTAGCGCGAACATGCTGCCGTCCGCTTTAACGAACATGATCATCAGTAGTGTAGAAACTACGATCGCCGCTAGGTTCCACTTATGCTTATGAGGGATGTTCAATGCAGACGAAGAGATAACGCCGCGAAGCTTACCAAACGCAACAATAGAACCCGTGAACGTCACCGCACCGATAAACACGCCAAGGAACACTTCCACTAGGTGGATCACATGTTCAGCATGAATATCTGCTGGGTTGATAGAAACAGTAGCAGGTGGATCAATGTAGCTGTTGTAACCTACAAGTACTGCTGCCATACCTACGAAGCTGTGCAGAATTGCCACCAGCTCAGGCATTTCAGTCATTTCGACTTTTCTTGCGTAGTGGATACCAATACCACCACCGATCACCATAGCAATGATGATCCATACAATACCTGCAGAATGTGGGCCAAAGATCGTCGCGATCAACGCGATTGCCATACCCGTGATACCGTAATAGTTACCTGCGCGCGCAGATTCCTGTTTCGACAACCCAGCCAAGCTCATAATAAAGAATACAGCAGCAACAATATAAGCTGCTTGTACTAATCCTTCAGACATCTGTCACTCCTTAGTCTTTACGGAACATTTCAAGCATACGTTTGGTTACGGTAAAGCCACCAAAGATATTGATACTTGCAATTAATACGGCAATAAATGATAAGAACGTGACAACGCCACTTCCTTGTCCTATTTGTAACAGTGCACCGACTACAATGATTCCTGAAATCGCGTTAGTTACGGACATCAAAGGCGTATGCAGAGAATGGCTTACATTCCAAACGACGTAATAACCCACCACACAAGCGAGTACAAAAACGGTAAAGTGAGATAAGAACGCAGCAGGAGCAACCGACGCTACCCAAGCGAAAGCACCAACAGCAACCACCATACCCGCCACTTTCTTAATTGGAGAAACAGGTTCTTCAACTTTAGGCTCTGGTTTGGCTGCTTTTGGCTTAGCTTGTTGTGGTTGAGCTGAAACTTGAATAGGCGGAGCTGGCCAAGTGACCTCACCCTCTTTAACCACAGTAACACCGCGCAGAACGACATCTTCAAAGTCGATATTGATGTTGCCATCTTTCTCTTTGCAAAGCAGTTTCAGCAAGTTAACGAGGTTCGTTGCATACAGTTGAGATGATTGAGTCGGTAGTCGACCAACCATATCTGTGTAACCTACTACTTTCACGCCGTTAGCCGTTGTAATGACTTGATCCGCAACGGTATATTCACAGTTGCCGCCATTGGCTGCCGCAAGGTCAACAATCACACTACCAGCACTCATGCTGTCTACCATCTCTTTGGTAATCAGCTTAGGGGCCGGACGACCAGGGATCAGTGCCGTTGTAATGATGATATCGACATCTTTAGCTTGAGCTGCATAAAGTTCTTCAGCTTTCTTATTGAATGCTTCAGACATCTCTTTTGCGTAGCCGTCGCCCGCACTGGTATCTTCCTTGAAATCCACTTCCAAGAATTCAGCGCCCATAGACTCGACTTGCTCTTTTACTTCAGGACGAACATCGAACGAACGAACGATCGCACCCAAACTACCCGCAGCGCCAATTGCCGCTAAGCCAGCAACACCCGCACCAGCAACCAATACTTTCGCTGGTGGAACTTTACCTGCCGCCGTAATTTGACCCGTGAAGAATCGACCAAACTCATGCGCCGCTTCAACCACAGCACGATAACCCGCGATGTTAGCCATAGAACTCAATGCATCTAACGCTTGAGCTCTTGAAATACGAGGTACGGAATCCATCGCCATCACGTTGATGTTACGAGTGGACAATTGTTCCATTAATTCTGGGTTCTGAGCTGGCCAAATAAAGCTGACCAATGTTGCGCCATCTTTAAGAAGATCAATTTCATTTTTAGTTTCGTCAACGATCGGAGCGTTAACTTTAAAAATAATATCGGATTTCCAAGCTTCATCTGCGGTGACAATTTTTGCTCCAGCTTGTTCATAAACTGCATCTTCAAAACTTGCTAACGCACCTGCTTGTGATTCAACACAAACTTCAAATCCTAATTTTAGAAGCTGTTCTACCGATTTCGGTGAAGCAGCGACTCGCGTTTCACCTGCGAGTGTTTCTCTTGGTACACCAATTTGCATAGCTATTCCTTGACTATTGGCACGAATGACTTATTCGTTTGTATCTAACGACAACTAATACTTCAAGTGTTTTATTCAAAGAACAGAAAAAGTTATTACTTATAACGATTTGGATGGAATTTGAGCGCTTCATTTGAAGAAATGACGACCGTCTCGAACTGGAGGTCAAACCACTTGCGCATAATCCTTTAAATAACAACCGAGTAGCTGTTCTTTGTTCCTAAAACTAAAAAGAGCTTTCAGCATATACACTGAAAGCCCTTCTAATTATGACCAACATCAATTCTAACCCTATTTGGTTAGCTAAAAATGCTATCGCCCATTTGGTCGATGAACATCTGCGATTTTTTAAGCATCAGTTCATCGGCGTCTTGTTTGTTTGAAACAACATCTGAACGAATAAAACGATGGGTTTTGATTTCACCATCAAATTCTTTCTCGATTCGCCCAGCTACACGGTATTGACCAGATTCAGCAATGGCATCTTGATAGATATTGAAGCCTTTGTATTCGACTGGCTCAATTTCTACTTTTTGTTCGGTTTTTTCTTTGCCACTAAATAATCTAGAAAAGAATCCCACGTTTTTACTCCTAAAATGACCGCATTAACCGTAAACTATCATGACTGTTTGCCGCTCAACAATGGCTTTTCATACCATTGTAATTCAACGTCATCATCAAAATTATGTTGACTAAAGATTACGGGCACATTGTCGTCACGCTCGCGTCTTCTGTCGTCAATGATCATACTTTCTGCATTTTTGACCGCGATCTCACTATTTCGTTTATACAGTACCAATTTATCCTCTGGCAATGCCGATAGAAAATCGACATCGAAGCGAATATAGATGGGTTTAAGCTGACCTAAAGCCAAACACGCAAGATCGGCTAACTGTTCGTTGGTATAGCCAGAAACATACTCTTCTGTCGCTAATACATTTCCCACCAAAGTTTCCATATAGTTATGGACATCGACACTGATTTGCATAATACACCTCCATGTTTAGCGGTTAATTCTATTTTAATCGTTGTTGTAACGAATTGCCGTTGTAGCTAATCGATCTTGTTGCTAATCCGTTGTTGTCGCTAATTGCTGTAGCTAATCGTTGTTGCTAGCCGCTTCAGTAGCTAATCGTTATAACATCTGTTCATTGCGACTTAGGTAATCATCTACCTCTATAAGCACAAACTATCTAAATCTAATTAAGTATCCATAACGGCTGTTTCATTTATCATATATACTGTGTAGCTCGTTCTATGGTTAATAGCAACTCAAATACATATAAAAACAGTTGTACGATTATCGAGCTATGATCATGTTTTTGCTATAATTTAATGAAAAAGCTTGGCAATTGCTTGTTTAACCGTATCCTACGTATAAAATTAAATTATAAGATCATCATTATAGTTAGGCTCACCACATAAATGACATCTTCTTTCGTCACGTCGAGCATGTTTCGATTTTGCTTCCCCTTATTTTTATTAGCAATATTACTTGCAGGTATGAACAACGTCATTGTCGTGACGGAGTCAAACTTAGGGTTTGCTAGCAACCTCCCATACATTCTATTGAGCGTTGCGGTTTTGCTGTGCCACACATTTAAGCAAGGTCGTATGGCCATGGTGTCCTTAACCATGCTCGTCGCATACCTCATCATCCAAGTTCGCTTACAAACACCACTTAATACTGGCACCACTCTATTAGAACTGTCTCTGTTAACGGCTTTAGTTCCTGTAACTTGCTTACTGGTGTATGCCTTCCCGGATAACGGCGTTAACTCGAAATCCATGTTCCTATATGCTTTGGTTCTCGTTCTGTTTACGGTATGGACCCAATTAATTGTTTCTCACTTCCAATCCGGCGGGTTTGAGTCATGGAGCGAAGGGCTTCTGTTTATCGTTAGCGGATTCTCGCGGCTGCCTTTTGTTTTGGTGCTGTATAGCTTGTGCTTATTGGGTCTTACTTCGATTTTAGTTCTGGTATACAACCGGGCGATTGATGTCGTCGTATACAGTGCCATTTTGCTTTCTTCGTGTACGTTCATATTTTTTGATGTGCAATACATCTCTAGTACGATGTTCTCGCTATCTGGCACGTTGTTCATTATCTATGTCGTCTCGGCTAGCCATGATATGGCCTTTAATGACCGTTTAACTAACATTCCAGGTAGACACGCTTTAGAAGTGGATATGAAGCACTTAGGGCGTAAATACTCAATGGCGATGGTTGACATCGACCACTTCAAGAAATTTAACGATACCTATGGTCATGACATTGGCGACGATGTGTTGAAGTTGGTAGCACGTATATTGAGTGAAACCACAGGTGGCGCGAAAGCCTATCGCTACGGTGGTGAAGAATTCACGATTATATTCAAAGGCAAACACTCGGAACAGGTTAAAGAACACCTACAGGTTTTAATTTCCGAAGTACAAAACTACGATATGACGATTCGAAATAGCAACGATCGCCCAGATGACCATGAAGTTGGTATCAAAAAGCGTGGTCAGAGTAGCGAGTCAACTGAAGTCGTAAACGTAACGGTGAGCATTGGGCTGTCTGATAGTAGAACCACTAAACAACCCGTAGAAGTCTTGAAGCTTGCCGATAATGCTCTGTACAAAGCAAAAGAGACGGGCCGAAACAAGCTGTGTGTCGATATTTAAAGACGTTAAACATCGGGGAATGTAAAACTCTGAACATCGTAATTTAGCGGTGTGAACATCGAAAGCGTTGGTGCTTAGGTGCTTAGACTAGTCTTGGTTAAAGAAGATGACTAAGCTCCCTCCTTTCAAACTGCTTCCGTAATTGATAGTAAACCCTATTCCTACATTGTCGACCCAGTCATTAAACAGATTAGGGTTAAGCAACCAACCTACACTAGCTTCGTAGTAAGCCGTAGTACCCATAGACGCTACAGTGTCACCACCAATATCTATTCTTCTTATACTCGAATACATGGATGTGATGTTTTTGTCCCAACGAACTAAGTCATAGAAGATCTTAGCTTCATTTGCTATGTACCAACCTTCTGGGTGACCAATATTACCGTTATTGGCTTCTCCCCAACCGACACCATTAAAGTAATGCCAACTGGTACTGAGTTTATATTTACCCCAGTCATTCTTATCTTCAAACATCAACTTTATCTTAGGCTCTATTATGTATGCCCAAGCATCCGTGTTCAGATAAAGACCATCCAGTTGACCTTGAATAGGTGCAAGCAACGAAGAACGATATTCAAAATCGTTTCGATAATAGGAAATATGGTTACCAATTGCAGAACTAAAACTCCAGTATTCGTTCAACTGGGATACGTTCGCATACTCAACGTAACCAGAAACAACAGACTCTTTTTGAAAGTCGCTTATCGTTGAACTGGCATATTGAACATCCTTCTCTATCCGCAACGCAGATAAACGAAGTGTTACTTCTTGATGGTTGTCTTCAATATAACTTGGCACTTTAAAGGTATAAGGAAGGCTGAGGGACGCGATATTTTGTCGGCGACTTACTGAGTCATTAGAGCCAATATCTTCATTGTCCAAACTAAAGACTTTGTTGGGATCAAAATTATTTATGCCAAAGGTAAACACATCCGTATCATTGAGCAAAACACTCGTTGCGAAGGTTTGTTCAATGTCTTTTCTGACCAATTCAGAGAGCGAAGCTGCGTTAACAGCGGTTGGACACACGGAAACAAACAGAGTTAATACAAGACCTTTGTTTGAGTTAGTCATGACGAATGACTTGGAATGCTGCATTTCTTTTATCACTTAAGTCACTTCCTGGCTTACAAGCTACTAGAAGTATAATTCAGGTTACTACCGAAGCTCGTCAACTATTGCTCAAGCTCCATAATATCGCGTTGTATGTAGGTATTTCTTCCGCTTTGCTTGGCCTGATACAGTGCTTGGTCAACCTTTTCGTAAATAGAAGCGATAGCCTCACCACCTTCAGGCACGAATGACAATACGCCTTGTGACGCTGTCACTCTGTCAGACACTGCTGAGTAGTCATGGACGTAGTTCATTTGATGCAGTGCTTCTTTTACACGATTGGCCTGTAAATTAGCCGCGGAGCTGTCGGTATCACTCAGAATGATGACGAACTCTTCACCGCCGTAACGTCCAACAAACTCTCCAGCTCGAACAAAGAGCTCTTTCAAAGTATTGGCAAGCCCTTGCAGGCACTTATCCCCTTGAATATGGCCATAGTTATCGTTGTAAGGCTTAAAGAAGTCAACATCGAGTAGTATGACGGTCATGGATATATTACGTCGTCCGTGCCACGCAATGCTCTCTTCAAGCTTAGTATCCATATATCGACGGTTGTATAATTTGGTTAGGCCGTCTTCGTTGGCTTGTTGTTGCAGCAAAATATTCAGCTCTTCGAGTTTGGCGGTACTCTGTTTTAACTCTCGTCTCATGTGCGCAATACGCTGCATCGCAATCAACTTAGAGTTCAAAACAACTTTATTTACCGGTTTGATCAAATAGTCATCGCCGCCGGCATCTATCGCTTTTGCGATCATTTCAGGCTCTTCATGACCGCTCAAAAAGATGATCGGAACCCATTCTGGGAATTGCCGACGAACTTCGTTAGCGACCTCAAAACCATCCATGTCTGGCATGCTGATATCCAGTAACACGAGTTCAGGGTCAAAATCAGAATAAACATTCAGGGCTTCTTTTCCGCTACCAACAGCTTCTACAACATGACCCAGTTGCTTGAGTCGAATAGCGAGTTGCATCCTATCCAGTTGAACGTCATCAACTAGCAATATGCGCATCGAAGATCCCTTTTCTATCATCACATCACCTTTATCTAGTGTTGAATATTCAAAGTAGCTCAAATTTGGGCTTAAATCATGCCCTAATCTCTATATTATATTGACTTTTTTACAGATCTTTTTAGCATTGTTTCTTTTTAAAGAGAAATACTATGTCAGACGCTACAAACAACGAAGTACAAGAAATCGATTTAACCACTATCTCACCAGAGCTTCGCCAAGTTATCGAATTTGATGAAGTGCCTAAAGAGATGCACAACATGGTTACTTCTATTCACGAAGTGTCTGAAGAAGCAGTGCGTGAAACTTGGAGCAGCCTTCCAGCAAGCGCACAAAATGTTTTGGACAACTTTGAGCAATTCCACGCTCTAATCTCTGTTAGCCAAGCTTTCGCTGGCGTAAACATGATGGAGGAGTTCCCTACTCTTAAACTTCCAGAAGGCATGTCTGATGAAGAAAAAGAAGAGTACCGAGCTCAACTGCTTGACCAAATTTTACATAACTGTGTAAAAGACATGGCTAAGCAAATCAAGAAAGCGCGCCGTGATGCTATCTTGAAGCGTGATTTCAAAGAAGTTTTCATCCGCTAAGCCATTTAGAGCACCTAAATTTAGGTTGAATGCTTAACGAAAACTTAATGATTAAGCCGTATGTTATTTAAAACATGCGGCTTTTTTGTACCTGCAGCTTTTTCTATACGTTCTTTTTCTGCTCGCTTCTTCTATTATTCGAACGTAACGTCTGGGTTCTTGTTAGTGCAGGGGTTCTCATTGTGGCTCTTATAATTCTAACTTTTATCATCGCACGAAAATATACATACACACTCATATAGTATGACGCAGAACTGGCAGTTACACCCTATAAAATGACGCATGTAGTCATTTATGGAATCAAGATCGAGTCACAGAATCAAGATCGAGTTTCACCCGTTCTAAAATGAAACCAAAAACCAGGTACGTCGTGGGATCTTAATGTATTACCGCTAGATCTGAATATCTTATCGCATGAGCTTGCTGCATGAACTTAGTGCATGAACTTAGTGCGTTATCGCGATATCTCTTTGCGCGACACTCACGCCTTTAATTTGTGCGTAGACACGTTGTCCAATTTCTAAATTCAGCTCATCCAGCGCCCACAATGTAATAGTTGCCCATAGGTAGCATCCGGCCTCAAGTTCTAACTCGACAGCGACACTCTGCTTATTCGAGCCTTGCTGGTGCGTCTCTACCCTTTTAATAGTGACAGGAAGGATATTACGTATCGAAGTGCCTTGCGGCTGCTGTAGCGTGATAGAGACATCATTTGCCCTCACTTGCAGCCTTACCGTAGTGCCAAGCTCGCTCGACACCTTTTGAACCCAAAGTGACGTTGATTTACCTAACGTTAGACGTGACAACGCATAATCATCATTATGTTCCGTTAATGTCGCTTCAAACAACGAGCTTTGCTCTGAAAAAGATTGCCACGGTTGCATGGCTCTCGATGCCCATACCTCTTCCGTCATCCCCGATGAAATAACTTTGCCTTGATCAATGATCACAAGGTGATTTGCCAAGCGTAATATTTCATTGAGGCTATGAGTAACATAGATAATCGGTATTTGGACGGTTTCAGATAAGTTTTCCAGAAACGGCATTACTTCACGCTTACGAGGTAAGTCCAAAGACGCCAATGGCTCATCCATCAATAGAATGCTGGGCTTAGACAACAAAGCACGTCCAATCGCCACTCGTTGCTTCTCACCACCCGACAAACGTGCTGGGTAACGGTCTAGCAATAGACCGAGAGATAACAAGGAGACAATCTGATCGAAATGCGTTTTATCGAAGTCTTTGATGCCATATTTAAGATTGCCTGACACCTTCATGTGCGGAAACAATCGTGATTCTTGGAATACATACCCGACATTGCGTTTGTGAGTCGGCAAGTTAATGCCCTTATCACTATCGAACAAAGTAGTTCCCGATACGCTGATCAAGCCCTTATCTGGCTGTTTAAGGCCACTAATGGCATTGATAAGTGAGGTTTTACCTGCACCAGAACGACCGAAAATTGCCGTAATACCAGTACTCGGTAATTCCAAGTCAATATCAAAAAACGTTTCACCAAGCTGTTGCTGATATTGGAGGACCAAAGCGCTCATGCGACTCATGCGTTACCCCCCAAACGTTTTGCTGACTTTTTGTTGAGCCATTCAGAAAGCATCAGTGAACTCAGTGCGATCACTATAGAAATGACACACAAACGAGCCGCTTCCATTTCAGCTCCAGGGGTTTCAATAAAGGTATACATGGCTAAAGGAATGGTTTGAGTTTCTCCAGGGATATTGGAAACGAAGCTGATGGTCGCACCAAATTCACCCAGACTTCTTGCAAATGAAAGCATGGTGCCAGTAATGATCCCTGGGATCATCAGAGGTAAAGTGATGGTAAAAAACACACGAAGAGGTGAAGCGCCCAATGTAGCTGCGGCCTCTTCAAGTTTACTGTCTACGGTTTCTAAGCTCAGTCGTATAGAACGTACCATCAGAGGCAACGCTACGACCACACACGCTAGAACAGCGCCCTTCCAGCTAAAACTGAATACAATACCAAACACGTCATTAAGCCAAGAGCCAATAACGCCTTGTCTGCCCATCAACACTAGCAACAAATAACCAATAACCACGGGTGGAAGCACCAAAGGCAAATGGACAATACTCTCTACAATGCTTTTGCCCACAAATTGTTTTTTAGCAAGCAACCACGCTAAGCCGATACCGATAGGAATAAGCCATAAGATGGCAAACCCAGCGACTTTCAAGCTCAGCATTAAGGCTTGGTATTCGTATTCCGATAGATACATCATTTAACGCACTTCAAATCCAAAACTGTTCAAGGTGTCCTTCGCTTTTTCGCTCTTTAGGAAAGTATAGAACTGTTCTGCGACGACTTTATCGCTCAATTTCGCTACAGGGTAACGTATTGACGTATGTAAATCTGATGGGAACGTCGACACTAGGTTCACTTCTTTAGAAAGCAACGCATCTGTTTTGTAGACAATGCCAAGCTTAGCTTCACTACGCTCCACCAAAGCCAATGCCATACGTACATTGTTACTTGGTGCCAATCGAGTCTTCACATCGTCCCATACACCTAACGTTTCTAGCGCTTCTTTCGCATAGATACCCGCAGGAACCGACATGGTGTTGCCAACTGCAAGTCTTTCATTCATTAGAAGTTTAGCCCATTGGTCACCGTTTGAGAGGTCCAAAGATATTGGCGTCTCTTTCGGGGAAATTAACACGAGTTCGTTTTCGCACAAGTTTGTGACATTGTCACTAGAAACCAATTGGCGATCGACTAAATGCGTCATCCATTTTTCGTTTGCCGAGATAAAAATGTCTGCTGGCGCACCTCGTTCGATTTGGCGCACCAAAGACGACGTGCTCGCATACACTGGAATAACATCGACAGAATGATCTTTCTCAAACTCTTCAACCAACAAGTTAACCGCGTTCGTCATCGACGATGCAGCATAAACTCGTAGTTTTTCAGCAGCCAAAAGATGAGTAGAACTCAGTGCTGAAACTAAGACGATAGTTAAAAGGATGACTCGTTTTTTCATTATTCTCATTTAATCTATTGTTCGTTTAAATTCTTGAGCTAACTTCTAAGTTGCGGCCTAAGCTGTTAATTCAGGCCAAATCAGGTCAAGGTTCAAGTGATCTTCGATGGCATCAGCGATTCGATTGATACCCAACTCTTTAAGCTGTTCATGGTCAATCGCTGTCACATCATTGGCGCCTGCCCATTCGCAAATAAGCGACAATGCATCACTGTTATCGAATACGCCATGCAGGTAAGTACCAAAAATTGAATTATCTTGATTCACAGCACCATCAACACTGCCAGATTCTAACTGAACCGGTAATACCGTTTCATTGACATCAGTCCTACCTACGTGGATTTCATACCCTTTTACTTGTGCAGTTTTGCCATCAAGTGTCATGGTTCCACACACATTGGTTAAAGTTTTCTGCTGTGTTAGTGTCGTTTCAGTATCAAGATACCCCAACCCTTCACTGCTTCCAGGTTTCCCTTCAACGCCATCTGGGTCGTGGATGATATTCCCTAGCATCTGATAACCGCCACAAATACCCATCACTTTCCCGCCCAAGCGAAGATGACGCTGAATATCTTTATCCCAACCTTGCTGTTTTAGGTATTCCAAATCGGCTCTTACCGATTTTGTTCCCGGCAATACAATCAAATCAGCGTTGTTCAGGCGCTCGCCTTTGCCTACGTAACGTAAATCAATCGACGGGTTAAGTCGCAGAGCGTCAAAGTCTGTATGGTTACTGATTCGAGTTAGTACTGGCACCACAACCTTGAGTTTAGCTTCTCCATCAGACTCTTGAGCAGAGGTTATCGCATCCTCCGCCTCTAAGTTAAAACCATGTAGATAAGGCAAAACCCCTATCACTGGCTTACCTGTTTTCTCTTCTAGCCAGTCTAAACCAGATTGTAGAAGCGCAATATCGCCTCTAAAACGGTTTATCACAAAGCCTTTTACGCGCGCTTGTTCAGATTCAGATAATAAAGCTAATGTGCCGTAGAGGTGTGCAAAAACGCCGCCACGATCAATATCAGCAACGATGATCACTGGGATGTCTGCCTTTTCAGCAAAGCCCATGTTCGCGATATCGTTTTCTCGAAGATTGATCTCTGCAGGGCTGCCCGCACCTTCAATCATCACGCTTTGGTATTCTTCGGAAAGTCGATCAAACGAATCGATAACCGAATTCATCGCGACTTTCTTGTAGTCGTGATATCCGGTCGCTTCCATATTCGTCAGTGCTCTTCCTTGTAGAATCACTTGCGCACCCGTATCTGAATTGGGTTTTAGCAATACAGGATTCATATGAACGGTAGGCTCAATATTACAAGCTTGTGCCTGAACCGCTTGAGCACGACCAATTTCGCCACCATCTTTTGTCACTGCGCTATTTAGCGCCATATTTTGTGGCTTAAAAGGTGCCACTTTGATGCCTTTCCTTGCTAAAACACGGCATAAACCTGCCACCAAAACACTTTTTCCGGCATCTGACGTTGTCCCTTGAACCATAAGGGCGTTTAACGGTGATCGCATCTGTACTTAAATCCTTTATTTCTTAATTTTCAATTTATAGCTATGGGCAATATTTCTCTGCTTCCATCTTAACGTCATTGTCGTGTAGATGCTCAATAAAATGAATGGAAAATGAATGTGTTACTCACTCTGGATTCAACCCCAGTGTTGTTTAATAGCTCCATAGAAACGAAGCTTACAAACAAAATAAGCGCACTCACGAAAAGAAACGTTTCAAATTAAGAAAAACGTTTCTAATAAAAACAACATTAAGGGATTCACCATGAAAAAAACTGTATTAGCGATCGCATCTACTATTATCCTCGCTCCTACTTTCGCAATGGCTAGTGACCATCACAGCGACAGTAACCACAAGCATCAGAGCGCTATTGCGTACACGGGACCGATTGAAACCGTTTCAGTTGCGACTCTACTAGCAGACACCAGCATGTTCGCAGAGCAAGAAGCAATCGTAGATGGCAAGATTGTTCGTCAACTAAAGAACGATACGTTCGTATTCTCTGATGGTCAGAGTGAAATTCAAATCGAGCTGGATGACGATATCCTTCTAGCGCAACCGCTCACCGCAGATACAAAAGTTCGTATATTTGGCGAATACGAAGGTGGTAAAACGCCAGAGATCGAAGTAGATCATATTCAAGTTTTGTAAGATACAAACTCCGTACCGTCGACTTATAAGACATGATTTATAACAAATGGCCTGCATATTGCAGGCTTTTTTGCATTATAATGCCGAAAAATATAATTAATATGGAGTCACCATGCTAGGTAGCGCAAACAAGACGGTCCTTTTAGGGTTGGTTACACTGTGTTCATTCTCTGCGTATGCAAACAACTTTAACTACAATACATTTGAGCTGCGCACAGGTATTAGCCCTAGTACATTTGGTGGCGAAGTCACAACAATGTTCACTCAAAACTCACACTTTGTTGCTCGAATCGATTCTGAGTTTGAAGGGGATTGGGATGCGGCTGTAGGTATGGGGTTCAACGGCCCAATTAATCAGTTGGCTGATATTACTGGACAGATGTTACTGCACAATATCGAACGTAATGATGGTAACCACATTAAAACTGAAATCAATATTGGTTTAAGAGCTTGGTTGCTGTCAAACATTGAAGTTAACGCCCGCCTTGGTCAACTCGTCGACAGCGACGACACGAGTTCAATTGTCGGTGTAGGGGCTCGCTTCCACTCAACAGAACAGCTTTCAGTAGGTATTGACCTTCGAAATAACGGTACTTACGGCCACCAATTCTTAATGTCAGCTCGATTTGGCTTTTAAGTCTATTCAACACTTAAGATCCATCAGTGATCAAATGTTAAATTCGATTGTTTAAACGGTAACTTAAAGGCTAATGGTCTCGTGACCTATTGGCCTTAATGGCTGATTTTGCAACTAAAAACTAAACATTTAGCTTAAAACCCTCGAAAATCACCCTTTCTCGTCACTTCCATTTATAACTCATTTTTATACTATTCATTTATTGATAAAAATCAGTAATAAAATATCTTTACGGTAATACGGCGTACTGCTACTCTCTCGAAAATTTCTAAAAGAGTGATGTACCGTAAATGGGTGTTAGCAATATTTCAATCAAGAACAAATTAACATTGATGTTTGTTGTCATTATTTTCGCGATGACCACGATTCAGACTTATGTAACAGGTAAGCAACTTCTCAACGAAACCTATCGTTCCATTCAGCAGTATTCAAATACACTAACTGATACAACGGTATCGGGTATAGAAAAATGGATTGAAGGCCGAATCAACGTTGTAAATGCAGCGAAAAATTCGTTTACTTTTACCGATGACCCAACTAGCTATTTAACTCAAAGTACGAGCGCTGGTAAATTCCAAATTGCCTACGCTGGGCTTTCTGACGGTCGCTTTCTTCTAGGTGGTGATTTGCCAGTACCGCAAGACTACGACCCACGTACTCGAGATTGGTACAAAGCGCCTATGGCGGCTGGTCAAACAGTCGTCACTGAACCCTATGTTGATGTGGCTACGAATGACCTAGTGGTAACAATTGCAAGCCCATTCAATACCAACGGTTTCTCTGGTGTTATTGGTGCAGACCTGAACTTAAACACTCTCATTAATGATATTGTAAGTATCGAGCAACCTGGTGTTTACGCTTTTCTTGTCGATGGTAAAGGTAACATTGTTGCCCATAGAGACCGTAGCCTAACGCTAAAGCCTGTTTCTAATATTTCAAACAACCTTTCTGCTCAGACAATCAAATCACTTGCGCAAAATCCAGAATTTGAAGAGCTAACCATTAAAGGTACCGACTCCCTTCTTTCTGCTCAGGAAGTTCCTCATACAGACTGGTACTTCACTGTTGTTATCGATGAAGACCACTCTTTTGCTTCTTACTATTCATTAGTTCGTCAGTCGGTAATATTTGGTCTAATACAACTTGCTGTAATCGCATTTGTTGCGATGTTTATCATCAAGAAAGCACTGTCGCCATTAACGGCACTAAGCTCGGCAATGGAAGCATTGTCCAAAGGTGACGGCGACTTAACACAGCGTATGGCTGTTCATAGTAAAGACGAGATTGGCACCCTAGCGCATCACGTCAACGCGTTCATAGCAAAACTTCAAGAGATAGTGCGTGATATTGCGGGCTCTTCAAACCAGCTTAATCAGCAATCTGAAATTAGTACCAATGTTGCTCGTCAAACAAGTGAAGGTCTATCAGTCCAACTTCACGAAATTTATCAGATTGCTACAGCCGTACATGAAATGTCGGCAACAGCAGAAGAAGTAGCAAACAACGCGCAAATGACGGCTGATTCAGCGATCATTTCAACAGAGAATTGTGAACAAGGTAAGCAAGTCATCATTCGCAACCAAGATTCGATAACTAGCCTTGCTCAACAAGTTGAGAACGCTTCAGATATCATTCAAGAAGTTGAGAAAAATGCGTTAGACATCAACACTATTCTATCAACCATTTCTGATATTGCAGAACAAACTAACCTATTGGCCTTAAACGCAGCGATTGAAGCGGCACGTGCGGGTGAGCAAGGTCGCGGTTTTGGCAGATGAAGTTCATGTGCTTTCTCAACGTACTCACAGCTCTACAGACGAGATTCGCGAAATGATCGAGACTCTTCAGAAAAACAGCGTCAGTGCGGTTGAATCAATGCAACGTAGCCAAGACTTGGCGCAATCAAGTGTCGATGATGCAAACAATGCGACTATTGCATTGGAAGAGATCGCGACATCGATTCAACAGATCTCGGAGATGGCTTCACATATTTCGAATGCAGCTTCTGAGCAAAGATCGGTTACCGGTGAAGTCAGTAAGAATATTCAGTTGGTTAATGATGTATCAGAAAACATGTCTACTGAGGCTGATAACTCTCGTCACTTGTCTGAAGAGTTGCGCGGTATTGCTCAACAGTTGAATACTCAAGTTCAATTGTTTAAATACTAGACGTACGGATAATTCGTTCTAGTTCTTGAGCGCGGTTAAACAATGTTGTTTAACCGCGTTTAAAATTAGAACCAACATCAGAACGAAAAAAAGCCCCCGACCACTATTGTGTTCGGGGGCTTTCTTATTCTCATTGCTTTCTTATTATAGTTAGCAAATAAACGGTTAGCTGCTAGCCGTTTACCTATTTACTAATTACTAATGCAACTATAGGTCAACCAATACGGTTATAGACCAACTAAGACTGTTATAAGCTAACCATCAGCATCTTTTTCTGATGATCCAAGTACTCTTCATAAGTACCTTGGAAGCTCACTAATTGTTGGTCTTTTACATCAATGATGTGTGTTGCTAGCGAAGAAACGAACTCACGGTCATGGCTTACAAAGATAAGTGTCCCCGTGTAAACTTTCAATGCGTCGTTCAGGGCTTGGATTGCTTCCATGTCCATGTGGTTCGTTGGTTCGTCCATCACAAGCACGTTGATGTCTTGCATCATTAGCTTGCCGAATAACAGACGGTTTTTCTCTCCACCAGAACAGTTACGCGCTTTCTTGTTCGCATCATCAGCAGTAAACAATAGACGACCGAGAATACCACGTACCATAAGGTCATCGTGCTTCACTGTACGCCATTGTGAGATCCAATCGAAGATACTCAGGTCGTTATCAAAGTCAGACGTGCTATCTTGTGGGCAGTAGCCTACTGATGCGTTTTCAGACCATTTAACGATACCTTCGTTTTGCTCTAGCTCTTGAACTAGGCATTTCAATAGTGTTGTTTTACCCACACCGTTCTCACCGATAACGGCAAGACGAGTACCCGCTTCAAGCAGCAAGTTACCACCAGCAAACAGTGTTTCGCCATCGAAGCCGTGACCAAGCTCTTTAAGTTCAAGCGCTTGACGGTGTAGTTTCTTGCCTTCACCAAAATCAATTGATGGGCTCATGCGGCTCGATGATTTCACTTCATCAAGCGTGATCTTGTCCATCTTCTTAGCGCGAGAACTTGCTTGTTTCGCTTTAGATGCGTTCGCACCAAAACGGTTTACGAAGTCTTGCAGCTCGCTGATCTCTGCCGCTTTCTTAGCATTGCTCGCTAGAAGTTGGTCACGAATCAAACCAGACGCTTCTAAGAAGTACTCGTAGTTACCTGGGTAAACACGTAGCTCGCCGTAGTCGATATCTGCCATGTGTGTACATACAGAGTTAAGGAAGTGTCTATCGTGCGAAATGATGATCATTGTACATTTACGCTGGTTTAGCTCTTCAGCAAGCCAGTTAATCGTGTGAATGTCCAAGTTGTTGGTTGGTTCATCAAGAAGCAGGATATCTGGGTTTGCAAACAATGCCTGTGCCAATAGCACACGCAGTTTCCAACCCGGAGCAACTTGTTGCATCAGGCCAAAATGGAATTCTTCTTCGATACCCGCTTGAATTAGGATATCACCTGCACGGCTTTCTGCTGTGTAGCCATCCATTTCAGCGAATTCACTTTCAAGCTCAGCGACTTTCATGCCATCGTCTTCGCTCATTTCTGGCAAAGAATAAATACGGTCACGCTCTTGTTTTACTTCCCACAGTTTTCTGTCACCCATGATCACAACGTCGATAACGCTGTATTGTTCAAAAGCGAACTGATCTTGGCTTAGCACACCCAGTTTTTCACCTGGAGTGATAGAAACGTTACCCGAGCTTGGCGTTAATGCACCACTTAGGATTTTCATGAACGTTGATTTTCCGCAACCATTGGCGCCGATCAAACCATAGCGGTTGCCGTTACCAAATTTAGCAGAGATGTTTTCAAACAGCGGCTCTGCGCCAAATTGCATTGTGATGTTCGCGGTAGATATCAAAGAACTAATTCCTAAGCGTGTACTGACAGATAATTTTTAAGCGGATTAACGCGCCTAAACAAGATGTACGAAAGTATGGATTAAACATAAAACGAAGCGCGGATTATATAGAGATCGGGATCACATTGTCGAGGTTAAACCGTGAACGAATAGAGAACAATGGACAATTAAATGAATTTCATCGCTAATTACGCCGGAAATAGAAAAAATCCCCGCTAATTTCCATTAGCAGGGATTCGATTTACAAAAAATAAAAGCACCAGACTAAATCTGGATTAACGATAACTTAATGCTATTTCGTTATTTTTTTCTGAACAAACTTCTGGCCTACATCCACTACCGCAACATCTCTAAAGAAGCTTCTACCCAACAGAATAGGGAAAGAAAGATGCGTTCGGTCTGCTAGCGTAAACTCAGTTTTGTCTTTTAGATCGCCAATTTGAATTGAAGCTACGACAACAGCACGTCGTTGTGTACCCTCTGCGCTCGATTGCTTGATCTTAACCCAGCGCTCTACCGGTAAACTGATCTCTTTGGTTGTGATGCCGTCATGTTCAATTTTGAACTTGACCCAATCTTTTCCGTCACGCTCAAAATCAACGATATCTACAGCACTGATCGAAGATGTTGTTGCGCCTGTATCAACACGAGCTTTAAATGCTTCTTTCAAACCAGGAACAAACACCCACTCTTCTTCACCAAGAATCAGTTTACCATCGCTTGTTTTCGTCGGTTTTGCAGCCGGTTTTTGTTCAGGCTTTGGTTTAGCTTCTGGCTGAGTAGGCTTCACTTCTTCAGGCTTCTCAGTAGGTTCCGTTACTTTCTCGCCTTCAGTTGCGTCAGTCTTAGAAGATTCATCCACAACAGGTTGTTCTACTTGAGGCTTTTGCTCTGGCTCGACAGGAACTTGAGTCGTCGTCGAACAAGCAAACAGGCCACCACTTAGCATTAAGACTACAATCGCTTTCCAATTATACATTCAGTCACCTTCTATTTTGAAACGTTGGCTATCGCTTTAGCCACATAAGGAATATGGGATTCAGAAAGGCCCGCGATATTGATGCGTCCATCACCAACACCATAGACTCCATATTCTTCACGTAGTTGATTCATTTGAGTTTCTTTAAAGCCTAGTACACTAAACATGCCTTTATGGCTTTCGATGAAGTCAAATTGTGACGTGTTGTAAGTATTTCGCAATTCGTCACATAAACTTTTGCGCAGATTTAACAAACGTTGCTGCATTTCACTCAACTCTTGTTTCCAAATCGTCGTTAGTTCTTGATTCTGAAGAATTGTTTTAACCAACGCGGCACCATGATCTGGCGGCATTGTGTAAGTTGAACGAGCCAGTGTCAGTAGCTTACCTTTAGCATTGCCTACGTGTTCGCTGTTCTTACCGATAACAATCGCGGCACCCGTTCTTTCACGGTACAAACCGAAGTTTTTCGAACATGACGTCGTAATCAACATCTCTTCTACGTTGTTCGCCATATGTTGAAGACCTTTTGCGTCTTCTTCTAGGCCATCACCAAAGCCTTGGTAGGCAATATCAACAAACGGTAAGAAACCATTCTTTTGCGATAACTTAGTAATTTCCTGCCACGCTTCAAAATCAATGTCAGCACCCGTTGGGTTATGACAGCAACCGTGAAGAAGTACCACGTCTGATGGACCCGCTTTTGAAAGGTCGGCCAACATTTTAGCCGTATCAACTTGCTTCGTTTCAGGACTGAAGTAATTGTAGTATCTAACTTTTAAGCCCGCCGCTTCCATCACCGGTTTATGGTTAACGTAGCTTGGGTTTGAAATCCAAACCGTTGTGTCTGGTTGAGAGACTTTCATCAAGTCACCCAACATGCGAAGTGCACCACTTGCACCCGGTGTTTGAATCGCAGCAACGCGACCTATTGCAGAAGTCCCTTTAAGCAACAGATCAACCATGCTCTGGTTAAACTCTTCACAGCCTGCTAGGCCAACATAAGCTTTGGTTTTCTGTGTTTCAACAACGATATCTTGAGCCTTAGAGACGGCTTTCATAATCGGTGTTTCACCTTGGTCGTTTTTGTAAACGCCAATGCCTAAGTCGACTTTATCAGTACGAGTATCGCCGCGGTAAGCGACAGACAGAGATAGAATTGGATCTAAAGTTGGTTTTGGTAGATGTGAAAACATGAAAGTCACAACCCTTTGAAATTCAAGTATGAGTTTCACGTTAACATTATCGTAGACAAATCAGAAACATTTTTTAATAGAAGCGCTTAGTTACCATAAGTAATCAGAAGTAATTAGAGATTGGTCATTTCAAACGGATAAACAGTGCAAATTTCAAACACCTAATAACCTATTGCACAATTCAAAGCACTGTATTTCTAGGTATCTTATGCTTCTATGTGTCTTATGTTTCTATGCTCCCTATTAAGATCGCTATTGTGCACTTTGTTTGAATTGTCTTGGTGTCATTCCTGACCACGCTTTAAACCGAGTGCTAAAGTTAGCGGCATTTGGATATCCTACTATCTCACCAATGTGTTGAATCGACCAATCACTCGATCTAAGTAGCCGCGCAGCGTATTCCATTCTCATACGCATAATATGAGTCATTGGGCTGTGTGAGTAATAGCGCTGACACAAACGATGGAAGTGTGGCTCTGAGCACGGGAATAAGCTCGCGAGTTCATGAACATTCCACTCTTTGTGCAACTGTTTTTGTACGTTGTCGAATACGCGCCTTAAGCGAATCAAATTTCGTGATTGCTGCTGCGGAACCGGCGCATTAATCATGAACTCTATTTGGGCTACACTGTGAATCGCAATCGCTCCTCCCAAATCTATGGGCAAGGCAATGCTTCTCAACAACGTATGAATACAAGACGACACCACTTCTGCTGCTGGCGAAAGCGTGTAGCTGACTTCATTACTCACGACTTTGTCCCATTGCTTATCTGGCGAAAGAAAGATCCATGCGATTTGCCATGTTTCTTCCTCAATTCCGAAGCCATTCTCTATGCCTGCTGGAACAGTAATGCACGAACCCGGCTCTAGAATGTAGCGACACCCTTCACTTTCTAACCAACCTTTTCCTCTCACGGTATACAACAGCATGTGTTTCTGTTGGTTCTTACGATACACCGAAAAGAAGTCTCGACACGACGCCGTCCCACATTGAACGATACCGAGCTCTTCAAATGCCAATACATGGCTTTGATCGACAAACTCTTGGTGCGTCTTTTCAGAGATCTCATACCTTTCTTGTTTATCACTCATATCACTGCTAACTCATTCAATTGGCCAACTTATCAAAGTGGATAGTTTGGCAAAAGTTTGTGATGAGTCTGAAGAATACAGCGAAAACAAATGCCGATAAACTTCTCGCATAATCACTACCGGGGAAATGCGATGCTCTCGACATATCGTCATTTAGACAAAGAATTTTGGCAAAAACTATTACACATCGGTTTACCAGTCTCGTTGCAAACCATGTTGTTTTCACTGCTTGGCGTGGTCGATATCTTTATGGTCAATCAGCTTGGTGATTCTGCAACCGCCGCGGTTGGTGTTGGCAACCGTATCTTCTTCTTCAACTTGATCATGGTATCGGGGATTAGTGGAGCCGTGAGCGTGCTAGCTTCGCAACATTTTGGTGCCGGTGATTTCAACGGAATTCGACGTACACTAGCGCAATCATGGGCACTTTCGATCTTTGCCATCATGCCCTTTGTGTTCATTTATACATTGGCTCCTGAATCAGTCGTGTCTGTGGTGGCCTCAGACCCTGATTACGTCCGCTTGGCAACGGATTACCTTTGGATAACAGGAGCCAGCCTTATTGGTACCGCTGTAGTTGTGCCGCTAGAGAGTGCACTTCGTTCTGTGGGCGAAGCCAAGCTGCCCACCAAAATCAGTTTCTGGGCAATTATCGTCAATGCAATTCTCAACGCCCTATTGATCTTCGGCTTGTTTGGGTTTCCAGAACTGGGTGTGGTTGGTGCGGCTATTGGCACCACGGTATCTCGATTCTTTCAAACCATTGCATTGCTTGTTATGGCAAAGAGACACTACGCCCACCTATTTCCTACATTAAGCAATTGGCGAGATGCGATATTAGCGAAGCATAGAAAGAAGTACTTCACGATAGCCATACCTCTGTTGGTTCATGACACAGCATGGGCGGGCGGGATTCTTATTTACAACGTTATTGTTGGCCAAATGGGGGTTGGAGAGCTTGCTATCATTTCACTGCTATCGCCTGTTGAAAGCATTTTGATCTCTGCTTTTTTGGGGTTTGCGGTTGCGGCTTCCATCATTCTAGGTAACGAGATCGGTGCGAAGAACTATCAACGTGTCGAGAATACAGCTTGGGGCTATGTGTTAGTGAGTTGTGGGCTTTCTGCTTTACTGGCGTTAATGTGCTTTATCGCCAAACCCGCGATCGTATACATGATCGGTCTTACTCACTTAGAGCTCAAAGATACGGCCGTTAACGTTACCTTAGTAATGGCACTCGGTATGGTACTAAGAGTCTTCAATATGGTTGGTATAGGCGGAGTGCTAAAAAGTGGTGGAGACATCAACTACAGTATCTTCATCGACCTGTTTGGCCAATGGGCAATCGGAATTCCCCTCGCCTACTTTACTGCGTTGGTGTTGGGTTGGCCGCTAGAGTGGGTTTTGATGATTGTGCTGCTGGAAGAGCTAGCCAAAATAGTTCTGACCAGTCAGAGGATTCACTCTAAGAAATGGATCAACAACTTAATAGAAGAGCCAGATCAGGTCGCTGCTTGAATGGTAGTTTGAGCTAATAAACGAAAAGAACTCACACCCAAGGGCCGATTGGTTGCATTGCGCTAACCATGACGCCCTTTTCGTTTTACGAGTGTGCTAAGTCACGACAACAGTTATAAATCAGTAAATCGATGGATGATTTGGTTTGAACTACCACGCCAATCCAACATCGGGTCCGCTTTATCTTGCTCGAAGCGACCGTCAATCAAGGTATCAACGTATTCCAATACTTCCTTCTGCTTATCATCAAGCTCATCGAGTTCGTAACCTGTCCACATCCAGATGTCTTTACCTTCGCACTCCGCTTTCACACGCTGAACAAGCTTCAGTACTTCGGACACGTTTGCAGGATGCATAGGATCACCACCAGAAAGCGATAACCCACGACGTTTGATCCGCGGATCCTGGAGATCTGCGATAATTTGGTCTTGTAGCTCTTGAGTAAACAAATGCCCAGAGTCCAATCTTTGTGTCGACTGGTTATAGCACCCGCGACATTGGTGTACACAACCCGACACAAACAAAGTGCAGCGTGTTCCTGGGCCGTTTACAACGTCGATTGGGTGATATTGATGGTAATTCATAAGGCAGTATTGAAACTCGTTATTGCTTAATAGTTTGAAGGAAGTGCTGTAACAGTTGAAACAGTTGAAACAGTTGAAACAAAAGAATTGGTATCGACATAGCGCCGATACCAATCTTATTTCTTGAAACGTAGCTCTGCTAAGTTAACTCGCTAAAGATCGCAGACCTTACTAAGAGCCTTCGTTAGATTAAAGGTGCTTCACGCGGCGTTTAACTTCTTCTTGTTTACCGAAGTTAAATGGTCGTGCATCTGGGCTACCAAGGTAACCACAAACACGGCGTGTTACCGATACTTTGGTTGAGTCGTGGTTGCCACACTTAGGACATGTAAAGCCCTTACTTGTACAGTCGAACTCACCGTTGTAACCACATTCGTAACACTCATCAATCGGCGTGTTGGTGCCGTAGTAAGGAACACGTGTGTAGCTGTAATCCCATACGTTTTCTAGTGCTTCAATGTTCTTCTGCATGTTCGGGAATTCACCGTAACAGATGAAACCACCGCTAGAGATTTCAGGATAAGGCATCTCAAAATCGATCTTGTCGTATGGGTTCACTTTCTTTTGCACGTCTAAGTGGAAGCTGTTTGTGTAGTAACCACGGTCTGTTACGCCATCAATCACACCAAATTCTTTGGTGTCGATGCTGCAGAAACGGCTACATAGGTTTTCACTTGGTGTGCCGTATAGGCTGAACGCGTAACCAGTCTCTTTGGTCCAAGATTCCACTTCACGCTTCATGTACTCCACCAGCTCAAGCGCTTTAGCACGCATTTCGCCATCGTCATACAGGTGAACATCTGTGCCGTAAAGTGCTGTCATTGCTTCGTGGATACCAATGTAACCAAGAGAAACAGACGCACGGCCGTTCTTGAAGATATCAGCAATAGAGTCGTCCGCTTTCAAACGAACGCCACAGGCACCTTCCATGTATAGGATTGGCGCAACACGCGCTTTCACGTTTTCTAGACGCGAGATACGAGTTTCTAGAGCACGACGAGCAAGCTTCAGTTTTTCATCAAGCAGTTCGTAGAACTTAGTCATATCTTGTTTTGCGTTAATCGCAATACGTGGCAAGTTCAAGCTAACAACACCTAAGTTGTTACGGCCTTCATGAATCAACTCACCATTTTCTTCGTAAGTATTCAAGAAGCTACGGCAACCCATAGGCGTTTTGAAAGACCCTGTAACTTCTACCACTTTGTCGTAGTTAAGAATGTCTGGGTACATACGCTTAGACGCACACTCAAGCGCTAATTGCTTGATGTCGTAGTTTGGATCTTGCTTCTGGTGGTTCAAACCATCTTTGATTGCAAATACCAGTTTAGGGAACACGGCTGTTTTACGGTTCTTACCCAAACCTGCAATGCGGTTTTTCAAGATAGATTGCTGGATCAGTTTTGAACCCCAGCTTTCGCCTAGACCAAAACCAAACGTCACGAATGGTGTTTGCCCGTTAGCTGTGTGCAGCGTGTTTACTTCATATTCCAAAGATTGGAACGCGTCGTAACACTCTTTCTCTGTACGAGAGATAGCAAAAGCTTCTGGGCTGTGAATATCCCACTCTTTCGCTAGTGATAGGTGCTTCTCGTAACTCGCCATTACGTAAGGTTCTAGAACCTCGTCGATACGGTTAATCGTTGTACCGCCGTAAATGTGGCTCGCTACTTGTGCGATGATCTGTGCGGTTACCGCTGTCGCCGTAGAGATCGATTTAGGTGTGTCGATTTCCGCGTTACCCATCTTGAAGCCATGCGTTAACATGCCTTTCAGATCGATAAGCATACAGTTAAACATTGGGAAGAACGGTGCGTAGTCTAGATCGTGGTAGTGAATGTCACCACACTCGTGAGCTTGTACGATATCACGCGGCAAAATGTGAGTTTTTGCATAATGCTTAGCCACGATACCCGCCAGCAAATCACGCTGAGTTGGGATAACTTTGCCATCTTTGTTGGCATTCTCATTGATCAGATCAACATTGCTTTCTTCGATCAAACCTTCGATCTCGCGAGTTAAAGCGCTTTGCTTTTCACGTGCGATGTCACGGTCATGACGATATTCAATGTAGGCACGAGCCAGAGACTTGTATGGTCCCTGCATTAGCTCGTTCTCGACCATAGTTTGAATTTCAGAGATATGAACTTCATCGTAGTCTTCGAGCTTCAACTCAACTGCTAATGCCACATTCAGTGCATAAATAGCAATTTCCTTATCGGCTTTGTCTGATGCTGCTTCCACTGCAGCTTGGATGCGATCTCTACTGAATGGAGCTCTTGAGCCATCACGCTTGATTACGATTGATTTCACCACTTCTCCTTACTCTTGAGGTATTCACAGACTTATCCACAAACACACTATAGAGCGATTTATCGTTTAACTAACACTAGATATTGTGGCGTATTTAACGAGAACCACCAACATTGAGTATTGATTTGGATCAATAAAACAGGCACGCCGAACAAGATAAATCCAATATTATTACGTGAGATCTCAAGTCGAAAAGAAACAATGTAACAATAAAAAAACTGCTAAAAAGAGTTGAATTTTCGGTAAGTGTTGTAGGATAACGGCTCAACTATATTGCACACCAAAAATAGGGATATTTGGGATGAAACGACTTCAAAACTGGATAATGATAGGCTGCTTATTCAGTAGCCAAGCATTTGGCGAACCTTTAACCATATCCAGTTGGAATATCGAATGGTTATCAACCAATGAGGCTGTGAATAAGTTTTCTTCCAAACGAAACCAAGCAGATTTCGATCAACTCGAAACGTACTTTAAATCCTTAGACGCGGATGTGATCGCTTTTCAAGAAGTCGATGATGTAAATGCCATTCAGCGCATCGCCGGCAATCAATACAAGATATTGATGTCTGACCGTTCATTACCCCAGAATAGTCACCATCAGTTCAAAAAAGTGAACCAGTACACTGGCTTCGCGGTTCGTAAAGGAACCACACTCACCGACTACGCTGACTTTCCTCTGGAAACTAGTGCTAACAGCAAGCTTAGATTCGCCAGTTATATGGTTGTGGAAACGGATACAAAACCAATTCACATGTTGTCAGTACACTTAAAGGCGGGTTGCAGCGGCGCGTACAAATCGAACCGTGACTGTTCAAGGCTCAAAGACCAAGCTAAACAACTGAATAAGTGGATACAGCAAAGAGAACGCAGAGATGAAGACTACGCGATTCTGGGCGATTTTAACCACAACCTCTCCTATTCAAGAGATTGGATGTGGAAAGATATGACGCAAAATACCGATGCTCAATTGGCAACAAGAAAAACTCGAGCAGATTGTAAGGTGCGCTCTAACCGCAATAACCATCGCACACACCAGTTCCGTTCTGTGATTGATCATATTGTAGTGAGCAAATCCTTAGATGCCTCTCCTGCTAAACAGAAGGTCTTTGAAACGCAAGATGTTCTGGACTATAAACTCAGTGACCATTGCCCAGTTTCAACGACTATCAAACTTTAGGTTTTAGATAAAAGCAGACTTTAGGTAACGGCAGATTAAAGACAGCGGTAAATACAGAAAGAGGCTGACTGGCTTTTTACTTAAAGCGAGTCAACCTCTCTGTTTGGCAACTTCAGAGCGAGTCATCTCAGCCCATGCAATAAATGATAGGTATACTGCTACCCGATCTTGTTTGCACGACCCGCCAACCACATTCCCACCAGCATGCTTAAGACGAACAGCCATACCGTTGGGCTACCCCCACTAAGGCTGGTTACTGCAGGGCCAGGGCAAAAGCCTGCAATCCCCCAGCCTAAACCAAAGGCAGTTGAACCTAAGATCAACTTTCTATCTATTAGTGGATTATTACTGCTATCTAAAGGTTCGCCATTGACGGCTTGAGCGCGCTTTTTAATGACCAAGTGATAAAACGGAGCGAAGACCAATAACGCGCCACCCATGACGAATGCCAAGCTAATGTCCCAGTCACCAGTAATATCTAAAAAGCCAAGTACTTTGTTCGGGTCAACCATACCTGAAATGATCATGCCAGCGCCGAAAAGAAGACCTGCGAACAAGCCGATAACGATAGTAAATGAAGAGTTTTTCATTATGCCCCCAAGCCAATCAGGTTTTTAACCAGCACTGTTGCCATCGCGACACCCATAAATACACAGGTCGCGACAATTGAACGTTTAGATAAACGAGCCATTCCGACAATGCCATGTCCGCTAGTACAGCCATTCGCCATCTTGGTACCGAAGCCCACCAATAATCCGGCGATGATAACCACCGCGAAGTTGATCTCTTCTAATTGCGGAAGTTGGTAGCCTGTTGGAATCAATAACCAGCCGCTCACGACCATTCCGACAACAAAAGCAAGTCGCCAATGTTTTTCGGTTTTCTCTGTGTTGGTATCCGAGCTGGATTCAGATCCTGATTCTAATCTTTTGTTGTTTCTAGACGGCAATAAGCGGCTAACGATTCCGCTGATCCCCGCAACTCGCCCGATCCCCAACATCAGAATAATTGCCGACGCGCCTAGTAGCATGCCACCAAAAAATGCATCCCAAGGTATTAAACTCATCACTGACCTCTCTCATAACGTCGATTAACTCATCACCCTCAAATTAAATTAGAGTTTACTAATAAATATAAATTAGTCAATGCTAATGTATTACTAATATGTTCGGTTTGTAAGTCTGAAATTAACAAGCGCCCTTCATGAAAAAAGCCCCAAGGCGTTAACCTAAGGGCTTATTATTTGATTCGGTTTTTGTTTTGTTAGTTACTTAGTCTTGTTCTTTTCAGCTATCCACTGTGACATGTACTTGGTGCTCGCCATGCTATGGTGCTTAAGCATCGAACCAAAAAAGTTATCCAGTCGATGAGATTCAAGATCAGACTCTAACGCAGTTAATCGCTCAATCAATGTGTCGCCCAGTTGATTTTGCTCATAGTGCGCTTCAAGGATTGAATGACATTGGCTTTGTGCCTTAAGCCACTTCTCTTCATCTTTGTACAGAGCAACTGCAGCTTCAACAAACTCGTCGATATCATCAGCAACCGCGCCCGGCCATTGCAATTCACCTTGCGGTAACATGCCTTCACTGCCGATTTCACTCGTCACGTTCGGAGTTTTCAGCTTCATCGCATCAAGCAACTTGCCTTTAATGCCCGCGCCAAATCGTAGAGGTGCAACACACACACGAGCCTGCTCCATCACTTCTTGAGCGTCTTTCGCCCAACCTTTTATATGGAAACCGGTTTTAGGGTTGTGCAAAGCCGTTGCTTTCGGCGGCGGATAAGATCCGTAAATATGAAGTTCGGATTCAGGTAACTGCTTGCGAATCTTCGGCCAAATCTTCTGTAACTGAAGCACAGCATCCCAGTTCGGTGCGTGTCTAAAGTTACCTATCGTCATGAAATGCTTACGTTCTTCAAAGCTTTTCGTGCTTTCAGGAAGTGTATTAAGATCAACCATGAACGGCAAGTGATGAAGCAGTTTTGGATCGATATTGAACTCAGATTTAAGCAGATCCATCTCGTAACTTGAAATGATCAACGAAAGATCACAGCGTAAGATTGCGGCAATTTCACGTTTAGCCAAGTCAATGTACAAATGCGCTTTGGTCAGTTCAGTATCTTTCTTAACTGCTTCATGGCGCGCGTTACGTAGGAACTGTAAGTCTTCGGTATCCAGTAACTTAAATGCATTCGGGCATACTTTTTCCACGCGCCAACCAAACTGCTCTTCCATCATGAAACGGTCAAACATCACGATATCGGGTTGCAGCTCTTCGATGTACTGATCAAAGCTGTCGCAGTTTAACTGTATAGATTGGCTCGTGATGACCTCTTCAGAGAGATCGATCATGTGCTCGGTTTCTTGAGCTGGCGTTGCAAATTCAACTGACCAACCTTGTCTCTTGAACAGGCGTAAAAGAGACATCATATGGCTGCCCGCCGCCGATGAATTCGGTTCTGGCCAAACGTAGCCAATTGCTAAAACTTTCTTCAAAACACTTCCTAAGAAATAACAAAAGGGACCAGATTAGTCCCTAATTAAACGTTTATCGATGATGGTCGGTTTGTATCATGGGGCGAATCCGACTTAAAAGGCGAACTCGTACCATACTCCGCTACTCACTTTCTGAGTTAGGCCGCGTTTTACAGTGTAAAATGGCTCTTTCTAAAAGCTCTAAAGCTGATTTTTCGACTTCTGGAAGCTTAGCATCCGATTGACCTAACGGTTCAACACGGCTGCCCCATTTAATATGACCAGCGCCCCAAGTTAAACCGGCTCCGAATGCCGCCACAAGAATGTTTGAGTTAGGTTTAACAAAACCTTGCTCTAACGATTCACACAGTGCGATTGGCACTGTCGCAGCCGACGTGTTGCCGTAGTTTTGGATGTTAACAAACGCTTTCTCACGTTCAATGCCCGCCATATCACACAGAGTTTGGATGATTCGGATGTTAGCTTGGTGCGGAATCACAACATCGATATTGTCGGTTGAGATGCCAGTACGGCTTAATACTGTGTGTGCCGCAGCGCCCATGCCTTTCACTGCACGCTTGAAGATCTCTTTACCTACGAAATCAAAGTCCCAGTAACCGTTATCAGCCGCAAAGCGGTCCATAGAAGTACCGAATTTTGGTACCGCTAGAATGTCACGGCCTTCTGCGTCACAACCGATCTGAGCTTCTTGTAAGCCAACTTGTTCTTCGGTGCGAGATAGAACCACAGCGCCAGCGCCATCACCGAACAGAACCGCGGTATCACGCTTGGTCCAGTCGATGAAGAATGACAAACGTTCCGCACCCACGACAATAGCATTACGATAGTTACCCGCTTGAATCAGTCGAGTCGCCGTTTCAACACCGTAAATGAAGCCGGTACACGCTGCGTTAAGGTCGAAAGCCGCAGCACTCTTAATGCCTAGGTTCTGTTGAACCTTAGATGCCGTGTTTGGGATAAGTGAGTCTGGGCTGCACGTTGCGATGATAACAAGATCGATATCTGCAGCCGTTAGGCCGGCACACGCCATGGCATGTTTCGCGGCAACAGTTGCAAGTTCAGAGGTATTTACATGACTGATACGACGGCTTTCTATACCAGTTCGAGTTCGAATCCACTCGTCAGACGTATCAATGAAAGTACTTAGATCATCATTGGACAGCACGGCTGGTGGCAGACACTTTCCCCAGCCCGTAATCTCGGCGTAAAATTTTGTCATCATTTACCTATTTATTGTTCGTTTTTATTTAAGTATCGTATTCTAGTTTTAAACAGTATAAGCGTTCCGTGCGCGATTCGTAAATCGCGTTAGACACGGAGTTGCAATAAAAAGAGAAAGTTATGTCTACATTCAACACACGTTGCCCTTCTTGTAATGGCGTAAACCGAGTTCCTTCAGAGAGAATTTCAGAAAGCCCAACCTGCGGTAAATGCAAAACAGCATTGCTCGATGGCGCTCCTATCGAGGGAACGTCACTTAATTTCCAATCTATCTTGAACAGTTCACAGCCTGTGGTTGTCGATTTCTGGGCGACATGGTGCAACCCATGTGTGGGCTTTGCGCCAGTGTTCAGCGACGTCGCAAAAGAGCGTTCGGGAGATGTTCGATTCGTTAAGATTGATACTGAAGCTCAGCAACAGCTTGCCGCGATGTACCAAATCAGAAGCATTCCAACCGTGATGGTGTTTAAAGATGGTAAACGTGTCGATACGATTAACGGTGCATTACCAAAAGGTCAATTTAATCAATGGCTTAATCAAGCTCTAACCAAGTAACACTATTATTTAAGCTATTGGTTAAGCTATTGATTAAGCTATTGAATTAGCTTTTGCTTTGTTCTAAGTAGGCACACAAAAATAGGTTAGAGAGTCTTATCAAATCAAGACTATCTAACCTACTGTTTTATTTATGGTTATCACTTAACTTCTTGAATTAAACCACAGCTTCGCCTTTCGCTCGAATACTAGATTCTTGCTTACCTAGCCCGTATTCCTTTTTGATTTGATCTGCGACTTTTTCGGCAATCATAATGGTTGGCGCGTTTGTGTTTGCCCCAATCAGTGTCGGCATCACTGAAGCATCAATGACTCTTAAATTATTCAACCCATAAACTTTAAGATCATTATCTACCACGGCTAATAAATCACTACTAGGGCCCATTTTACAGGTTCCGACCGGGTGATACTGGGTATCCGCACGATTTCGAATATCTTGCTCAATAGCCTTGTCATCATTGGCATCGACCGGATAAAAAGCCTTGCCACGGATATCATCAAACGCCGCACTTTCTAGCATTTGATACTGCTTCTTCCAGCCTTTAATCATGATGTCCATGTCTTCAGGGTGACTGAAAAACGCAGGATCGATCTTAGGCGGATCATAAGGATCACTACTATTGAGCGTTACCGTGCCTATACTTTTCGGTCGTAGCAAGGTGACATGAGACGTAAACCCATGACTGGTATGGATTTTTCTTGCATGGTCATCGACAACAGCGACCACAAATACAAACTCTAGATCCGGCACAGCGATATGATCTTCTGAACAAAGAAAGCCAATCCCTTCTGCAAAGTTGCTGCTCATCTTGCCACGGCGTTCTTTGTGCCATAACGGTAAAGCTTTGGTCATTTCAGAGGCCATTTGCAGCGAAATACCAAATGTTTCACGCTTTTCACTGCATTTGTACGAATGGACTAAGTCGATATGGTCTTGAAGGTTCTTACCCACTCCAGGCAATTCATGAACCTGTTCGATGCCATGCGTCTCTAGCTCAGCTTTAGCGCCGACACCCGACAGTAACAGCAATTGGGGGGAACCAAAGGCGCCAGCGGATAGAATCACTTCTTTGTTGCATTGGATCTGATAACGCTGTCCGTTAGAGCCATATTCGACTCCGACCGCTTTCTTACCTTCGAACAAAACTTTATGTGTAGTTGCTTTGGTTACGACCGTGAGATTCTGTCTAGAAAGATTTGGCGTTAAGTAAGCCTTGGCAGCACTGCACCGTTCGCCATTCAGCTGGGTTACCTGCGTCGGCATCGCCCCAAACTGAGCCGCGCCGTTGATGTCTTCATTACGAGGTACCCCTATCGATTCACAGGCCGTTAAGTAACGTTCCAACATTGGGCTTGGCGATCGAAGGTTTGCCACATTCAGAGGACCACCTTGGCCATGAAATTCATCTTGGTGAACTTCGTTGTTTTCCGCTTTCTTAAAATAAGGTAAACACGATTCATAGCTCCAACCTGCATTACCCAAGCTTTCCCATGTATCGTAGTCGTAACGGTGCCCACGAGCGTACATCATGGCATTGATAGAACTAGACCCGCCAAGTGTTTTACCTCTCGGCTGATAGCCTCTACGACCGTTCAAACCCGGCTGTTCAACGGTTTCGAATGCCCAATTGTTGAGTTTGGTTGGCATCATAGCAACCACGCCAACCGGAGTATGGATAAATGGGCTTGTATCTTTACCACCCGCCTCCAATAAGCACACCGTAACATTCGGGTCTTCCGATAACCTTGAAGCCAATACACACCCTGCAGAGCCGCCACCAACAACAATAAAATCATAACTATCCATTGATCGTCTCCGCTATTTGTAATGGGTGTAATTCTCGCTTCAATATTTTACCTGTCGCCGTCATCGGTAACGCTTTCCGTATGAATACCTTACGTGGGTATTTGTAATCAGCTAGCTGCTCACGGCACCATGCTATCAAAGCCTTACTATCACATTCTGTATGTTCATGAAGCACGACATGTGCATGAATCTCTTCGCCTAAATGGTCATGATGTTCACCAACCACCGCGACCATTTCTACATCAGGGTGACACATCAAAACTTCTTCTACTTCACGCGGATACACGTTGTAACCACCACGGATGATCATGTCTTTAACTCGATCGACAATGAACAAATTGCCGTGCTCATCGATACGTCCGATATCTCCCGTTAAGAACCAACCGTCTCTGATTGCTTCTGTCGTAGCTTCCGGTCTTTTATAGTAACCCTTCATGACACTTGGGCTTTTGATACACACTTCACCCAGCTCTCCCATCGAGACAGAGTTACCTTGTATATCTGCGATTTTAATTAGATGACCGCACAAAGGTTGGCCAACACTGCCTGACAATCGGTCACCATCAATATGGTTAAACGTAGCAACGGGCGCTGTTTCAGATAAACCATAGCCTTCCAATACAGGAAGCTCAAAGCGCGATTCAAATCGTCGGATAACCTCAAGAGGCATAGAAGCACCGCCAGAAACGCCGAGCCTTAAGCTGTGTTTGACCTGTTCAGAACGTTTGTTTGCGTTATCTGAGCTATCAGGAGATTCTTCACCAGCACGTAATAGCGCGATATACATGGTTGGAACACCAGCAAACACACTCACTTTGTGAGTAATGATCTGTTCAATCACCAGTAACGGTTCAAAGCGCGGAATCAACACCATGGTTGAACCCGTTAACACGCTCGCGTTCATCATGACTGTCTGGCCGAAACTGTGGAATAAAGGGAGTGTGGCCATTGTCGTGTCACTGTATTCCAATCTCATTAAGTACTGAGACGACATCGCGTTAGTTTGCATGTTGGTGTGAGAAAGCTCAGCCCCTTTTGGCTGACCCGTGGTGCCTGAAGTGTAGAGGATCACCGCGGTATCATCACCATGGCAAGCCACTGACTCAAAGGTTGTTAAAGGTTGTGCTAACCAGTCAGCCATTGATTCATGCTGCTCATGTGCTTCAGTAGAGGAAGATGCGATGCTGGCTAGAGTTGAGATGGAAATAGCTGGTATTGGCATCTCGATAAAATGCTCACAGTGATCTGCTTGCTCAAAGCCTTGAAATCCATAACGTCCAATGGGTAGCTCTTCACTGCCCTCAAAGCATAAATAGGCTTTTGCATCGGAATCGTTGAGGTGATAAGCAATCTCTCTGGCCTTAAATAGTACGTTCAAAGGCACAACTACACACCCCGCTTTTAAAATCCCGTAATAAGCGATTGGGAAATACGTAACATTCGGACACGACAACGCGACCTTGTCCCCTTTCTGCAACCCAAGCCTTTTCAGGTTGGCGGCAACATTTCCGGAAAATTGTTCTAACTGCGAAAAACTGAGTTCATCCGTGCCCATGCGCAGAGCGGCTTTAGTTGGAAAAAGCGAAGCGCTGCGCTCCAAGTTAACAGCAAGATTGTGCATCCATGATCTCCTTATTCGGCTTGACCTCGCGGTCTTATTCGCCTTAGACGTTTTAATCGTTGTAATAAGTGTTGTCTTTGTTGCTATCAAAGCCTGCACATTGGCGTGTCATGTAGGTAAGAGTATTTATTGAGCAAAATAGTAGTTATTGAGCAAAATGTTTGAGACGTTCCAATATGCAACCCATCAAATTACAACATTTCGATAACATTTATAACAGGTTTCAAAAAGACAAAAACCGGTGATATTCGGACACAGCTCTATCAAACCTTGTAAAACCTCCCACACATAAAGCAAAAGTTTGAACAAGCTTGGGAAAGTGAGAACAAGCGACAAGCGAAAATGTTAAGAGTTCGGTTAAGATGGGAATATTCAACAAGAGGCATCCTATGGAATACACCGCAGTGTACGAACCCGATATGCAAGCATTCGGTATTCTTGATCTTCAATTACTGCATCGCTATATGTCACCCGCCCTCCATATCGAAGCATTATTGGAAGGCAGTAACATTGATGATCTGCAACTCAACACGCCAGACACCCACATTACCTTGGCGCAAAAGTTGGCGGTGTTCAGTAACGCATTGGCGAACACTGATGAAGGTGGTTTAGGGTTAAGAGTCGGCCAACAAGCACGGTTTAGCGACTTTGGTGTTCTAGGTTATGCGGTATTCAGTAGTGAAACACTATTAGATGCATTGCTGATTGGATTTAAATATCTGCAACTTGCAGGGCCAGTACTTAGAAAAACGATGTCAGTAGAAGATAACGTTGGATACTTTAGAGCCGAACAGCTGATCGACTTGGACTCGCTGCTGCCATTTTGTTGCGAATATTGGTTCACCGCAATTCAAAGCCTGTGTGAAGAAGTAATGCAACAACCATTCCCATCCCAAGTGATCCGCTTCCCTTACCCGAAGCCAGAATACGGCGACCTCTACACGGAGATTTTCCGTTGCCCCGTTGAATTCAATAGTGATCGCCTTGAATGGCAGTTTGATGCAACAAGTTTGTACTCGCCTCTTCCTACCGCCAATACCATCACGCTGCAGATGTGTCTGAAATCGTGTGATGACATGTTGGCAAAAGTCAGTGCGTCCACCAGCCTAAAAGAAAAAGTCTCTCAAATGCTACTAGAGAGGCCTGGATGTTACCCTTCGATAGAATCTATTTCATCAGAATTGGGCATGTCTTCTCGAACGCTGCGTCGACACCTGAAAGCAGCTGATACAAGTTATCAGAAGATACTTGATCATGTTCGCTTTCACCTTTCCCGGCATTACCTCTCTTCAACTCAAATGAGCATTGAAGAGATATCCGAGCGCGTTGGGTTTTCAGACAGCGCTAACTTTCGACATGCCTTTCGTAAGTGGAGTGGAAGCTCGCCCAGGCAATACCGAAAAGAAGTGGTCTAACACCAAATAGCACATCAAATTAAATTCCAGTGGTGCCAGTTAATATCTAATCGCTTTCTAAATTAAATAGCCGATGAACAAAGGTTTAACTGCTTTTTGACCGCATAAAACTTTGCCAAATCGTAAAATATCACAATGGTATTTTAGTTTAGATTTTCGATAAATATCTTTTATCTTCACGACCATTTTTATTCGTTTTACCCAATTCAGTTTCTCCCCCATAGTCGCGGAAAATTCATCGTTTCTTTCACTATTTAGAGGCTCCTGCATTGGACAGCATCCAACCAACAACTCGCATAACTGTTCCGGTTATTGCATTGTCTTTTTACGCGATCGCTTCAGGCTATTTAATGAGTTCATTACCATTAATGTTGTCTGAGTATGGCTTAGACAAAAATCTATCGAGTTGGTTGGCGAGTGCATTCTATGCAGGGCTTTTAGCCGGTACGTTATTGATTGAACGTGCGATTGCACGTGTTGGTCACAGAGATGCGTTTGTTATCGCTCTGGCTATTTTTATCGCAACGATCCTTGTGTTACCACTCATCCCACATCAAGCGGTATGGTTATTAGCCCGCTTTGTCGCTGGTGTAGCGGTTGCAGGTATCTTCGTGATTGTAGAGTCTTGGTTAATGAGCGGTGACGAATCTCAGCGCGCGAAACGCTTAGGCGTTTACATGTGTTCGCTATACGGCGGCTCTGCCGTTGGTCAACTTGGCATTGGATACCTTGGTATTACAGGCGGCGTGCCTTTCATCGCAATGTTCACCTTGTTGTTTGGTGCAATTATTGTGTTGATGTACGGACAAGCGACAGCACCACAAATTCACGATGCTAAGTCTCTATCACTGAAGCAAATCAGCAAACTGAGCCACAGCGCACTAATTGGTTGTATTGTATCGGGGCTAACACTTGGTTCTATTTATGGCTTGATGCCGGTAGAACTGGCTCAGCGCAACATCGCACACCAAGATATTGGTGGTTTGATGGCGTTAGTAATTATGGGTGGTATGGCTGTTCAGCCGATGGTGACATGGTTATCTCACCACATAGGACAAGTGTTATTAATGACTCTGTTCAGCCTACTAGGGGTTGCAAGCATTGGTGTACTAACGATAAACCATGATTTCTACGTACTAGGCATGAGCCTATTCGTACTGGGCATGGCAACATTCGCACTTTACCCAATTGCGATTAACTTAGGTTGTCGTAACTTAGACCCAAGCTATCTAGTGTCAGTGACTCAGGTTATGCTGTTGTGTTACAGCATCGGTTCAGTCGCAGGACCATTGGTTGCAGATAGCTTTATGGATTCACAAGCGGGATTATTCACTTACCTGTTCGCGTCTTTACTCGCTACAACGATCTACATGTTGATTGCTAGCTTAAAACGCTCTCCTCTACAGATTGCAGGCGAGTAAGTTCGAATGGCAACTATCCTCCTCAGGTAGGATAGTTGCCTCTAGAGCTCTTAGTTATGACTTTCCGTCTAACGAAGAGCTCTTTTTGTTTGATGACTTCTGAGCAAAAATCGACAAAAAGTATCAATAATAACAATCGAGGTGCTCTTCAGGTTAAGGCTGAAATATGTAGCCTTCACCAGTAATGGTAATGATTAGGCCATCCCCGAATAGTGATCTGATCTCAGATATCGCAACAATCACTGACGAGTTAGTGACTGACCCATTCTCCCAGCCAATCTTCTTCAATTACCCGACACTGAACAATTTCCCTCGGTTTTGATTCATAAACAGAATAATCTTACGATACGCTAAAGGCATGGTAGCCAGAACATAGCCATTTTCAACATTGCGAATAAGTTTGGTGTCGAGTTCAACTATTTTTCCGTTGAGTTCAAGTATTACGTTGTGTTCAGAGTGGTGAGTATCTATTACAGGATAGGCGTCCATTTTTATACAATTCCCTTACGATATAGCCAGCAACAAAGTTAAATTCAGTCATTTTTGTATAACGTCGCTTATAAGTGGACGTTTAAAATCGAAGATAATGAAAGCAGTGTATACGGTAAAGAGATTAAATTTTTATTATTAATATATGAACAGGATATCAATAAAGGGTAATTAATCCTCCAGTACATAACCTTCGTTGGAAACCGTTTTTATACAACGACAGTCTAAGATCCTTCTTATCTCGTAGATAGCAACCAATACTGAAGCTGATGTCACGGCTTTAGCCGCCCAACCTACACGCTTCAAAACTCGCTTACTGATCACATGTCCTTTATTTTGATACAAGTAAAAAAGAACCTTACGATGAGGCTCTGAAAGCGTCCCTATTATCGAGCCACACTCCTGCTTCCGGACGATCCTCGTACCAGATTGAAACTCTTTTTTATTTAGAACCCACTTAGACGGAAGTTTAAAATCGTCTACGTGATTCGCTATTTTTGGTATGGATTCCTCACGTTTCATAAGCAGTCGTCTTTTAAGATATTTCCAATATTATCGAATGGTACAAAAATACTAAATTGATAGATCACTTAATACCGTACATTTACTGCAAAATTGATCTTGTGGAATTGTTCTAAAAAACGAATTTTTAGTGGACAACCAACTCTACCCGGGAAGTCGATGGCTTTTACGGTATTGGCTTGGAGATAAACCAAAATGCTTTTTAAAGCGATGTGAGAAGTTATAAGGATCTTTGTAACCCAAACGGTTGGCAATCATCGACACCGACCAATCTTGGTATTTTAACAAACTGGTCGCTTTATCCATTCGTAGTTGAATCAACTTGCTGCGTGGGGATAGGTCGAAGAGCGTTTTGGTAACTCGATTAAGCTGCTCTTCGCTGATAAACACCCTTTGAGCCATACCAGCTACTGTCCATGGTTGATGCAGACTACTTTCAATTTCATTATAGAGCGCTTGAACACGAGCGGTGGTGCTTGTTGATTTAGGTTCAAACCCCGTCAACGTTCGGACTATTTCACTCAAGAGTAACTTACGGTAACTGGCTCGGCCCCCTATCTCAAAGTAAACCAAGTTCATTAGCGACCAAACCTGTTCACACTCTCCGAACGGTACAATCCCCTGACCTAGACTTGCGATGTGCAACCATTGCTGAGTGTCGGGGGTCAACATCCACGCCATTTTCCAATAGTTATATTGCGGATCGAGTTCAAAACGAAATGGGGTTCCGGCAGGAAGAACCACCAGCGTATACGGTGTAATCGCTTGTACTGATGTCGTGGTTGTTAGAATGCCGCCACCTTCCATAGTGAAAATCAACGTATGAACATTAACGGATTCTCGCTCAACCCAATAACCATCGTATAGTTTTGCCATACCGCCCATATAGACACCAAAGCTTTTCATCTCTGGGATATCTTCAACGGTCAAAAAACGTTCTTTGCAATGTTCCGCGAGAAAAACATCATCTTGCCACGTTGATTTAGCCTCCATGGCATCAATGACGGATTCGCACAGGTTTTGTTGTTTTTTAAACATGTTGTTACTTCACTCAAATCACTATAGTTCTGCCATAAATCGGAGAGCTTATGACAACTAACATCAACCCTAACTCATCTATGAATAACAAGCCAGAGAGCATATTACCTCGTATCATTAAACTTGGTTTGCCTGTTGCTTTGCAAAGTGCGCTGGTTGCTATTCTTGCTCTTGCTGACGTCTTGATGGTTAGTGACTTTGGCATGGAAGCAGCTGCCGCTGTGGGAATTGCATCAAAATGGCACTTCGTTGCTATTATGATTATGGCAGGGTTGGCCTCAGCAAACGGAACATTAGTCGCTCAATATTGGGGAAAGAACGACCATAAAAGCGCGCGCACAGTGTCATCTATCGCGATGGTGTTTGGTTTAAAAGTTTTGCTGCCTGTTACAGCAATCATCACTCTTGGTTCTCAGTTTTTAATGATGTTGCAAACTAGCGATCAAACCGTGATTGAACTTGGCGCGACTTACCTATGGTATGGCTTCCCTGTTCTGCTGCTGACTCACATTGTTGTCGTGGTAGAAGCTAGCATGCGCTCATCAGGTGACACCGTAACTCCACTATTGTTAGGTGGTATTACTATTGCACTCAACATTGCGCTTAACTTCGTTCTAATTAAAGGGGCTTTCGGCATTCCAGCAATGGGTGTTGCAGGTGCGGCATTGGCGACAACCTTAGCGCGATTGATTCAAGTGGGCTTGATGTATAGCTACATGCGTGTGCGTAAACACTGGCTGCTAACCACCCCAAGCTCACCGCATCGCCCGTCATTGTGGTTGTCGTACCGTCGTATTGCTTTACCGTTGACGATGAATGCCGTGTTGTGGGCAATGGGCACAATGGCATATCAAATGATCTTTGGTCACATGGGCACGACAGAGCTTGCGGTGTTCTCGATGCTCGCTCCGTTCGAATCGCTGTGTTACTCGATCTTCTTTGGTATCTCCGTAGCGTGTTCAGTATTACTTGGCCATTCGCTGGGTCGTGATGAATTTGATGATGCTATGAGCATGGGCCTAACATTCATTAAAGCCGTCGTTGGCTTTGGCGCTGTCGTTGGCTTGCTACTGTTTATGGGTAAAGAGCATGTTCTATCATGGTTAAACCTTTCTACAGATGCATTGTACCCGCTTGCTTCGCCAGCAATGATGATCATGTGTTTTGCAGTGGTGATTCGTATGCTCAACATGGTGATCATTAACGGTATTATTCGTGCTGGTGGTGATAACGCTTTTTGCCTACGAATGGATTTCATCGCGATGTGGATGGTGGGTATTCCAGTATGTGTTTATGGGGCGTTTGTCGCTGGATGGGATTTCAAATACATCTATGGTTTGATGTTGGTAGAAGAAGTGGTGAAGTTAGCTATATGCTCGCACCGCTACTTGAGCCGACGCTGGATCAACAACCTCACAGTGACCTACGACGAGCCTCAAGCCGTGTAGCTTTATACATAAAGTATGCTTTCTACAAGACTGCCTTCTGATAATGCAGTTAGCAGAAACACAAAAGGTCTGAGCAATCAGACCTTTTTCGTTTATTCAGCGACCACTTTAAAGCGTCAGTTACTTCTTATTCATTCGGATATGGCGATTAGACACGTTCGGCAGTGGCTTCTCTGGCACTTTCCGCTTCTCATGAATCAAATGTCGAATCGCTAAAATAGGATGCTTGAGTAGCATTCTTGGCCCAGCATAACGCATCACCAAACGCATTTGCTCTTTTGGGTCAGGCTTATAACAATGAATCGGACACTTATTGCAGGTCGGTTTTGCTTCGCCATAGGGGCATCTATCAAGTCGTGTCTCTGCATAACGCAACAGTTGCTCACACTCTTCACATAACGCGTTATTCTGACGAACCGCACCGTGGTGATCTTTGCAATAGATGTGCACCATCGCAATAACGGTTTTGTACTCCATTGCGAGTTCGCCTTGTAGAATGTTGTTATGTTGGAACATGATTAATTACCTAATGAGAGACCGTACAGGTTGAGTTCTAGATCTAAAATGATTATCCTCCACCGCATAAACTAAATACAAGGCTATGCAGCAATGAACCGTAAGAAAAAAATCAATCAAATTCTAAAGAAAAGACAGAAACAGGCGAATTCTAAACTGCATGGTAGCAACAAGCCTCGCTATATTTCTAAAGCTGATCGCGCAAAAATGGAAGCTGAAGAACAAGCGAAAGCCGCTCTAGAGCAAGCTGAAGGTTCAGTAGAAGCAACGGTTGAAGCCGAAGAAGCTGGTGTCGAAACTAAAGAAAAAAAAGCTGCAGAGTAAGTTTTAAACTCGCAGTATTCTTGCCAGGCACTCTGACCAGAGGCAACGAACAAGAACAAAAAAGCAGCCTCTATTTGGGCTGCTTTTTTGATCCTACCGTATTAACCTAGCGACTTAGCTATTCAATTAACCTTTGAATGGTTTAACTTCCCAACGTGCGAACGGCGCTTTTGCATTAATCCCTGCTCTACCCCAACGGTCAACAGAATCCACCACTAAGATACGCTCATTCGGTACCAATGATTTAATCAAGTTACTTGGCTTTTTCGCTGTAACTAACCATAGCGCGTCATCTTCAGAAAACATCGCTTTGAGTTTGGCCTTGTCTTGTTCTGTCCATTCCAGTTCAGCTTTGAACATACGTGCTTCAACAAACAGTTGGCTACCAGAAGCAAAATCTTCCAAGCTTTCTGAAAGCAACAATACTGAATCTACGTCGTTATCCAATAATACCGCTTGTTGCTTGTTAATCAGTTCACGCACATCCAACATCACACGTTGTAGGTTGCTATCAATCGTCTCTGCTTGCGCTGGCCACAATAACTTAAAGTCGTCAGCCACGATTGCCGCCATGCGCGTTAAGTTAGTTGGGTTTAACCACGCGAACTTAGACACATCACCACTCGATAGCGTCAACGCGGCAACACCTTGCGCGCGCGGTGTAATCGCTTGAGCGGCATCCACCTCAACCAAACGGATGTTGCCTTGCCTTGCGTATACAAATGTAGGATCCGCTTGCCAAATGGATGACAGCGTTAACGCAACGGTCGCCTTCTCTCCTGACTTAAGTACCTTGCTTTCACCCTTAGTGCCAAACCAGTTAGGTAGGCGATCTATACCGTAGCGTTTTGGTGGTAGGTATTCGGTCGTAATGTCGGTGCCTTTGGTTAGCTCTGTCGCCAAAGCATAAGTCACAGGTGTACTGGTTAGGATATCCTCTGCATTTACGTTGAAAGACACCATTGAAGCACCTAACAACATACTGACTGCACTCACTTGAGCCGTTGCTTTTAGTGAACTTGAAATACGATTCATTAAAGAAGTCATGATTATGCCTTTCTTACAATTCGGTATAGCGTTGCCGCTAAGAAAAACGTTGCAGAAACGATGATGATTGAAGCGCCTGATGGCACTGGAAGTTTTAATTCCATAGGCAACACAGTCCCAACCAAACACGCGATGGTTGCCAGTAACGCGGACAGTAAAACAAAGCTGCCCATGCGCTTAGTTAGCAATCGCGCCGTAGCACCAGGGATCAGCAATAACGCGCCAACCAGAACCGCACCCACTATTTTCACCGCTGCAATCGTCACTAGAGTGATCATCATGACAAACAGGTAGTCGTAGAAGCTGGTGTTATAGCCACGCACCTTGGCAATATCAGGGCTGATACAAGTCAGAAGAATGCGGTTGAACGTCGGTATCAAGAGTAAAATGATGATCGCGCAACTGCCTGCGAGAATTGCTAAATCTTGGTCTGTTACCGTAAGAATCGAACCAAACAACACGTTCTCAAGCATGTGGATATTGATCTTACGTGCCACGTACATCAACAATGCCGCGCCAACCGCTAACGCAAGCGCAAGGAAAACGCCGACTAAGGTATCGTATGGTACGTTGGTTCTGTTTCTTACGAAGTGAAGAAGCAAAGCAAAGATCATACAGAAGCTAAACAAGCCAATAATTGGGTTTTCTGGTGGCTCACCAAGCAGAACACCGATAGCGATACCAGTTAAAGCCGCGTGGCCGACGGCTTCAGAAAAGAAAGCCAGACGCTTGGCAATCACCAAAGTACCCAGGCCACCTAGTAACGGCCCCAGTAACAATGCAGCAACCAGCGCATTCACCATGAACGCATACATGAAACTGTCAGATAACCAACCCGCTTCAACGCCACTAATGGCAAGTTGTCGTAACCATTCCATTACGCAACCTCCTTCGATTTAGCGATGGCTGCACCACTACTGTAATGCTGGAATAAGCTTTCAATTTTACTTGGATGCAGTACTTGTTCATGTGGACCACTATCAACCAAGAATCGATTCACAACATGTACATTGGCTTCAAGGCGACGCACTGCGGTGACATCGTGGTGAACAGCAAGAATCGTGCGGCCTTCATCAACACATTCACGAATTAGAGATTCAAGATAACGAACGCCCTGCTCATCCATACCAGTAGTCGGTTCGTCCAACACTAGTAAGCTTGGGTTATCCAATAACGCTTGTGCAAACAACACACGTTGCTGCTCACCACCCGATAGCTGTCCCATACGGCGGTCGCTACGAGTCGCCATACCAACACGATCGAGTTGTGCTAATGCAAGATCCAATTGCTTGGACTTACGACGCCAAAACAGCGGAATTCGAGTTTGGTTAAGCAGGACGAAATCCATTACCGTCAGAGGTAAGCTCGATTCGAAGGTCGCTTTTTGAGGAACGTAACCAATGCTTGGCTTTTCTGGCCAATGAATATTGATTTGACCAGAAAAAGGCGTCAAACCAAGAACTGAACGCAGCAAAGAGGTTTTGCCACCGCCGTTTGGCCCCATGATCACATGGCACTCACCCGCTTTAAGATCTAGCGTGATATCGTCAAGAATCACGTTGTTGTCGTATTGCAGACCGAGTTGGTTGATTGAAATCGATGGACCTTGCATTACGCCTTCCCGCTTTTAGTCAGGTTAGCCGCAGCAAATTTCATGGCTTCGATTAACGTTTCTAAGTTCTTCTTCATCTCAACTTCTACCTTATCGTCTTGATACTCACCGTGCGTCATGTGAGAGAACCGGTAAAGCTGAACGCCTGTTTCTGCTTCAATCGTGTCAACAAAGCGATTTGGCATGTTTAGCTCGTAGAACAGAACATCAATGCCCGATGCGCGGATTTTCTCGATCGTATCTTGCAGTTGGCTCGCACTTGGTTCAACACCGTGTGCAGGCTCAATCACCGCCGCGACATCCACACCAAACTCTTGAAGGATATAACCATAAGCATTGTGCGTGGTCGCCACTTTCATACCTGATGTATCGAGTTCACCTAATGACAACATCGCATCACGTTTCATAAATCGAAATTGCTTGGCGTACTTACGTGCGTTCTTGCGATAAAACGTGGCGTTGTCTGGGTCGAGCTTAGAGACTTCACTCGCAATGGTGTACACCTTTTGGATTGTTGTAGAAAGTCCAACAAACGTATGTGGGTTCACCGCGCCTTGGCCAACAGACTGGCCTAATGCAGGAAGTAGAGGTACTTCTTTGTTCGCTTCAATAACCATTAAATCATCACGTTGCGCAGCTGAAATGACTTTTAATGCGAAGTCATCGTGGCCAATACCGTTTACCACGATTGCATCCATCTGGCTCAATCTCTTCAAGTCATTCGGTTGTGGTAAGTAGTTATGCGGGTTAAAGCCAGCATCAACCAAAGGAAGGATGTTCACTTTGTCACCTACCACAGCTTTTACGTAGCTATAGTAAGGCTGTAGGGTAATACCTATCGTCAACTTGTCGCTGTCGACTGTGTATTCTTTTGCCAATGCATTGGGTGTCGATAGCACCGCCATTAACGACATCAATAGAGTCATGAATCGCATAGTAAATCTCTTATTATTTGTGAACTTATGGTCAATGAGCTGATTAGTCCGTAAGCTTTTTGATTTTGTGAACATCTTCTTTTTGAACATATTGCTGATGAGAACCTAAGGTTTGAAACATTGCTTAATGAGAAGCAGCGTCATGTTGTTCAGATACTTCTGACTCGTTCACCACCAGTTTCCAGCCTGCAGATTCCAATGTATTTTCATCAAATTGAGTAGGTTGGCTTGCGACACCACCAAAGAAAATCCAGATTTCCGGAGAAACACTGTTCGCGTTCAAAATAAAGGAGTCCGCGAAGCCATGAGTGTTTGGCGTAGCTTGTTCACTTGGTGCAGTATCTTCACTTGGTGTCGCATATTCACTTGGCGTAGAAAAGTAATAACCACGCTCGTCCAATAGCCAAGCATGCGAACCTTTGCGCTTCCAACTCTGGTCTTCAACAAATGGCGCAACCCATTCATCTTTAAGTGACACAACACTTGGCCATTCGCCGTCTAAGTCCATGCGAAGATCACGAATCTCTTCATGAGCTAAACGGAGTTCTGACAGCATCGCCAAGTTTTCTTGTTCAACATCAGTCACTAAGACTTGGTGATCAAGGGTCACTTCGATATGAGATTCTGCTTGATTAAACGGAATAGCAACCGTCGCAAAACAAAGGATGAATATAATGATTAGGCCAACCCACTTGCCCTCTCTTCCGCCTGTGTCAGCGCGTACACTTTGAATCATCATTTTTCTTTGATCTCTACAACGTCGACTTCAACAGGAAACTCGTGACCTGAATCAAACACAAGGTAAAACTCAGAATTTGGGTTTGGAAATTCGACAATAGAGCGTTTATCCGTCATCTCTTTCGCTATCAAGTTATCTTCGTAGTCGTACATCGCGACTGCGTAATCTATCGCTTTACTACCATCAGAGTAACCCGCCTCACAGGCAACCGTTTTGCCTTCAAACCAACAGCTCATCAATGGGAAGTGTGCTTGCGCAGGTAATGCCGCAAAACCAAGCCCCAGAGCCAAGCACGGGGCAATTATGGTGTTTGCTTTTATTGTTATTTTCATCGTTCGTACCCTCGCCACGTTACAAATTTTTAGTGGTATACTGACCGTTAAAGGGCTCTAATGAGCCCTTGTCTTTTTTTATCTAATAATCAGGAGCTTTCTCCCGATAAAACCGACTATTGAAGCAATGCTTCGAACGTCAGATGCACATTCGTACTTGCTTTGTCTGCCAGTGGGTTGTCAACCAACTCACCTTTGTAGTTCGCTTTCATTACGTAACGACCCGCTACGTCTGGAGTAAACGTGATTTCACCGTTTTCATCGCTCACTACATCAATCTGCTCTTGGTGATTGCGGTAAAGCGTACCTTCACGAGTAATTTCCGCTTTCACGTCTTTCTGGATTTCACCGTTGTAGAAGAATTGGAATGTCACTGGTTCGCCTTCAACGATGTCTGAAGGATGTGTAACCGGCTTCATTTCAAGAAGCTTACCTTCAATTTTGAAAACTGAATCCGTTGGCTTGCCTACTGTGATGTAACTTTCTGCGCGAGTGAAACCGACTTGAGTTACCACGTCACGTGATTTTTCAGGTAATAATGCATCACGCTCAGCTTTAGTCGCTTTAATCCACTTTACTGTGTCACGACGACCCGCTTTGTACTGTGTCCAGTACGTTGGTTCGTTGTTGATTGCTACTTTGTGTGTACCTTCTTCCTCAAAATAGAAATCAAACATTGAGCGACGCTTGCCTTTTACAACGAAGTTAGGACGCTCGTTACGGCCATCAGGCATGATAACGAATGCTTTATCACTTCCTGCTGGCTTATCAAAAACAAACGTACCGTGGGATGCCGTCACATCAAATGTTAACCAGTCACCACCGTCTTTAGAAACGGTGAAATGAGAAGGCAAAACCCAACGAGGGTGAGCTTGTGCTGTCGTCGTTGCTGCTAGACCGAACGCCATTACACCTGCAAGTGCAAGCGCCTTTATTTTTGTCTGTTTCATCATGTTCAATTCCATTATTTGTAATCTTTAACCGTGTCGCTCAATGGCGCCTACGATTCCAACCTTTGATTTTTCTGTCGCTTGTAAAGCACAGCTTGTGTTATCCGATGTGCTAATTATTTTGCAATGTAGCTCAAGATAATTTTCCCCGTCTCTTCCGTTGCTTTTAATTCATAAGAGGCGTTTGAATCTGTCAGGGATACTTTTTGGCGAAGGTAGTTACGGCCACCGTGTTCACGCACGACTTCGACATGCACCGTGTACTCACCTTGTTCAAGGGTTTCACCGCTGTCGCTCTTGCCATCCCAAACGAAACGATATTGACCAGCTGGGCGTGTTGCAGAAGTCACAGCATCAACAAGTTCACGATCGTAACGGCCAACTTTTCTCCACCAACTGCGTAAGTCTTTTAGCCATTCGTCTTTACCGACCCAAAGCTCAATGGTTTTCACTGACTTTCGTTCACTGTTTTCTACCCACACCGCCACGTAAGGACGCGCATACATAGAGGTATCAATCTTGGGCAACTCTAAATTCACATCCAATTTCGCCGTATCAGGAATCGCTTGTGCCATTCCAAGGCTAGGTAGAAGAGACAAAGCCAAAAGAGCCTTACTCCAATTCATTTTTTTCATGTTTAACAACCTTTTAAATCCGTTTAACCTTTAGTTCGTTCTTCGAGCTGATTCATCAAGCAGACTCATCAACCTAATGGAGGGTTAAGGCACGGCAACAAAATAGATAGCAAGTGAGATTGCAGACCCAAACACCGTCCATTTGATGGAAGTATTGAGTGTCTTTTTCTTAGGTAACAGTAAGCACACGCCAGTCAGTACAAAGAAGATCATCAGCAGCGCAGTGATATCGATAAACCACTTCCACACTTCACCGCTATTACGCCCTTTGTGTAGGTCATTCAACAATGCAATAACGCCATAATTCGTTGTTTCGACTTCCACCATTTCAGAAGTCACATCGACAAACACAGAAGCGTTGTAGCCAGGTCCTTTGAAGTCCATAGACACTTCACCGATGAGCAACTCACCGTCTTCAACTTCTGCGTAGATGTCTAACCCCGAAGGAACGCCAGATAGGTTTGCTTCTTCAAATAAAAACTTTTCAAAAGCAGACTCGTCGGCTTTCAGTCGACCGTCTTGGAGCGTAAACAAACTCGCGGGAAGCGTTAGCGTAGAGCGTTGGATATTGGGTTGGCTGGATTCAAATAACTCAGGGCGATTAAGGGTAATGCCTGTCACTGAAAAGAAGAGAACAACAAACAAGAGTGCCATTGAAATATAAACATGAAGTCGACGAGCCCATGATTGAACCGCCCTACTTTTTAACGACATACAAACCAGTACCTATAGATTTTATGGCGACAATTTAGTTGATAATCATTCGTATTGGCATTCAATTTACATTATTTACGTTCTCCTAATGTAAGTAACCGAGTTACAAGTTATTACAGAACGAACCTGAGAATACCGTTAATGTATTAACCAATATTTGCTTAGATAAAGGGTCATCATGAAAAGTTTATTGTTAGGGGTAAGTATTCTTCTACTGTCTGCTTGTAATTCAAATTCGAGCTCGAGTTCACCTAAACCCACGACATCGACGGCAGTTGCTAGCGTTGAAAATGTCGCTGACAAAGCCATGATCAAACAGGTCGGAGAGTACATGAAATTGAATTACTGGGATGGATATAATTACGCCAAAAGACCCCACTACCTCATTCGTGTCAATGCTAAGGATCAGCCTATAAATGCATTCATCATTAATCCTCAGTCAGTTCTAAAAGGTGCGACCAAGATTGGTTCAGCAGAATCTGGTGGTATGAGTATCTATGAATACAAAAAGGGAATGTATGATGCGGTAACTAAGATAAACAACGGTTCGAACAACCTGTATACCTTCGACTTACTGATTGATGGTCACAAGTACTACGCACAAAAATACACCGATGCAGTCGCTAAGAACCAACACCCATTTACCAATGATCTTTTATTTGCGCCTCATGAGGTGTTCCACATTTACCAAACCTCTTGGGCGAACAAAAGCAATTGGCGACAGGACGTTGACAATTACCCTACAACCAAAAGCATTATCCAAGACGAGTTAATACTCACCGAGCTGTTTGATGGACTACCTAGAAAATTGACTAAGGTGGAAGCTCGTGAGCTATTGAAACAGTATGTCGCCATTCGACATAGACAAATGCTCAATGACAATACTTCGCTGGTTGAGAACATGGCTCTGTCACAAGAGCGTATCGAAGGCTCAGCAGAATACATCACGGTGCTGCGCGCTAGAGAGGTATATAAAAATGATAGCTTGAGCTTTGACAAGGGAAGAGGAACCGTCTTGAACCTCAAGACTCAAAAAGAGGTAAAGTGGCACTTTGGGTTTAGTGTCTTTTATAATACCGGCGCATCGGTGATTTATCTATTAGACCAACTTGGTTATAAAATAGAACAACTGGAAAAAGCGATATCTCCTTATGACGCGGCGTTATCAATTGTCGGCCATGATGTTGATGCATATCAACGAGCACTGAAATCAGTAGGATCGAAAGTCGTTCAGTTTGAAAAAGACGCGATAAAATACTCTTCACTTCGATAACTCAAGGCAGTTAAATTTCTGTTCGTCGGTAAGTCACGTTTTCAGAAAAAGGTGATCATGAAGCATGGCTAAGATAGAGAAACGACAATGACATATTTACAAATCTAAATAATGCTATTGTATGTTTACATATATGAACAAGTCATACTCAGTAAAAAGGATTTTTAATGCGTATTTATATTCCTATTGCTATGATCTTTATCACCGCTTGCACTAACCAGATTGTTAGTACTGACGAACATATCGAGAGTTATATCGGTGCCAATATTGTAGATGCTCAAGCGTTGTATTTAACGCCCCACTCTCAAGCCGTTACATTTTGGGAGTCACGCACATTTGCTTGGGTAGAAACTCAAACCTCACTCGAGAATGGTGAAATACAACATTCTTTCAAAAACCCCTATCGTGACTGCACCATTAACTGGATTGTAGACCAAAGCGGAGTGATCATTGCGGGATCACACAGTGGCGAGATGTGCAGCCTTTAACTTGAATTTTCTTTATCTTTATTCTTACCTCAGTCAAACAACCGCACCGCTCAGGCACCTAGGTTTAAGTATATTGAATACAAAAAAGGGTGTCATTTGAACGTTCAAATGACACCCTTCATTATCTTATCTTGATAATCTGCTTTCTAGCTTCTAACTATATGTGATTAGGCGTTTCCACTTTCGCTTACCGTTCTCAGCTGGGTCAAATATTTGATCCACCCTTTAGCCTCAGGAGACGGTTCAATGTTGTTCGCCCGCTTAGCTTGAGCGAGAGCATTATCTAAGTTCTTCAACTTATACCATGAACGTACTTTCGCCAATGCAACGTCGGCTTGCTTGTTTTTGTCTTTTACTTTATCTAAAACAACCAGAGCTCGCTTGTAGTAACCTTGCTGAACCAATAATTGAGCAACATTCCAATGGTATCGAGTGTTCATGTTCGACGCTAACGTCCACACTTCAATGGCATTGTCCCACTCTTTTGCGAGTTGCCAGTAGGTTGCTTGCTCAGCGAGAAGTTGAACATCACTGTTTGCATCATCTAACTTACTAATTTCTTGCGCAGCGCGCTCAGGGATGCCTCGCTTTGCGTACAGTTGAGCAAGTAGCCTGCGGTCTGAATTATTCAATTCAACACCTTGTAGCTCGGCAAGTGCTAAAGTATTTAACGCATCTCGGCTGCGCTCTAACCTTAACTGAATCCCAACGAGTTGGCGCCACCAGTTGTCTTTTTCGGGTTGAAGTTCAACTAAACTTTCTAACGTAGGAATTGATTGCTTCCATTGTTTTAACTGTAGTTGAGCACCCAGTTTTAACGAGAGAGGCGACAACTGTGGTTTTGAATTGAACTTGTTATGATTACCTATAGCCGCCAGTACTTTCGTCCAGTTTTCAATTTGGTATTCAGCTTGAGCAATTCGCATCCAAAGCGTGTCTTTCTTTTCAGTTTCCGGTGCTGCTTTAACGAGCTCATAATAGTGTGGTAATGCCGCTTTAAAATGCTGCTCGCTAAGCAGTAAATCAGCTAACATACGTTTCGTTACCCAAGCTTGCTCATCGACCAATAAGCCACTATCCACTGCATAAGTAAGCTGCTTGATTGCCGTCTCTGTTTTACCATCTTGCCAGTAAAACACACCAAGCATGCGAGCGACATAGGCTTTGTCATAGCCTTTAGATAACTCCAAACTAGCCAAGACCTCAATCGCCTGTTTAACCTGCTCCTCTTGAGCAAGTTTATTCGCCTTTTGAACACGAATAACGGTGTATTGGGTAAGCTCTTTTGCCGGTAATGTGAGGGGCATTATCAACAAGCCCACTAATATCCATATCTGTTTCATCATTTTGCCAACTTAAACTCTAGTTTCACGGTTTGACCAACCTGAGTGACCGCTTTTCCATCGACGACTTTGGGTTGATACTTCCATTTTTTAAGTGCTCTTATCGCTTCACGTTCAAACATACGACGTGGATTTGCATCCGTAACTTGAATATCAACAGAACGTCCTGTTTCATCGATTGTAAAAGACAAAATGACATACCCTTCTGCGCCACGCTTGAGCGCTTTTGCTGGATAACGAGGTTCAACTCGATAAAGCGGCATTACCTGTTGATTTGACCCAAAATCAGAAAATGTTGGAGCGTTAATCGCTAGGCCTTCAATTGAAGTATTCAAATCCAGTGAAGACAGTGAAGACATTGAATTCAGAGGCGTTACTTCAGCTTGCGACTGAGACGTTTGCGCTTGCGGTGGCGGCTCTGGCATTTCGGGTTGTTCCGGGACTGCACGTTGCCTTCTCTGTACTTCTTGTTCTTGTTCAACCATTACCATGTTGAAACTTAACGTCTCACTATTTTCTGGCGAACGTTGGTGTCCATTATCAACCATCCAAGCCATGAAAGAAAACAGTGCTAAACCCAACGCTCCCGCTAAAGGTAATGCAAGAAATAGGCGAATCATTGATTAAGATCCTCCAAGATCATCGCTTTTCAGCTGCAAGCGCAATATTTTTAACACCCGCACCTTTGGCAGCGTCCATCACTTTAACAACCGTACCGTTATAAGCATGCTCGTCAGCCTGAATAACCAAAGAAGCATCAGGTTGTTCTAGCAATAAGTGTTCTAACGTCGCTTGAACACGTTCAACATCCACAACACGTTTATCTATAAAGATGTCGTTCGCAGAAGTAATCGCAACAAAGATACCCGCATCCTTTTGGCTCACTACGTTTGAAGCTTGTGGGCGATTGACTTCAACCCCTGATTCACGAACAAATGAACTGGTCACAATAAAGAAAATAAGCATGATAAAGACAATATCAAGCATCGAAGTAAGGTCTATTTGAGCCTCTTCGTTTTTAGAATGACGTCGACCGAGTCTCATCGTTGACTCCTTAAAGATTTTTCTAATTTCAATTCTAAGCGGTTACAGACTTTCGCTAAACGAGCATGAACAAACATGCCCGCTAACGCAGCAACCATACCCGCCATGGTTGGCAGTGTTGCCAACGAGATACCTGAAGCCATCAATTTAGGGTCACTGCTTCCTTGAGTCGCCATGACATCAAAAACGGAGATCATACCGGTTACGGTACCGAGCAAACCCAACATCGGACAAATAGCGACTAACAGCTTAATAAAGTTCAAGTTTTGGTTAAGTAAGATGCTCGCTTGCCCTAACCAACCTTCACGAATGGCTTTAGCATACCAAGAAGAGTGTTCTTCTCTTTCATGCCACTGATTAATCCAAGCTTGACGCTGCTTTGGAAAGTAGAACGCGAGATAAAGCACGCGTTCTACCACAAGTACCCAAAAAACGAGGACGACAGCGGCTAGCCACCACAGGACGAAACCGCCCTGCTCCATAAAGTTTGATAAAGACAGCAGCCAGTTACTCGTTAACCAACTCGCTGGTAATAGAGAACCCGACAAAATATCCATTACGCGGCAGTCCCAACTGGTGAAACAACAGCTTTTGATTCAACTGTCTTTTCTGCCTGCTCAGCAACAAGGCCAATACCCTGCTTTTCAAGAATATTGCGAATGTTCTCTGACTGAGTACTCAAAATGTTGTGTGCCAATAGCAACGGCATTGCTGCAACAAGGCCAAGTACTGTTGTTACAAGCGCCATCGAAATACCGCCCGCCATGACTTTAGGGTCACCATTACCAAACTGTGTGATCACTTGGAATGTTTCGATCATGCCGGTTACAGTACCCAACAAGCCAAGCATTGGTGCTAGTGCCGCCAATAACTTAAGCATCGATAAACCTTTCTCTAGGTGAGTTTGTTCATCAACGACGGCTTCTAAAAGGCGCAGTTCTAATGCTTCAACGGTTTGGTTTTGTTCTTTGTCGTAAACCGCAAGAATGCGACCTAGAGGATTGTCTCCCGCTTGTTCAGGTTTTTTAAGTTGAGCGCGAATCTTCTGACGAGCGATAGCCAAAGAAATACCACGAACCAATGCGATGATTAAGCCAATTGCCAGCAAGCCAAGAATAACTTTACCAACTAGACCACCCGCTTGCAGGCGATCAGCTAGGCTTGGTTCCAAAGCTAATTGTTCTAACATGAACCCACGAGAGGGATCGACGACCACGTTAGACACTTCGCCATTAGCTAATGTAGAAAGTGACGCCAGTGTTGGACCTTTTGATGGCTGCTTCAAATAAACAATCGCATCTTGGTGCTTGGAATCCCACCATACGTAACCAGACTCAGCGACTAAGCCAATAGAGCCCAGTCGATAAGCTTCTGCCTTTTCAGTAACCCCTTCACTATTAACAAGTGAAACTGTCGACTTACTTATCTCTGAACTTGCTTGAATTTGCTCCATCATGCTCAACCAAAGGCCTGTTAACTGGGGCATTGACGGTAATGATTTTGCATCTACGATTTGATAAACAGTTTCTGTATACGCTGAGCGATCTACGTTAGTCACTGTATCCGATAGCTCATGTTCAAGGTCTTTTGCATTTTGTCTTACAACACCAAACAATTCACCTAAGCTACCTGTTTCTAAACGCAGTTTCTCTTCTAAACGAGCAAGCTTATTTTCGTTATCACTGAATGTCTGAGTCAGAACATCGGTCGCACCTTGAATAGAGCTACGTTTAGCTTCAAGCTGTGCTTTGATCGCTTTGAGTTGTTGTTCTGTCTTTTTAAAATCAGCTTCACGAATTACGTTATGAGACGCTTGCGTACGACTCTCTGATTTTGCTTTGTTAACAAGCTGAGCCGTCGTATCTGATGCAGAGAAAGCAGAAAATGAAATTGACGTAATGCAAAGCAATGCTGCTAATGGCTTTAAGTTCATTACTTAACCTCCGCAACAGTTAAAGAAACAGGTAAAGTGATTAAGCTTGGAGATGCTTGCTTATTAGCGATATCGTACGCTTTGTCCAACTCAGATTTCATCGAAGAATCCAACTCTTGCCATTGAGCGCTGTTTTGGTCCCAAGACCAATATTGAGTACCGTTCAAGTTACGAGCGACCAGTGAAATACGTCCAAGATGCAAAACATCAACTTCAAGCACTTTATCTTGACTTAATTCGACACGGCTTGAATAAGAACTGAGCTTAATACCGTAATCCACTTCAATTTGGTACGCCTCTAAAATACGGCGATATTTTTCAGCGTCACTGACATCAGCACGAGTCATCATCGCTTTCAGCTTTTCAACGCGACGCAGACGGCTATTTGTCTTGAAAGGTAGATCGCTTTCAATAACTTCCTGGAGACCATCGATCATCTTGTACATTAAAGGCACAACACCTTGACGTGTTAGTTTGATTTCGTCGATCTGCCCTTCAATACTCAGCGCTTCTTGATCTTGGCTCTTAACCAATGCGGCAAGATGGTCGTGATAGATTTCTAAATTTTTCACTTCTTCTTGCAGACGCTCAACCTCAGCTTGCAGCAATAATGTTGCTTGTGAGCTTTTATCAATAACCTTTTGGCTCGAAGCCGACGCGTTATTGGTCTTGTTTTGAATTGATTGAGCTTGATCCAAGCTGTTTGCCATCGATGACGTTGCAACCAAACTGATGGCAAGTGCTAGGCTAGTTTTTAAAAGATTCATAATTGTAGTCATTTACTTTAGAAGAAGAACAAATGAGTTTTATTGATAAGCAGTCTCATTATCATTAAAAACCACTCGCATTGCTAGGGGTATTTTTACTAAATAGCAGAATCAAGAAAGGGGAAAGTCGAAACCTTCCCCTTAATATTTAAGCTACCAATAGTACCCTACTAACAAATTAGTATTTTACCTGTAACGTAGCCATGTAGTTACGACCTTCGCCAACAACAACGCCGCGAGTGCTGCCGCCTTCTAGGTAATCTGTATCAAACAGGTTCTCTACATTAAAGCGTGCAACAAAATCTAAGTTCTCATCGTACTTAATAGTATGTGCAACACCTGCATCTACACGAGTGTAAGCGTCTTTCTTAAACGTGTTAGCACTTTCAGTGTAACGCTCACCTACGTGATACACACCTAGGTTAACGTCAGTACCGTTGTTGAATGCGTAAGTAGACCAGATGCTTGCAGTAAATTCAGGAACGTCTGCTGGTGTTTTACCATTAAGAGCAGGGTCATTCTTATATTCAGCATCTAAGAACATTGTTGATGCACTTACAGAGAACGCATCCGTCACGTAGCCCGTCGCAGCTAGCTCCACACCAGTGTGAACTTGCTCACCCACCTGTGTAGTACGAGTATCTTTTGCATGAGATGCAGGAAGGTCTTCTGTAACTTGCATGTTCGTTTGTGTGATCTGGAATACTGCTCCTGATACGAATAAACGCTCATCAAACAGTTCCCACTTTGAGCCTAGCTCATAAAGTGTACCTTTCTTCGCATCTTGAGACTGGCCGAAGTTCACATCATCTTTATCAGAAATCTCACTTACAGGTTCAAAACTTTCAGAGTAAACCGCGTAAATAGAACCGTTTGGCGCCGGAGAGTAAATCGCACCGAACTTAGGTAGGATGTTATTGTAGCTCTCTTCTTTACCAGAACTGCTCGTCGTATCATCGTAAGCGAAACGAACACCAGCAAGTGCTTGCCACTGCTCACTGAACGTCACTAAATCTTGAAGATATAGACCGTAGTGTTGGCTCTTCGAGTGTGATACTGAATCATCGTTGTTATAGTGAATGTCTGCAGGCATATCAAAGCCTTTGCCACACTCTTTCATTGTGTCTGCTTCTGAAGCGTTAAAACAAGCGTAGTCTGATACGTACAGGCGCTTGTAATCGTAGTGCAACCCATTTGCACCCACCAACAGACGGTGATTCACACCAAATGCATCAACATCACCAGTAAAATCCACGTAAGCCGTATCAAACGTCCACTCATCATGACGGTCTGACACTTTGTAACCATAACCTAGTGTTTTCTTGGTTTTTCTGTCTTTCTTTGAATCAATAACGTTATCTGATTCAGTACGGCGACGTTCGTAAAACTGACGACTGATACCCGATTTAACTGCCCATGTATCGCTCAAGTTTGCTGTAACAGCCACACCGTAGTTTGCTACGTCGTTGTCTGTTTGTGCGAAGCGTTGGTCATTAACCGTATTTGGGGTAATCGCTTTACCTGTTTTTGTATCAATCTTTGAGCCGTTATCTAGATCACCCAACTCTTGAGTACGGTCGTAATGCGCAGATAGCATCACATCTTCGTTGATATCGTAATCAACAAATAGGCCACCAACAAAGCGGTCAGTCTCTACATCTGTGCCGTCAAAACGCGTACGGTAAGAGTCTTGGTTTTCTTGTGAAACAATAAGACGAGCACGTAGAGTTTGATCATCGTTCAATGAACCGCTTACATCAGCGGTAGTACGTGTGTAGCTGTCAGAACCAATGTCTTGGCTTACGCTAACTTGAGTTTCATACGTAGGCTTCTTAGCAACCATGTTAACAAGGCCACCAGGTGCTGATTTACCGTAGAGCAAACCTGCAGGGCCTTTTAGTACTTCAACACGTTCTAGTAGCTCTACCGGTTGACGGTAATGAGACCAGTGTTGAACGCCATCGCGCAAGTAACCAGAACTGCTTCCTAGAGAGAAACCACGTAGATTGAAGCGCTCACGGTTCGTTGATTTAGAACCCGCTGAAATTGACGCATCATTTTTTAATACTTCGCCAAGCGTGCTTGCGCGTTGCTCATCAATGATTTGCTCACTGATAATCGTAACTTGTCCTGGAGTCTCTAATTGAGTCGCCTCCATGCGCATTGCTGTTGTATTCGTGTCGGCTTTATAACCGTAATCACGACCTTCAACAACCATATGCTCGTCAGTTTTTACTGCTTCTGCCAATACTGCTGGTGAAGCTAATACTGCGCCGATCATTAAAGCCAATGGCTTTTTTGAAAACATGTCCTTTTCTCCACTTTTATTCTTTTAGACGAACACTTTGTTATTTATTCGATGTGTCCGTTAGACCGTTTCCGGTACCACTGAATTATTTCGAGTGGGAATATAAGTGATAACTATTACTATTTGCATTAAATTTACATTCTTTGCATTCGTAAAGTTTTGTAAAGACGAACTGACGAGTCGTTAACCTGCAGTTAAAAGAAACCAATTCAATACAGTTATTTAACGAGCACTTGAATTAAAAATCGGTTCTCTGCGCCAAATTTTTTGAAACACCGCCATTTGCACAATCAATGTAATGAGCAGACATCTATAACAAAATCTTCTTATCTTATTTAATACCTTATGAATGACGGATTTTTGTATAAAACACTCGATAGATGTAAATAATTGGTGAATTGTTTTGTTTTATTTTGTTTTATTTGAACAATTATCAGTGATTATGATCACATCTGTAATCCCAAATTCATTTTTTGTTTTTTGATTTAATCAACCGACTGCTAATCTCCTGCTCACTTTGGAAAGGTATCAAAGTTATAAATAATAAGGAGTGTTCTAAATGAATACCAAGAAACCTATGTCTCTGACTGGCCGAGTAATCCTCGGTATGGTCGTAGGTATATTCACGGGATTTGCCATTCAATCCCTTTTTGCAGACAGCGGATTTGTTAACAACTACATCGTTAACGGACTCTTTGAAGTAGGCGGACAGATCTTTGTCGCCAGTTTAAAAATGCTTGTTGTGCCACTCGTCTTCGTTTCACTGGTGTGCGGCACAAGCTCTCTTAAAGACTTATCAACTCTTGGCCGTATGGGGGGCAAAACGCTTGCACTTTATATCGGTACTACAGCCGTTGCTATCACTCTAGCACTGACTATCGGTAACCTGTTCCAACCAGGGGCTGGTGCGGATCTTACGGCGGCGAGTTCTTTCAAATCAGCGGATGCCCCTTCTTTGGGACAAGTCATCATCGATATGTTCCCGACCAACCCTATTCAGGCGATGGCTGAGGGCAAAACGCTACAAGTTATCGTATTTGCAGTATTGTTTGGTATCGCGATCAGTGCTGCAGGTAAACCCGGTGAGCGTATCGCTGCGGTTTTCTCTGATTTGAACGAAGTAATCATGAAGCTGGTTGCGCTGCTGATGAACCTTGCTCCTTACGGCGTGTTCTTCTTGATGGCTAAACTGTTCTCAGGCCTTGGCTTGGGCGCTATCTGGAACCTTGCAGAATACTTCTTAGTGCTTGCTGGTACCCTGCTGTTACACGGTTTGGTAACTTACAGTGCGATGCTTAAAGGATTCACTGGCCTTAGCCCAATTACGTTCCTACGTAAGATGGAAGATGCAATCATGTTTGCATTCTCAACTGCATCTTCAAACGCAACGATTCCAGTGACAATGGAAACGGCTAAAAACCGCATGGGCGTAGACAACAAAGTCGCTTCGTTCACAGTTCCACTAGGCGCAACTGTCAACATGGACGGTACTGCTATCATGCAGGGAGTTGCAACGGCGTTTATCGCCCAAGCCTACAACATTGACCTTACTATGGGTGACTACTTGATGGTTATCCTAACAGCGACATTGGCGTCTGTTGGTACTGCAGGTGTTCCTGGTGTTGGTCTTGTTATGCTAGCAATGGTATTGAACCAAGTTGGTCTACCGCTTGAAGGTATCGCTCTAATCATGGGTGTTGACCGTCTTCTTGATATGATTCGTACCGCAGTAAACATCACAGGTGATAGCGCCGTAACTATCATTGTGGCGAAGTCTGAAGGTTCTTTTGACGAAGCTCGCTTCAATGACCCAGCAGCCGGTGAGAAAGAAGAAGAAGTAAAGCTAGCACGCCAACAGGCATAATCTAGCTTCTCTGGTGCTCTTACTTTCAAGCCAAGGCGCAATTAATGGCTGTGCCTTAGCTGATAATGCAAAGCGCAAAAACAAAAACGCCACTGCTGATGCAGTGGCGTTTTTTATTGGGCTATGTTTTTAACCTATATTACTTAGCTATATTTCTCAGCAATGTTTCTCAGCACGCTTTCAGTCATAGTTATATATGGAGCACGACAGATAACAGCAGGAAGCTAACCTACGATTGGAAACATAAGATTCACTCTCAGCCCCCCACCTTCTCTGTTCTCAGCGGTAACATGCCCATTCATCACTCCCATGGCTTCCTTGACGATCGCGAGCCCAAGACCGTAACCACCAGATTGTTTATCTCGAGCTGACTCGATGCGAGTAAACGGATCAAAAATATCGGCAAGCTTGTTCTCTGGAATCCCTTCACCATCATCCTCCACAGAAATGACACTATAACGTATATCACTGACCTGCCCGTAGGTCTTAACGACAATATTCGCATCGTCCCCTGCGTATTTAATCGCATTTCCAATAATGTTGCTTATCACTCTTAAGAGTAGTCTCTCATCAACATTGACCATTGATGTCGCGATTTCCAAATCACAAATCAGAGTTTGATTAGGCTTTAAGTCGTTTTGTAACTGCGCAATCAGCATCGAGCAATAATGCTCTAAATGCATTGGAGTTAACTTAGAATCATAACGAGAGGTTTCTAGGCGGCTGAATTCAAGAATTTCACCCACCAGCTTATTCATCTCTTCCGTTTCGCTTTCCATTCGTTCGAGTAAACCCATACTTTTTTCATCGACTTTGCTGCGTAATAAATGCAGTGCGAGATTCTGCCTTGCTAACGGTGTTCGTAGCTCATGTGAGACATCACGAATCAAACGACGCTGCTTTTCAGCCAGAGACTTAATCTCAAAGGTCATATGGTCAAAATCATTGGCAAGCTCATTGAATTCACGTGTAGTTGAATCCAATTCAGACACCACACTCACTGAAAAGTCCCCTTGTGCGAGCCTTCGACTGGCCTCCCTTAAACGATCGAGTGGCTGCTGCAGGCTTTTCGCCATAATAATGGAAAACAGCGATAAAACGATCAAAGCAATCACAGCTTTCAGCGCATAGGAATACGGTGCAAAGGACTTTGCTGGATGAAACTGGCCTGGTAGTTGAATTACGAGGGTATTGCCGTTATCAAGTGGCAAGCCGAAGATAGGCTTACTCACACGATCACTGAGTTGATGATCTAATGTACGCAGGTACTGCAACTTAAATTCGAAATGCGGATGCATGTGTCGGTGGGTAATCGGTCGGTTGTTTTCATCGATAATGAATAAATAATAATGTTGGGCATTGCCCCAGTCGGCAAGCTCATCCATGTCCCCTTCTTCGATCAATACATTAGCTTGATAAGCCAAATCCAACATTTCAGCTTTTACGGACTCAGGAACCTTCAATAAGGCTTTCATCAGCGCTCTTTCTGCAACACCTTGAAGGATGAGTATGCTGACTAAGATCACGGTCAGGCAACTGAACAGCTGAAACGTTAAGCCATCCTTACGCTTGATAACGAAATCAGGACACCGTAACAACCTGGCACTCATACTCCTACCGACTCTAGGTAGCTGTAGCCTTGACCACGCACAGTTTTAATATGTTGCTTTGATAAGCCAGCCTGCACCAATTTTCGACGTATATTGCTGATATGCATATCTAAATTACGATCGAAGGGGCAAAGCTCTTTTTTCAACACATGTACTTGTAAGTCAGATTTTGAAACAACGATGCCATCATTTTTGATCAAATAATCAAGCAGCTCTTTTTCAGTGCCCGTTAAAGGTAAACGGGTAAGTTGCTCGCACAAGCCTTGATTTGATGAAGCCATTGACTGTCTTTGGCGCTCAAACCCAACTCGTCGCAAGATCACCTTAATTCGAGTTAGGAGTTCAGGTACATTGAAAGGCTTAGCGATGTACTGATCTGCACCCGCTTGATAGCCATCTAGCATAGAGGCATCGTCATTAAGCGCGGTTAGCATAAGGATAGGAGTAGCAAAACGCTGACAAATACGTCTTGCGACTTGAAAACCACTTAAATTGGGGAGCATCACATCGAGTAAAACCAAATCAACAGGATTCGATTGAATAAACTCTAGAGCGGATTCACCGCAATGAACGGTATCAACGTGATACCCCTCATTTTCCAATACTTCACCCAGTAGTTCACACAACTGAATATCATCATCAACAACTAAAACACGTGACATTTCACACACCGATAAATAAGAACTGTTTGCATTCTAATTATCGTTATTATTGATTTCAATTATAAAGTGCGAGATTTTATCTATAGAAGGAAATCTTTTTCAATCGGTACAAATTTTGAGGCAGAATCGATAAGATTTTGAGCTGTTAACCCAGGAACGCCATACACTTCAACAGGTTTTCCAAAGCGCTCTTTGATTCGCTCTACCAAGATTTCAAAATCACCGTCTCCTGATACCAAAACAATCGTATCAACCGTCTCAGCAAGCTCTATCGCATCTAACGCGATACCGACATCCCCAATCCCCTTTGGCGCTACCATCACGACGCTGAATAAACGGTTTTAGCTTCACATTAAAACCAACACCACGAAGGATATGGTGGAATTGGCGCTGTTTAGGATCTTGGCTTGAGATTGCGTAAGCATTGGCTTCGACAACGTTACGTCCTTCCGTGGCAACATACCAAAACTGGTTATAGTCGAAGTTAGAACGGTATTTATCGCGTGTTGTATAGTAAACGTTCTGAACGTCGACCAAAATTGCTATGTTTTCCATAAATTCATACCTTTAGATTTTCCGTATACCCTATTCTATTCACTTCTAAAATGCGAGTCGCTTTCTTTAATAAAAATGAACTCATTAGCTATGCTTAACGTAGTTGTTATTGGCTTAGCGTAGTTATTATTGGCTGAACGTAGTTATTATTGGCTGAACGTAGCTATTGTTAACTTAAAGTAGTTGTCATTAACTTATGATCTTGTCTGAGTTTATCAAGGAAGGTGGAACATGCAGTACCAACAAATTATCAGATCATGCCTTGGCAGCGACACCTTTGACTCAGTATTGACACGTTGCTGCGCGGCGATAACTAACGCTGCCATAACTAAGTCAGCGATAATTAAGTCAACGATAAAAAACGCAATTTCCAAACCACTGAACGCTCTAATAACAAGCACGGTTATGTTTATGATTCTGTCAGTCAACCCGTTACACGCCTACCCAGCCTACTCTCATTCGAAAGCGCTGCCTCACCGCAGTGTCATTTATTTCGCACCAACAGAAGATTCGATCGTAAAAGAGTTTCTCAATGAAGTCTTGATTAACAATTGTCAATTGGACGAACGAGACGTTGTTATCATGGTCATCGCCGAAAGCGGCTACACCGTGCCTGCATGGTTAGTTGAAGAGTTTAATTTGGATGCAGTGACTAACAGTTATGGAATACCCAAAGGTTCACACACTGCCGTGTTGATTGGTAAAGACGGGAAAGAGAAACACAGGTGGAGTGGTAAAACCGATTGGCGTTTAATCACCAATATTATTGACGAAATGCCCATGGCCCAACAAGAAATGCAGCGACAGAGTAGCCGCTGCAGTATTTGATTCTTAGTCAGCTAAGCCTTTGGTTAACCATCAAGCATCAACGATCAACGATCAACCAAGCTAACAAGCTAAGCTTGATCATCAATCGATTATGCTTGCTTGTTAAACCAAGCCAGTTTTTTCATGAAGCTGAGCAACACTTCCAACCACAATAAATGCCGGGCTTTTGGCAGCGCTAGCAAGGTCAGCTAGGTCACGCAACCCACCTCGAAACACTTTCTGATCTTGGCGAGTGCCGTTTTCGATAATCGCAACAGGCATGTCTTCTCGCATACCGTTATCGAGTAAATTCTTTTGAATATTCGGACTCTCTTTCAAGCCCATGTAAAACACGATCGTGTGATTGTGTTGAGCAAGAGAACGCCAGTCAATATCTTCGCCATCTTTCTTCAAGTGACCTGTAATAAACTGCACGCTTTGCGCGTGATCACGGTGCGTCAACGGAATGCCCGCATAAGCAGTTGCGCTGCAGCTGCTGTGATGCCTGGAATCACTTCAAATCTCACGTCATTCTCGGCCAACGTTTCGCACTCTTCGCCACCACGGCCAAAGATAAACGAGTCACCACCTTTTAGACGCACAACGTGCTTGTTTTCTTGTGCTTTGATCACCAACAGTTGGTTGATCTGATCTTGTGGTACGCAATGATGATCAAGCTTTTTACCCACATACAGCATTTCTGCTTCTGGGTTAGCCATCGCCAAAATATCTTTTGATACCAAGCGGTCATAAACCAACACGTCTGCTTGTTGAATCACTCGTGCGGCTTTTAGTGTAAGTAGGTCTGGGTCGCCCGGACCTGCACCTACCAATGAAACAAATCCATTGCTTACTTCTTTAACATTCGATGACGATACTTCTGACATTCTGCGCTCCGAAGGTTTGCTTGTTTTATCTCAAGCTTCAATCTATGTGATAAGTCACTGTATTCATATGACTTATCAAAATCCTTACCTCTTAGACTATCAGGTGTTGAAATAAATATTCAGTCTAAATACTAACGAAGATAGAAATAATTATAACAAAACAATCTATTGCGGATGCTTTGCTCAATAACAAACAACCCATCTATGATAACTAAGAGTTTGTGATAGCTAAGAGTTTGTCTGCCCGAGAATACACTGACAGCTTTCAAACTAAAAAAGCCCCAAACACGTTGTTGGGGCTTTCAATCTCATACTAACTTACGTTTACCGTATTACTTCGCGCCTAGAGAAGGAGCTGTTTTAGCATGAGTCAGGTATAGAGGAACACACGTTAACAGTAGGCCACCAACGATGTTACCTAAGATTGTTGGGATAAGGTTGAAGTTCAACCATGTCGCGATACCGAAGTCAGCGCCAAGAATCATACCCAGTGGGAATAGGAACATGTTTACCACTGTGTGCTCAAATACAAGTGCGAAGAAGATGAAGATTGGGAACCACATCATTGCGACACGGCCAGAGACTGTACGTGCTGTCATGTTACCAATCACACCTAGACAAACCATTAGGTTACAGAAGATGCCGCGCACGAAACATGTGATCCAGCCGTCCATGCCCATGTTTTCAAACCCTAGGCTACGACCTGTAGAAACAGCAATGAACTTTTGAGCAACAGCGTTTGGTTCTAAAGAGAAGTTACCTGTAAGTGAAATTGCGACTAACACTGCAACAATTAAAGAACCGATAAGGTTACCAAGACCAACAAGACCCCAACACGTAGGATACGACCCCAAGTAATGCCTGGGCGGTTATCGAATTTCGCAAGCGGAGCAAGACCAAATACACCCGTTACTAGGTCGTAACCCATCACACTCAAAATGACGAAGCCCACAGGGAACACAAGTGCACCAACAATACCGATACCTGTTTGCACAATAGTAGTGATAGCCACAACAACAGCAAGAGAAAGGATGATACCAGCCATAGTGCTTCGAATCAGAAGATCACGAGTACCCGTTTTGGTTTTCGCTTCACCTACATCGATCATCGTTTGAACGAATTCTGCTGGTTTAAAATCAGTAGACATAAGATTGTCCTTAAAAAGTTAAAATTAAAAGTTGAAATCGGATAGGAAAAGGTTCTAGTTGCCGAATTAAGGCAATGTCGATAACTAGAACCCTTGATCTATCAGATCTTTTTAAGCAAACCGTTAAGCTGAAACTTCTACAGCACCTTTAGTAACGCGAGCTTTATACGCTTTTACACTGAAGCTCTCGTCTTCCATGCACACACCTGTTGCTAGGTTAAAGCGTTGCTTCTTAAGTGGGCTTGCCCCCAAAGCTCACCTTTGTGCTCAACCGTTAAACCGCGAGATAAAACGTTTGATTGAAAAAACGGGTCAGTGTTACTAATAGCGAACACTTCTTCGGCTTTAGTTGGGCGGAAAATAGCAACTTGCTCACCACCAACCAACGCACAAACACCGGTACCTGGAATAATGTCTTCGATCTTACAAACTTTGGTAAATGCCATGATGTCGTCTCCCAATTAAACCAGTTCAACGTGAAGGATGTCGCCCTTCGCTTCTGGGTGTTTTTCTGTGAATGTTGCTGGGCGGTGTTGTTCACGGCCATCGTCAACAAACACAACGTTTTCATCACGGTCATCAGCATTGATGAAGTGTGAGAAGCGCTTAAGTTGAGCTTCGTCGTTGATAGTGTCAGTCCACTCACAAGCAAAGTTACCCACAAGGCCAGCTACGTCCGCTTCAAGTTGGTCATTGATGCCAAGCTTGTTGTCTACAATCACTTCACGTAGGTAATCGACACCGCCTTCTAGGTTGTCCATCCATACCGAAGTACGTTGTAGTGGCGCAGCCGTGCGGATGTAGAACATCATGAAACGGTCGATGTATTTGATCAGCGTTTCTTGGTCTAGGTCGCTTGCCAGTAAGTCTGCGTGACGAGGTTTCATACCACCGTTACCACATACGTACATGTTCCAACCTGCGTCAGTCGCGATAATACCTAAATCTTTACCTTGAGCTTCAGCACACTCACGAGTACAGCCAGACACACCAAACTTCATCTTATGAGGAGTACGGATGCCTTTGTAACGGTTCTCGATCATCACACCTAGGCCAACTGAATCTTGAACGCCGTAACGACACCAAGTTGAACCGACACATGTCTTAGCCATACGTAGCGCCTTCGCGTACGCTTGACCTGTTTCGTAGCCCGCAGCAACTAACTTCTTCCAGATTGCTGGTAAGTCATCTTTTTGAGCACCGAATAGACCGATACGCTGTGCACCTGTGATCTTGGTGTACAGGTTGTATTCAGCCGCTACATCCGCCAGAACGCTTAGTGCTTGAGGCGTTACTTCACCACCTGCCATACGAGGGATAACAGAGTAAGTACCGTCTTTTTGGATGTTACCTAGGAAGTTATCGTTGGTCATGCAGTTTCACTAGCTCAGGCTTAAGGATGTGCTCACCCCAGCAAGAAGCAAGAATAGAACCCGCTAGAGGCTTACATACTTCACAGCCGTAGCCTTTACCGTATTTCTCTAGTAACTCATCGAATGTTTTGATTTCTTCGATACGAATCAAGTGGAAAAGCTCTTGGCGAGAGTAAGCAAAGTGCTCACATACGTCGTTCTTCACTTCTACACCCGCTTTTGCAAGTTCAGCGTTTAGCACAGAAGTTACAAGTGGAATACAACCACCACAACCTGTACCTGCGCCAGTGACTGCTTTGATATCACCAATGGTATGGTGACCTTCAGCGACCGCTTGAGCGATCTTGCCTTTGGTTACGTCGAAACAAGAACAGATAACGGCAGTTTCCGGTAATGAGTCAGCGCCAAGTGTTGGCTTTTCAGCACCCGCGTGAGCAGGAAGAATCAATGCATCTGGATGCTCTGGCAGGTCGATTTCATTCAGCATTAACTGAAGAAGATCACCATAGTCAGACGTATCACCGACCATTACCGCGCCAAGCAGCTTCTTGTTGTCTTCAGAAACGATTAGTCGCTTGTAAATTTCTTGTTCTTCGTTTTGGTAAACGTAGCTCTTACAACCTGGAGTGCGGCCGTTAGCATCACCGATAGAACCTACTTTCACGCCAAGAAGCTTAAGCTTCGCAGACATGTCTGCACCTTCAAATGTGCTTTCGTTACCAACAACGTGGTCAACCGCAACGGTCGCCATTTTGTAACCAGGAGCCACTAGACCATAGAACGTTTGGTTCCAAGATGCACACTCACCGATAGCGTAGATATCTTTGTCTGTCGTTTGACAGTGATCGTTAATCTCGATACCACCGCGAGGCGCAATACCTAGGCCCATTTGACGAGCAAGTTTGTCTTGTGGGCGAATACCAGCAGAGAATACGATGAAATCAGTTTCTAGCTCTGTACCGTCTGCAAAACGCATTACGTTACGAGCTTCAGTGCCTTCAGGAGCAATTTCAAGCGTGTTCTTACTTGTATGAACGTTTACGCCCATACGTTCGATTTTTTGACGAAGTTGATTACCAGCAAGATCAAGCTGCTCTGCCATAAGCTTGGGAGCAAACTCTACAACGTGAGTCGTCACACCTAATGCTTTCAATGCACCAGCCGCTTCAAGACCAAGTAAACCACCACCGACTACAACACCAGATTTAGAATTCTTAGCAGTTGCTTCAATCGCTTTCAAATCTTCGATTGTGCGGTAAACAAAACAGTCTTTACCTTCGTGGCCTTTGATTGGCGGAACAAACGGGAAAGACCAGTAGCAAGAACAAGTTTGTCGTATTGAATTTCGCGACCCGTGCTTGAGTAAACTGTTTTCTTTTCACGGTTAACGTTGATAGCACGTTCACCGATCAGCATGTTGATGCCGTGTTTCTCGTAGAAGCCTTCTTTTACTAAAGAAAGTTCATCTGCAGTGTGGTGTGAAAAGTAAGAAGAAAGGTGCACACGGTCATACGCAACACGTGGTTCTTCACAGAACACCGTGATGTCCATGTTTGCAACATCTGTCTTCTCGACTAAATCTTCGATATAGCGATGACCGACCATCCCGTTACCGATTACGACTAGCTTCATCTTGCTCATAAGAATTCCTGAAGGTTATATATTTCTTAACTGAGCGAATAATGAATTATGAAAGAAAATGAAAATATGATGTAAATCAATTACGAAAACAAACTACCCTAAAGGGGTAGAACAAAAGAGGTAGATATGCTTAATTATCGAGCAAAGCAAACGAATAACCACAGTTTAGATAGGGTCTAGCGGGGTTTATATACACTTTAGTGCATTTAGCGGGATGTTGTAAAGTTTCACAATAGGTTACCAATAACGTAAGTAAATGACAATCATTTTCATTTGGGTTCTTATAAATATATATAGATGCCTATAAATACATGTAGAACACCGTTTGCGTGAAAAACTATGTGTAATTGTGAAAACCACTCCTACCTATTCGGAATGTAAACAAAGCTTTTCGCCCTTTTAATGCCGAGATCAACTCCGTTTATAGCTTTGGTCATCGGTTAGTTTGCTTGATCTAACACAAGAACCCTTTTGATGATATGCGTGATGTAAAAATCAACTTCCAACCAAACTCTGAATAAATTAGCATCATTGAAAATAATTCTTATTTAAGAGAGTGAATACGATGCGCGTACTTTTACTAATCCTATCTATTATTGCAGCTCCTGCGTTTGCCGAAACAAAAGTCATCAAACAAGTGATGGACATGAATTCTGAAAACATCGACAAGATGTATCAATTCATTCCTGATTACGTAGAAATCGAACCTGGGGATAAGGTGCTTTTTAAAGGGACTGTTGGCTCTCATACTGCCCATAGCATTCAAGGGATGCTTCCTGATGGCGCAAAGCCTCTTATGAATCCGGTTCAAACGCTCAGGAAGTCACTTTTGATAAGCCAGGTGTGTACGGAATCAAATGTAAAGTGCACCACCGACACGGAATGGTGGCACTTGTGGTTGTCGGTGATCCCAGTGTTAACTTAGAGGAAGCTCGCAATGCGGCCAAAAAACGTGTAAGTCGCAGAGCTCAGAAAAAGATGCAAGGCTTGCTCGATCAAGCAGAGCAAAAAATTCAATAACCTTTGTCCCTGTCTTGAAGCATCAGCTCTCTGTTGATGTGTGATAGGAATGCCTGTCTGAAAACGGTTTTCGGGAGTCAGTAACAATAAACAGCGCCGAATTAGCGCTGTTTATTGTTATCTACTTAGACATGGTCAAATGTTCCGCACTAAACGTACAAACATATCAAACTAGCCACCCCGTTCTGAATGAAACTCCGACAACCACAAACAAAATTGAAATAATAGTCACAGGAACAATGTGCAGTGCCATATCAACCAAGTTGTCCTTCGATAGATTTGGAATCACACGAAAGCGTGCGTCTAGGGCTAGCAATACCGTCAGAGACAGCAACGTCAACTTAGCAGCAATGCCATGAGCCAATGGAATCGACATATCAAACCATAAGCTAACGTCCGGCAACATATGATAAGCGAGCATCAACCCGGTCACCACTTGAATCACCAAAGCAGGCATTCCCACTTTTTCGTACCCTTGCTCGAATTCCAATAACATTTCTGGAGAACGGTGTTTCAAGACTTTAGGAAGGATAACGACGCTGAGAATAATGTGCCCTCCCGTCCAAATGGTGGCAGCCAATACATGCAAAACCAATAATACGCCAAACATAAACTTCCCTTACACAATGTTACGTGGTGCAAAGGAGAACCCTTCAAACTCACGCTTATATTTTGATTCACCAATTTTCTTTATTTTTGGCGACGCCCATTTTGTAGTTGTAGTTACCACTGATTTGGTCAACTACCCTTGTTGTTAAAGCATTCGCTGGGTTCTTCATGTCCATCATATTGCAATACAACACACCTTTTTTCGTGGCTGAGGTGACAATCGCAACGGCTTTAATCTCCGCGTAATCCAGTTGAATGTGACCATTTTTCATTAGGTTACTAAACTGAAAATCGTCCGACTCGACACCCAGAATCGTATCTTTAAAATTGGCCACCCGCTCCGAGTACACAAGCACTTCATCTCCGGCTTCTATGCCCCGCTTTTCCGCATCTTCTGGGTGAACTTCAATCCAGTTTTCAGGCCAGCGATGAGTGATGTAAGGCCTGCGCTCGGTATCATCAAACCCTGACTGCCAAATTTCGTTAATACGACCATTCGAAAACCATAACTCGTCCTTTTTTGGGGTAAGCCAACGATGAAAATCACTAAACAGATCCCAAGGATGTTTTTTGAAGATTGACCTTCCCCGTCTGACTATTAAATTGAGTGAGCTGTTTGCGCATAATATTGGCGCCTTGAGGGCCATCTTGCAGCCCTTTATCGACCAGATCATCCCAACTCATTTCAGTGTCATGTAGGCGCTTAGTGCCAATCAGCTTTTTGGTATCATAGTTATAAAAAACAGGCCCTTGGATCCCTTCAGTACCAAATTCAGCGAGCTTTTGATGAAGCGTTTTACCTTCAGCATGTGCTGCGACTTTAATCATATTGAAATCTTTACGGCTACCACGGCTAAATCGTGATGACTCTTCAGCTACGTCATTTGAGTTTTGCCAATCAAACCCGTCGTACCCCATTCGCGAAGCCATTTGAGCAACAATCCACCAGTCCGGCTTAGCCTGACCCGGCGCATCAGCGAACTTTTGGTAAAGACGTAGACGACGCTCACCATTAGCGCGCATGAAATCCTCTTCCCCCAAGTCGCGGCCGGAAAGATGATATCAGCGAATTGTTTACCAATAGGATCGCGTAAATAAATATCTTGATTGATGACAACCATTCCACCGGAATCTGCACGCTTTTTGAGTGTATCTATAATGTGCTGTTTATCACGTCGCGTAGCTTGGTGAGGATTACGTGTCGTTAAGTCAGTAAATTTCTCTTTCAACCCATAGCTGCTACACATAGCTTGAATCCATGTTGTACCAATGACATGGGCCATACGGGTATGCCCGGAATAGAGATATCTATCGGTGTCTATTGAGCGCCTGCGCCTACCTGCTACTTTTTCAGGTGACTTATTCCTTGGTAGTTTGCCACCGGCTAGTCCACCACGTTGATGCCCACCAAATCGACCAATCACACGCCCTTCTCGGCCACCAGTACCGATTATCGTTGCAAGAGAGGCAATGGCGTTGGTATTGCCGGTATTATTCGACCAATAAAAGCCCTTCTCGATACCAATTGAGGCTTTAACTCGTTGACCGTTGACTGGCATTGCCAACATCTCAGCGGCTTTGTGGATCTTCTCCACATCAATACCCGCGATCGATGCGGCATACTCAGGTGCGTACTCTTTCTGCTCCAAATTCCATTGCTTATAATCATCAAAGCCATTCGTTTGGAATGTTGGAACATGATTAATTACCTAATGAGAGACCGTACAGGTTGAGTTCTAGATCTAAAATGATTATCCTCCACCGCATAAACTAAATACAAGGCTATGCAGCAATGAACCGTAAGAAAAAAATCAATCAAATTCTAAAGAAAAGACAGAAACAGGCGAATTCTAAACTGCATGGTAGCAACAAGCCTCGCTATATTTCTAAAGCTGATCGCGCAAAAATGGAAGCTGAAGAACAAGCGAAAGCCGCTCTAGAGCAAGCTGAAGGTTCAGTAGAAGCAACGGTTGAAGCCGAAGAAGCTGGTGTCGAAACTAAAGAAAAAAAAGCTGCAGAGTAAGTTTTAAACTCGCAGTATTCTTGCCAGGCACTCTGACCAGAGGCAACGAACAAGAACAAAAAAGCAGCCTCTATTTGGGCTGCTTTTTTGATCCTACCGTATTAACCTAGCGACTTAGCTATTCAATTAACCTTTGAATGGTTTAACTTCCCAACGTGCGAACGGCGCTTTTGCATTAATCCCTGCTCTACCCCAACGGTCAACAGAATCCACCACTAAGATACGCTCATTCGGTACCAATGATTTAATCAAGTTACTTGGCTTTTTCGCTGTAACTAACCATAGCGCGTCATCTTCAAAACATCGCTTTGAGTTTGGCCTTGTCTTGTTCTGTCCATTCCAGTTCAGCTTTGAACATACGTGCTTCAACAAACAGTTGGCTACCAGAAGCAAAATCTTCCAAGCTTTCTGAAAGCAACAATACTGAATCTACGTCGTTATCCAATAATACCGCTTGTTGCTTGTTAATCAGTTCACGCACATCCAACATCACACGTTGTAGGTTGCTATCAATCGTCTCTGCTTGCGCTGGCCACAATAACTTAAAGTCGTCAGCCACGATTGCCGCCATGCGCGTTAAGTTAGTTGGGTTTAACCACGCGAACTTAGACACATCACCACTCGATAGCGTCAACGCGGCAACACCTTGCGCGCGCGGTGTAATCGCTTGAGCGGCATCCACCTCAACCAAACGGATGTTGCCTTGCCTTGCGTATACAAATGTAGGATCCGCTTGCCAAATGGATGACAGCGTTAACGCAACGGTCGCCTTCTCTCCTGACTTAAGTACCTTGCTTTCACCCTTAGTGCCAAACCAGTTAGGTAGGCGATCTATACCGTAGCGTTTTGGTGGTAGGTATTCGGTCGTAATGTCGGTGCCTTTGGTTAGCTCTGTCGCCAAAGCATAAGTCACAGGTGTACTGGTTAGGATATCCTCTGCATTTACGTTGAAAGACACCATTGAAGCACCTAACAACATACTGACTGCACTCACTTGAGCCGTTGCTTTTAGTGAACTTGAAATACGATTCATTAAAGAAGTCATGATTATGCCTTTCTTACAATTCGGTATAGCGTTGCCGCTAAGAAAAACGTTGCAGAAACGATGATGATTGAAGCGCCTGATGGCACTGGAAGTTTTAATTCCATAGGCAACACAGTCCCAACCAAACACGCGATGGTTGCCAGTAACGCGGACAGTAAAACAAAGCTGCCCATGCGCTTAGTTAGCAATCGCGCCGTAGCACCAGGGATCAGCAATAACGCGCCAACCAGAACCGCACCCACTATTTTCACCGCTGCAATCGTCACTAGAGTGATCATCATGACAAACAGGTAGTCGTAGAAGCTGGTGTTATAGCCACGCACCTTGGCAATATCAGGGCTGATACAAGTCAGAAGAATGCGGTTGAACGTCGGTATCAAGAGTAAAATGATGATCGCGCAACTGCCTGCGAGAATTGCTAAATCTTGGTCTGTTACCGTAAGAATCGAACCAAACAACACGTTCTCAAGCATGTGGATATTGATCTTACGTGCCACGTACATCAACAATGCCGCGCCAACCGCTAACGCAAGCGCAAGGAAAACGCCGACTAAGGTATCGTATGTACGTTGGTTCTGTTTCTTACGAAGTGAAGAAGCAAAGCAAAGATCATACAGAAGCTAAACAAGCCAATAATTGGGTTTTCTGGTGGCTCACCAAGCAGAACACCGATAGCGATACCAGTTAAAGCCGCGTGGCCGACGGCTTCAGAAAAGAAAGCCAGACGCTTGGCAATCACCAAAGTACCCAGGCCACCTAGTAACGGCCCCAGTAACAATGCAGCAACCAGCGCATTCACCATGAACGCATACATGAAACTGTCAGATAACCAACCCGCTTCAACGCCACTAATGGCAAGTTGTCGTAACCATTCCATTACGCAACCTCCTTCGATTTAGCGATGGCTGCACCACTACTGTAATGCTGGAATAAGCTTTCAATTTTACTTGGATGCAGTACTTGTTCATGTGGACCACTATCAACCAAGAATCGATTCACACATGTACATTGGCTTCAAGGCGACGCACTGCGGTGACATCGTGGTGAACAGCAAAATCGTGCGGCCTTCATCAACACATTCACGAATTAGAGATTCAAGATAACGAACGCCCTGCTCATCCATACCAGTAGTCGGTTCGTCCAACACTAGTAAGCTTGGGTTATCCAATAACGCTTGTGCAAACAACACACGTTGCTGCTCACACCCGATAGCTGTCCCATACGGCGGTCGCTACGAGTCGCCATACCAACACGATCGAGTTGTGCTAATGCAAGATCCAATTGCTTGGACTTACGACGCCAAAACAGCGGAATTCGAGTTTGGTTAAGCAGGACGAAATCCATTACCGTCAGAGGTAAGCTCGATTCGAAGGTCGCTTTTTGAGGAACGTAACCAATGCTTGGCTTTTCTGGCCAATGAATATTGATTTGACCAGAAAAAGGCGTCAAACCAAGAACTGAACGCAGCAAAGAGGTTTTGCCACCGCCGTTTTGGCCCCATGATCACATGGCACTCACCCGCTTTAAGATCTAGCGTGATATCGTCAAGAATCACGTTGTTGTCGTATTGCAGACCGAGTTGGTTGATTGAAATCGATGGACCTTGCATTACGCCTTCCCGCTTTTAGTCAGGTTAGCCGCAGCAAATTTCATGGCTTCGATTAACGTTTCTAAGTTCTTCTTCATCTCAACTTCTACCTTATCGTCTTGATACTCACCGTGCGTCATGTGAGAGAACCGGTAAAGCTGAACGCCTGTTTCTGCTTCAATCGTGTCAACAAAGCGATTTGGCATGTTTAGCTCTTAGAACAGAACATCAATGCCCGATGCGCGGATTTTTCTCTCGTATCTTAGTTGGCTCGCACTTGGTTCAACACCGTGTGTGCTCAATCACCGCCGCGACATCCACACCAAACTCTTGAAGGATATAACCATAAGCATTGTGCGTGGTCGCCACTTTCATACCTGATGTATCGAGTTCACCTAATGACAACATCGCATCACGTTTCATAAATCGAAATTGCTTGGCGTACTTACGTGCGTTCTTGCGATAAAACGTGGCGTTGTCTGGGTCGAGCTTAGAGACTTCACTCGCAATGGTGTACACCTTTTGGATTGTTGTAGAAAGTCCAACAAACGTATGTGGGTTCACCGCGCCTTGGCCAACAGACTGGCCTAATGCAGGAAGTAGAGGTACTTCTTTGTTCGCTTCAATAACCATTAAATCATCACGTTGCGCAGCTGAAATGACTTTTAATGCGAAGTCATCGTGGCCAATACCGTTTACCACGATTGCATCCATCTGGCTCAATCTCTTCAAGTCATTCGGTTGTGGTAAGTAGTTATGCGGGTTAAAGCCAGCATCAACCAAAGGAAGGATGTTCACTTTGTCACCTACCACAGCTTTTACGTAGCTATAGTAAGGCTGTAGGGTAATACCTATCGTCAACTTGTCGCTGTCGACTGTGTATTCTTTTGCCAATGCATTGGGTGTCGATAGCACCGCCATTAACGACATCAATAGAGTCATGAATCGCATAGTAAATCTCTTATTATTTGTGAACTTATGGTCAATGAGCTGATTAGTCCGTAAGCTTTTTGATTTTGTGAACATCTTCTTTTTGAACATATTGCTGATGAGAACCTAAGGTTTGAAACATTGCTTAATGAGAAGCAGCGTCATGTTGTTCAGATACTTCTGACTCGTTCACCACCAGTTTCCAGCCTGCAGATTCCAATGTATTTTCATCAAATTGAGTAGGTTGGCTTGCGACACCACCAAAGAAAATCCAGATTTCCGGAGAAACACTGTTCGCGTTCAAAATAAAGGAGTCCGCGAAGCCATGAGTGTTTGGCGTAGCTTGTTCACTTGGTGCAGTATCTTCACTTGGTGTCGCATATTCACTTGGCGTAGAAAAGTAATAACCACGCTCGTCCAATAGCCAAGCATGCGAACCTTTGCGCTTCCAACTCTGGTCTTCAACAAATGGCGCAACCCATTCATCTTTAAGTGACACAACACTTGGCCATTCGCCGTCTAAGTCCATGCGAAGATCACGAATCTCTTCATGAGCTAAACGGAGTTCTGACAGCATCGCCAAGTTTTCTTGTTCAACATCAGTCACTAAGACTTGGTGATCAAGGGTCACTTCGATATGAGATTCTGCTTGATTAAACGGAATAGCAACCGTCGCAAAACAAAGGATGAATATAATGATTAGGCCAACCCACTTGCCCTCTCTTCCGCCTGTGTCAGCGCGTACACTTTGAATCATCATTTTTCTTTGATCTCTACAACGTCGACTTCAACAGGAAACTCGTGACCTGAATCAAACACAAGGTAAAACTCAGAATTTGGGTTTGGAAATTCGACAATAGAGCGTTTATCCGTCATCTCTTTCGCTATCAAGTTATCTTCGTAGTCGTACATCGCGACTGCGTAATCTATCGCTTTACTACCATCAGAGTAACCCGCCTCACAGGCAACCGTTTTGCCTTCAAACCAACAGCTCATCAATGGGAAGTGTGCTTGCGCAGGTAATGCCGCAAAACCAAGCCCCAGAGCCAAGCACGGGGCAATTATGGTGTTTGCTTTTATTGTTATTTTCATCGTTCGTACCCTCGCCACGTTACAAATTTTAGTGGTATACTGACCGTTAAAGGGCTCTAATGAGCCCTTGTCTTTTTTTATCTAATAATCAGGAGCTTTCTCCCGATAAAACCGACTATTGAAGCAATGCTTCGAACGTCAGATGCACATTCGTACTTGCTTTGTCTGCCAGTGGGTTGTCAACCAACTCACCTTTGTAGTTCGCTTTCATTACGTAACGACCCGCTACGTCTGGAGTAAACGTGATTTCACCGTTTTCATCGCTCACTACATCAATCTGCTCTTGGTGATTGCGGTAAAGCGTACCTTCACGAGTAATTTCCGCTTTCACGTCTTTCTGGATTTCACCGTTGTAGAAGAATTGGAATGTCACTGGTTCGCCTTCAACGATGTCTGAAGGATGTGTAACCGGCTTCATTTCAAGAAGCTTACCTTCAATTTTGAAAACTGAATCCGTTGGCTTGCCTACTGTGATGTAACTTTCTGCGCGAGTGAAACCGACTTGAGTTACCACGTCACGTGATTTTTCAGGTAATAATGCATCACGCTCAGCTTTAGTCGCTTTAATCCACTTTACTGTGTCACGACGACCCGCTTTGTACTGTGTCCAGTACGTTGGTTCGTTGTTGATTGCTACTTTGTGTGTACCTTCTTCCTCAAAATAGAAATCAAACATTGAGCGACGCTTGCCTTTTACAACGAAGTTAGGACGCTCGTTACGGCCATCAGGCATGATAACGAATGCTTTATCACTTCCTGCTGGCTTATCAAAAACAAACGTACCGTGGGATGCCGTCACATCAAATGTTAACCAGTCACCACCGTTTAGAAACGGTGAAATGAGAAGGCAAAACCCAACGAGGGTGAGCTTGTGCTGTCGTCGTTGCTGCTAGACCGAACGCCATTACACCTGCAAGTGCAAGCGCCTTTATTTTTGTCTGTTTCATCATGTTCAATTCCATTATTTGTAATCTTTAACCGTGTCGCTCAATGGCGCCTACGATTCCAACCTTTGATTTTTCTGTCGCTTGTAAAGCACAGCTTGTGTTATCCGATGTGCTAATTTATTTGCAATGTAGCTCAAGATAATTTTCCCCGTCTCTTCCGTTGCTTTTAATTCATAAGAGGCGTTTGAATCTGTCAGGGATACTTTTTGGCGAAGGTAGTTACGGCCACCGTGTTCACGCACGACTTCGACATGCACCGTGTACTCACCTTGTTCAAGGGTTTCACCGCTGTCGCTCTTGCCATCCCAAACGAAACGATATTGACCAGCTGGGCGTGTTGCAGAAGTCACAGCATCAACAAGTTCACGATCGTAACGGCCAACTTTTCTCCACCAACTGCGTAAGTCTTTTAGCCATTCGTCTTTACCGACCCAAAGCTCAATGGTTTTCACTGACTTTCGTTCACTGTTTTCTACCCACACCGCCACGTAAGGACGCGCATACATAGAGGTATCAATCTTGGGCAACTCTAAATTCACATCCAATTTCGCCGTATCAGGAATCGCTTGTGCCATTCCAAGGCTAGGTAGAAAGAGACAAAGCCAAAAGAGCCTTACTCCAATTCATTTTTTTCATGTTTAACAACCTTTTAAATCCGTTTAACCTTTAGTTCGTTCTTCGAGCTGATTCATCAAGCAGACTCATCAACCTAATGGAGGGTTAAGGCACGGCAACAAAATAGATAGCAAGTGAGATTGCAGACCCAAACACCGTCCATTTGATGGAAGTATTGAGTGTCTTTTTCTTAGGTAACAGTAAGCACACGCCAGTCAGTACAAAGAAGATCATCAGCAGCGCAGTGATATCGATAAACCACTTCCACACTTCACCGCTATTACGCCCTTTGTGTAGGTCATTCAACAATGCAATAACGCCATAATTCGTTGTTTCGACTTCCACCATTTCAGAAGTCACATCGACAAACACAGAAGCGTTGTAGCCAGGTCCTTTGAAGTCCATAGACACTTCACCGATGAGCAACTCACCGTCTTCAACTTCTGCGTAGATGTCTAACCCCGAAGAACGCCAGATAGGTTTGCTTCTTCAAATAAAAACTTTTCAAAAGCAGACTCGTCGGCTTTCAGTCGACCGTCTTGGAGCGTAAACAAACTCGCGGGAAGCGTTAGCGTAGAGCGTTGGATATTGGGTTGGCTGGATTCAAATAACTCAGGGCGATTAAGGGTAATGCCTGTCACTGAAAAGAAGAGAACAACAAACAAGAGTGCCATTGAAATATAAACATGAAGTCGACGAGCCCATGATTGAACCGCCCTACTTTTTAACGACATACAAACCAGTACCTATAATTTTATGGCGACAATTTAGTTGATAATCATTCGTATTGGCATTCAATTTACATTATTTACGTTCTCCTAATGTAAGTAACCGAGTTACAAGTTATTACAGAACGAACCTGAGAATACCGTTAATGTATTAACCAATATTTGCTTAGATAAAGGGTCATCATGAAAAGTTTATTGTTAGGGGTAAGTATTCTTCTACTGTCTGCTTGTAATTCAAATTCGAGCTCGAGTTCACCTAAACCCACGACATCGACGGCAGTTGCTAGCGTTGAAAATGTCGCTGACAAAGCCATGATCAAACAGGTCGGAGAGTACATGAAATTGAATTACTGGGATGGATATAATTACGCCAAAAGACCCCACTACCTCATTCGTGTCAATGCTAAGGATCAGCCTATAAATGCATTCATCATTAATCCTCAGTCAGTTCTAAAAGGTGCGACCAAGATTGGTTCAGCAGAATCTGGTGGTATGAGTATCTATGAATACAAAAAGGGAATGTATGATGCGGTAACTAAGATAAACAACGGTTCGAACAACCTGTATACCTTCGACTTACTGATTGATGGTCACAAGTACTACGCACAAAAATACACCGATGCAGTCGCTAAGAACCAACACCCATTTACCAATGATCTTTTATTTGCGCCTCATGAGGTGTTCCACATTTACCAAACCTCTTGGGCGAACAAAAGCAATTGGCGACAGGACGTTGACAATTACCCTACAACCAAAAGCATTATCCAAGACGAGTTAATACTCACCGAGCTGTTTGATGGACTACCTAGAAAATTGACTAAGGTGGAAGCTCGTGAGCTATTGAAACAGTATGTCGCCATTCGACATAGACAAATGCTCAATGACAATACTTCGCTGGTTGAGAACATGGCTCTGTCACAAGAGCGTATCGAAGGCTCAGCAGAATACATCACGGTGCTGCGCGCTAGAGAGGTATATAAAAATGATAGCTTGAGCTTTGACAAGGGAAGAGGAACCGTCTTGAACCTCAAGACTCAAAAAGAGGTAAAGTGGCACTTTGGGTTTAGTGTCTTTTATAATACCGGCGCATCGGTGATTATCTATTAGACCAACTTGGTTATAAAATAGAACAACTGGAAAAGCGATATCTCCTTATGACGCGGCGTTATCAATTGTCGGCCATGATGTTGATGCATATCAACGAGCACTGAAATCAGTAGGATCGAAAGTCGTTCAGTTTGAAAAAGACGCGATAAAATACTCTTCACTTCGATAACTCAAGGCAGTTAAATTTCTGTTCGTCGGTAAGTCACGTTTTCAGAAAAAGGTGATCATGAAGCATGGCTAAGATAGAGAAACGACAATGACATATTTACAAATCTAAATAATGCTATTGTATGTTTACATATATGAACAAGTCATACTCAGTAAAAAGGATTTTTAATGCGTATTTATATTCCTATTGCTATGATCTTTATCACCGCTTGCACTAACCAGATTGTTAGTACTGACGAACATATCGAGAGTTATATCGGTGCCAATATTGTAGATGCTCAAGCGTTGTATTTAACGCCCCACTCTCAAGCCGTTACATTTTGGGAGTCACGCACATTTGCTTGGGTAGAAACTCAAACCTCACTCGAGAATGGTGAAAATACAACATTCTTTCAAAAACCCCTATCGTGACTGCACCATTAACTGGATTGTAGACCAAAGCGGAGTGATCATTGCGGGATCACACAGTGGCGAGATGTGCAGCCTTTAACTTGAATTTTCTTTATCTTTATTCTTACCTCAGTCAAACAACCGCACCGCTCAGGCACCTAGGTTTAAGTATATTGAATACAAAAAAGGGTGTCATTTGAACGTTCAAATGACACCCTTCATTATCTTATCTTGATAATCTGCTTTCTAGCTTCTAACTATATGTGATTAGGCGTTTCCACTTTCGCTTACCGTTCTCAGCTGGGTCAAATATTTGATCCACCCTTTAGCCTCAGGAGACGGTTCAATGTTGTTCGCCCGCTTAGCTTGAGCGAGAGCATTATCTAAGTTCTTCAACTTATACCATGAACGTACTTTCGCCAATGCAACGTCGGCTTGCTTGTTTTTGTCTTTTACTTTATCTAAAACAACCAGAGCTCGCTTGTAGTAACCTTGCTGAACCAATAATTGAGCAACATTCCAATGGTATCGAGTGTTCATGTTCGACGCTAACGTCCACACTTCAATGGCATTGTCCCACTCTTTTGCGAGTTGCCAGTAGGTTGCTTGCTCAGCGAGAAGTTGAACATCACTGTTTGCATCATCTAACTTACTAATTTCTTGCGCAGCGCGCTCAGGGATGCCTCGCTTTGCGTACAGTTGAGCAAGTAGCCTGCGGTCTGAATTATTCAATTCAACACCTTGTAGCTCGGCAAGTGCTAAAGTATTTAACGCATCTCGGCTGCGCTCTAACCTTAACTGAATCCCAACGAGTTGGCGCCACCAGTTGTCTTTTTCGGGTTGAAGTTCAACTAAACTTTCTAACGTAGGAATTGATTGCTTCCATTGTTTTAACTGTAGTTGAGCACCCAGTTTTAACGAGAGAGGCGACAACTGTGGTTTTGAATTGAACTTGTTATGATTACCTATAGCCGCCAGTACTTTCGTCCAGTTTTCAATTTGGTATTCAGCTTGAGCAATTCGCATCCAAAGCGTGTCTTTCTTTTCAGTTTCCGGTGCTGCTTTAACGAGCTCATAATAGTGTGGTAATGCCGCTTTAAAATGCTGCTCGCTAAGCAGTAAATCAGCTAACATACGTTTCGTTACCCAAGCTTGCTCATCGACCAATAAGCCACTATCCACTGCATAAGTAAGCTGCTTGATTGCCGTCTCTGTTTTACCATCTTGCCAGTAAAACACACCAAGCATGCGAGCGACATAGGCTTTGTCATAGCCTTTAGATAACTCCAAACTAGCCAAGACCTCAATCGCCTGTTTAACCTGCTCCTCTTGAGCAAGTTTATTCGCCTTTTGAACACGAATAACGGTGTATTGGGTAAGCTCTTTTGCCGGTAATGTGAGGGGCATTATCAACAAGCCCACTAATATCCATATCTGTTTCATCATTTTGCCAACTTAAACTCTAGTTTCACGGTTTGACCAACCTGAGTGACCGCTTTTCCATCGACGACTTTGGGTTGATACTTCCATTTTTTAAGTGCTCTTATCGCTTCACGTTCAAACATACGACGTGGATTTGCATCCGTAACTTGAATATCAACAGAACGTCCTGTTTCATCGATTGTAAAAGACAAAATGACATACCCTTCTGCGCCACGCTTGAGCGCTTTTGCTGGATAACGAGGTTCAACTCGATAAAGCGGCATTACCTGTTGATTTGACCCAAAATCAGAAAATGTTGGAGCGTTAATCGCTAGGCCTTCAATTGAAGTATTCAAATCCAGTGAAGACAGTGAAGACATTGAATTCAGAGGCGTTACTTCAGCTTGCGACTGAGACGTTTGCGCTTGCGGTGGCGGCTCTGGCATTTCGGGTTGTTCCGGGACTGCACGTTGCCTTCTCTGTACTTCTTGTTCTTGTTCAACCATTACCATGTTGAAACTTAACGTCTCACTATTTTCTGGCGAACGTTGGTGTCCATTATCAACCATCCAAGCCATGAAAGAAAACAGTGCTAAACCCAACGCTCCCGCTAAAGGTAATGCAAGAAATAGGCGAATCATTGATTAAGATCCTCCAAGATCATCGCTTTTCAGCTGCAAGCGCAATATTTTTAACACCCGCACCTTTGGCAGCGTCCATCACTTTAACAACCGTACCGTTATAAGCATGCTCGTCAGCCTGAATAACCAAAGAAGCATCAGGTTGTTCTAGCAATAAGTGTTCTAACGTCGCTTGAACACGTTCAACATCCACAACACGTTTATCTATAAAGATGTCGTTCGCAGAAGTAATCGCAACAAAGATACCCGCATCCTTTTGGCTCACTACGTTTGAAGCTTGTGGGCGATTGACTTCAACCCCTGATTCACGAACAAATGAACTGGTCACAATAAAGAAAATAAGCATGATAAAGACAATATCAAGCATCGAAGTAAGGTCTATTTGAGCCTCTTCGTTTTTAGAATGACGTCGACCGAGTCTCATCGTTGACTCCTTAAAGATTTTTCTAATTTCAATTCTAAGCGGTTACAGACTTTCGCTAAACGAGCATGAACAAACATGCCCGCTAACGCAGCAACCATACCCGCCATGGTTGGCAGTGTTGCCAACGAGATACCTGAAGCCATCAATTTAGGGTCACTGCTTCCTTGAGTCGCCATGACATCAAAAACGGAGATCATACCGGTTACGGTACCGAGCAAACCCAACATCGGACAAATAGCGACTAACAGCTTAATAAAGTTCAAGTTTTGGTTAAGTAAGATGCTCGCTTGCCCTAACCAACCTTCACGAATGGCTTTAGCATACCAAGAAGAGTGTTCTTCTCTTTCATGCCACTGATTAATCCAAGCTTGACGCTGCTTTGGAAAGTAGAACGCGAGATAAAGCACGCGTTCTACCACAAGTACCCAAAAAACGAGGACGACAGCGGCTAGCCACCACAGGACGAAACCGCCCTGCTCCATAAAGTTTGATAAAGACAGCAGCCAGTTACTCGTTAACCAACTCGCTGGTAATAGAGAACCCGACAAAATATCCATTACGCGGCAGTCCCAACTGGTGAAACAACAGCTTTTGATTCAACTGTCTTTTCTGCCTGCTCAGCAACAAGGCCAATACCCTGCTTTTCAAGAATATTGCGAATGTTCTCTGACTGAGTACTCAAAATGTTGTGTGCCAATAGCAACGGCATTGCTGCAACAAGGCCAAGTACTGTTGTTACAAGCGCCATCGAAATACCGCCCGCCATGACTTTAGGGTCACCATTACCAAACTGTGTGATCACTTGGAATGTTTCGATCATGCCGGTTACAGTACCCAACAAGCCAAGCATTGGTGCTAGTGCCGCCAATAACTTAAGCATCGATAAACCTTTCTCTAGGTGAGTTTGTTCATCAACGACGGCTTCTAAAAGGCGCAGTTCTAATGCTTCAACGGTTTGGTTTTGTTCTTTGTCGTAAACCGCAAGAATGCGACCTAGAGGATTGTCTCCCGCTTGTTCAGGTTTTTTAAGTTGAGCGCGAATCTTCTGACGAGCGATAGCCAAAGAAATACCACGAACCAATGCGATGATTAAGCCAATTGCCAGCAAGCCAAGAATAACTTTACCAACTAGACCACCCGCTTGCAGGCGATCAGCTAGGCTTGGTTCCAAAGCTAATTGTTCTAACATGAACCCACGAGAGGGATCGACGACCACGTTAGACACTTCGCCATTAGCTAATGTAGAAAGTGACGCCAGTGTTGGACCTTTTGATGGCTGCTTCAAATAAACAATCGCATCTTGGTGCTTGGAATCCCACCATACGTAACCAGACTCAGCGACTAAGCCAATAGAGCCCAGTCGATAAGCTTCTGCCTTTTCAGTAACCCCTTCACTATTAACAAGTGAAACTGTCGACTTACTTATCTCTGAACTTGCTTGAATTTGCTCCATCATGCTCAACCAAAGGCCTGTTAACTGGGGCATTGACGGTAATGATTTTGCATCTACGATTTGATAAACAGTTTCTGTATACGCTGAGCGATCTACGTTAGTCACTGTATCCGATAGCTCATGTTCAAGGTCTTTTGCATTTTGTCTTACAACACCAAACAATTCACCTAAGCTACCTGTTTCTAAACGCAGTTTCTCTTCTAAACGAGCAAGCTTATTTTCGTTATCACTGAATGTCTGAGTCAGAACATCGGTCGCACCTTGAATAGAGCTACGTTTAGCTTCAAGCTGTGCTTTGATCGCTTTGAGTTGTTGTTCTGTCTTTTTAAAATCAGCTTCACGAATTACGTTATGAGACGCTTGCGTACGACTCTCTGATTTTGCTTTGTTAACAAGCTGAGCCGTCGTATCTGATGCAGAGAAAGCAGAAAATGAAATTGACGTAATGCAAAGCAATGCTGCTAATGGCTTTAAGTTCATTACTTAACCTCCGCAACAGTTAAAGAAACAGGTAAAGTGATTAAGCTTGGAGATGCTTGCTTATTAGCGATATCGTACGCTTTGTCCAACTCAGATTTCATCGAAGAATCCAACTCTTGCCATTGAGCGCTGTTTTGGTCCCAAGACCAATATTGAGTACCGTTCAAGTTACGAGCGACCAGTGAAATACGTCCAAGATGCAAAACATCAACTTCAAGCACTTTATCTTGACTTAATTCGACACGGCTTGAATAAGAACTGAGCTTAATACCGTAATCCACTTCAATTTGGTACGCCTCTAAAATACGGCGATATTTTTCAGCGTCACTGACATCAGCACGAGTCATCATCGCTTTCAGCTTTTCAACGCGACGCAGACGGCTATTTGTCTTGAAAGGTAGATCGCTTTCAATAACTTCCTGGAGACCATCGATCATCTTGTACATTAAAGGCACAACACCTTGACGTGTTAGTTTGATTTCGTCGATCTGCCCTTCAATACTCAGCGCTTCTTGATCTTGGCTCTTAACCAATGCGGCAAGATGGTCGTGATAGATTTCTAAATTTTTCACTTCTTCTTGCAGACGCTCAACCTCAGCTTGCAGCAATAATGTTGCTTGTGAGCTTTTATCAATAACCTTTTGGCTCGAAGCCGACGCGTTATTGGTCTTGTTTTGAATTGATTGAGCTTGATCCAAGCTGTTTGCCATCGATGACGTTGCAACCAAACTGATGGCAAGTGCTAGGCTAGTTTTTAAAAGATTCATAATTGTAGTCATTTACTTTAGAAGAAGAACAAATGAGTTTTATTGATAAGCAGTCTCATTATCATTAAAAACCACTCGCATTGCTAGGGGTATTTTTACTAAATAGCAGAATCAAGAAAGGGGAAAGTCGAAACCTTCCCCTTAATATTTAAGCTACCAATAGTACCCTACTAACAAATTAGTATTTTACCTGTAACGTAGCCATGTAGTTACGACCTTCGCCAACAACAACGCCGCGAGTGCTGCCGCCTTCTAGGTAATCTGTATCAAACAGGTTCTCTACATTAAAGCGTGCAACAAAATCTAAGTTCTCATCGTACTTAATAGTATGTGCAACACCTGCATCTACACGAGTGTAAGCGTCTTTCTTAAACGTGTTAGCACTTTCAGTGTAACGCTCACCTACGTGATACACACCTAGGTTAACGTCAGTACCGTTGTTGAATGCGTAAGTAGACCAGATGCTTGCAGTAAATTCAGGAACGTCTGCTGGTGTTTTACCATTAAGAGCAGGGTCATTCTTATATTCAGCATCTAAGAACATTGTTGATGCACTTACAGAGAACGCATCCGTCACGTAGCCCGTCGCAGCTAGCTCCACACCAGTGTGAACTTGCTCACCCACCTGTGTAGTACGAGTATCTTTTGCATGAGATGCAGGAAGGTCTTCTGTAACTTGCATGTTCGTTTGTGTGATCTGGAATACTGCTCCTGATACGAATAAACGCTCATCAAACAGTTCCCACTTTGAGCCTAGCTCATAAAGTGTACCTTTCTTCGCATCTTGAGACTGGCCGAAGTTCACATCATCTTTATCAGAAATCTCACTTACAGGTTCAAAACTTTCAGAGTAAACCGCGTAAATAGAACCGTTTGGCGCCGGAGAGTAAATCGCACCGAACTTAGGTAGGATGTTATTGTAGCTCTCTTCTTTACCAGAACTGCTCGTCGTATCATCGTAAGCGAAACGAACACCAGCAAGTGCTTGCCACTGCTCACTGAACGTCACTAAATCTTGAAGATATAGACCGTAGTGTTGGCTCTTCGAGTGTGATACTGAATCATCGTTGTTATAGTGAATGTCTGCAGGCATATCAAAGCCTTTGCCACACTCTTTCATTGTGTCTGCTTCTGAAGCGTTAAAACAAGCGTAGTCTGATACGTACAGGCGCTTGTAATCGTAGTGCAACCCATTTGCACCCACCAACAGACGGTGATTCACACCAAATGCATCAACATCACCAGTAAAATCCACGTAAGCCGTATCAAACGTCCACTCATCATGACGGTCTGACACTTTGTAACCATAACCTAGTGTTTTCTTGGTTTTTCTGTCTTTCTTTGAATCAATAACGTTATCTGATTCAGTACGGCGACGTTCGTAAAACTGACGACTGATACCCGATTTAACTGCCCATGTATCGCTCAAGTTTGCTGTAACAGCCACACCGTAGTTTGCTACGTCGTTGTCTGTTTGTGCGAAGCGTTGGTCATTAACCGTATTTGGGGTAATCGCTTTACCTGTTTTTGTATCAATCTTTGAGCCGTTATCTAGATCACCCAACTCTTGAGTACGGTCGTAATGCGCAGATAGCATCACATCTTCGTTGATATCGTAATCAACAAATAGGCCACCAACAAAGCGGTCAGTCTCTACATCTGTGCCGTCAAAACGCGTACGGTAAGAGTCTTGGTTTTCTTGTGAAACAATAAGACGAGCACGTAGAGTTTGATCATCGTTCAATGAACCGCTTACATCAGCGGTAGTACGTGTGTAGCTGTCAGAACCAATGTCTTGGCTTACGCTAACTTGAGTTTCATACGTAGGCTTCTTAGCAACCATGTTAACAAGGCCACCAGGTGCTGATTTACCGTAGAGCAAACCTGCAGGGCCTTTTAGTACTTCAACACGTTCTAGTAGCTCTACCGGTTGACGGTAATGAGACCAGTGTTGAACGCCATCGCGCAAGTAACCAGAACTGCTTCCTAGAGAGAAACCACGTAGATTGAAGCGCTCACGGTTCGTTGATTTAGAACCCGCTGAAATTGACGCATCATTTTTTAATACTTCGCCAAGCGTGCTTGCGCGTTGCTCATCAATGATTTGCTCACTGATAATCGTAACTTGTCCTGGAGTCTCTAATTGAGTCGCCTCCATGCGCATTGCTGTTGTATTCGTGTCGGCTTTATAACCGTAATCACGACCTTCAACAACCATATGCTCGTCAGTTTTTACTGCTTCTGCCAATACTGCTGGTGAAGCTAATACTGCGCCGATCATTAAAGCCAATGGCTTTTTTGAAAACATGTCCTTTTCTCCACTTTTATTCTTTTAGACGAACACTTTGTTATTTATTCGATGTGTCCGTTAGACCGTTTCCGGTACCACTGAATTATTTCGAGTGGGAATATAAGTGATAACTATTACTATTTGCATTAAATTTACATTCTTTGCATTCGTAAAGTTTTGTAAAGACGAACTGACGAGTCGTTAACCTGCAGTTAAAAGAAACCAATTCAATACAGTTATTTAACGAGCACTTGAATTAAAAATCGGTTCTCTGCGCCAAATTTTTTGAAACACCGCCATTTGCACAATCAATGTAATGAGCAGACATCTATAACAAAATCTTCTTATCTTATTTAATACCTTATGAATGACGGATTTTTGTATAAAACACTCGATAGATGTAAATAATTGGTGAATTGTTTTGTTTTATTTTGTTTTATTTGAACAATTATCAGTGATTATGATCACATCTGTAATCCCAAATTCATTTTTTGTTTTTTGATTTAATCAACCGACTGCTAATCTCCTGCTCACTTTGGAAAGGTATCAAAGTTATAAATAATAAGGAGTGTTCTAAATGAATACCAAGAAACCTATGTCTCTGACTGGCCGAGTAATCCTCGGTATGGTCGTAGGTATATTCACGGGATTTGCCATTCAATCCCTTTTTGCAGACAGCGGATTTGTTAACAACTACATCGTTAACGGACTCTTTGAAGTAGGCGGACAGATCTTTGTCGCCAGTTTAAAAATGCTTGTTGTGCCACTCGTCTTCGTTTCACTGGTGTGCGGCACAAGCTCTCTTAAAGACTTATCAACTCTTGGCCGTATGGGGGGCAAAACGCTTGCACTTTATATCGGTACTACAGCCGTTGCTATCACTCTAGCACTGACTATCGGTAACCTGTTCCAACCAGGGGCTGGTGCGGATCTTACGGCGGCGAGTTCTTTCAAATCAGCGGATGCCCCTTCTTTGGGACAAGTCATCATCGATATGTTCCCGACCAACCCTATTCAGGCGATGGCTGAGGGCAAAACGCTACAAGTTATCGTATTTGCAGTATTGTTTGGTATCGCGATCAGTGCTGCAGGTAAACCCGGTGAGCGTATCGCTGCGGTTTTCTCTGATTTGAACGAAGTAATCATGAAGCTGGTTGCGCTGCTGATGAACCTTGCTCCTTACGGCGTGTTCTTCTTGATGGCTAAACTGTTCTCAGGCCTTGGCTTGGGCGCTATCTGGAACCTTGCAGAATACTTCTTAGTGCTTGCTGGTACCCTGCTGTTACACGGTTTGGTAACTTACAGTGCGATGCTTAAAGGATTCACTGGCCTTAGCCCAATTACGTTCCTACGTAAGATGGAAGATGCAATCATGTTTGCATTCTCAACTGCATCTTCAAACGCAACGATTCCAGTGACAATGGAAACGGCTAAAAACCGCATGGGCGTAGACAACAAAGTCGCTTCGTTCACAGTTCCACTAGGCGCAACTGTCAACATGGACGGTACTGCTATCATGCAGGGAGTTGCAACGGCGTTTATCGCCCAAGCCTACAACATTGACCTTACTATGGGTGACTACTTGATGGTTATCCTAACAGCGACATTGGCGTCTGTTGGTACTGCAGGTGTTCCTGGTGTTGGTCTTGTTATGCTAGCAATGGTATTGAACCAAGTTGGTCTACCGCTTGAAGGTATCGCTCTAATCATGGGTGTTGACCGTCTTCTTGATATGATTCGTACCGCAGTAAACATCACAGGTGATAGCGCCGTAACTATCATTGTGGCGAAGTCTGAAGGTTCTTTTGACGAAGCTCGCTTCAATGACCCAGCAGCCGGTGAGAAAGAAGAAGAAGTAAAGCTAGCACGCCAACAGGCATAATCTAGCTTCTCTGGTGCTCTTACTTTCAAGCCAAGGCGCAATTAATGGCTGTGCCTTAGCTGATAATGCAAAGCGCAAAAACAAAAACGCCACTGCTGATGCAGTGGCGTTTTTTATTGGGCTATGTTTTTAACCTATATTACTTAGCTATATTTCTCAGCAATGTTTCTCAGCACGCTTTCAGTCATAGTTATATATGGAGCACGACAGATAACAGCAGGAAGCTAACCTACGATTGGAAACATAAGATTCACTCTCAGCCCCCCACCTTCTCTGTTCTCAGCGGTAACATGCCCATTCATCACTCCCATGGCTTCCTTGACGATCGCGAGCCCAAGACCGTAACCACCAGATTGTTTATCTCGAGCTGACTCGATGCGAGTAAACGGATCAAAAATATCGGCAAGCTTGTTCTCTGGAATCCCTTCACCATCATCCTCCACAGAAATGACACTATAACGTATATCACTGACCTGCCCGTAGGTCTTAACGACAATATTCGCATCGTCCCCTGCGTATTTAATCGCATTTCCAATAATGTTGCTTATCACTCTTAAGAGTAGTCTCTCATCAACATTGACCATTGATGTCGCGATTTCCAAATCACAAATCAGAGTTTGATTAGGCTTTAAGTCGTTTTGTAACTGCGCAATCAGCATCGAGCAATAATGCTCTAAATGCATTGGAGTTAACTTAGAATCATAACGAGAGGTTTCTAGGCGGCTGAATTCAAGAATTTCACCCACCAGCTTATTCATCTCTTCCGTTTCGCTTTCCATTCGTTCGAGTAAACCCATACTTTTTTCATCGACTTTGCTGCGTAATAAATGCAGTGCGAGATTCTGCCTTGCTAACGGTGTTCGTAGCTCATGTGAGACATCACGAATCAAACGACGCTGCTTTTCAGCCAGAGACTTAATCTCAAAGGTCATATGGTCAAAATCATTGGCAAGCTCATTGAATTCACGTGTAGTTGAATCCAATTCAGACACCACACTCACTGAAAAGTCCCCTTGTGCGAGCCTTCGACTGGCCTCCCTTAAACGATCGAGTGGCTGCTGCAGGCTTTTCGCCATAATAATGGAAAACAGCGATAAAACGATCAAAGCAATCACAGCTTTCAGCGCATAGGAATACGGTGCAAAGGACTTTGCTGGATGAAACTGGCCTGGTAGTTGAATTACGAGGGTATTGCCGTTATCAAGTGGCAAGCCGAAGATAGGCTTACTCACACGATCACTGAGTTGATGATCTAATGTACGCAGGTACTGCAACTTAAATTCGAAATGCGGATGCATGTGTCGGTGGGTAATCGGTCGGTTGTTTTCATCGATAATGAATAAATAATAATGTTGGGCATTGCCCCAGTCGGCAAGCTCATCCATGTCCCCTTCTTCGATCAATACATTAGCTTGATAAGCCAAATCCAACATTTCAGCTTTTACGGACTCAGGAACCTTCAATAAGGCTTTCATCAGCGCTCTTTCTGCAACACCTTGAAGGATGAGTATGCTGACTAAGATCACGGTCAGGCAACTGAACAGCTGAAACGTTAAGCCATCCTTACGCTTGATAACGAAATCAGGACACCGTAACAACCTGGCACTCATACTCCTACCGACTCTAGGTAGCTGTAGCCTTGACCACGCACAGTTTTAATATGTTGCTTTGATAAGCCAGCCTGCACCAATTTTCGACGTATATTGCTGATATGCATATCTAAATTACGATCGAAGGGGCAAAGCTCTTTTTTCAACACATGTACTTGTAAGTCAGATTTTGAAACAACGATGCCATCATTTTTGATCAAATAATCAAGCAGCTCTTTTTCAGTGCCCGTTAAAGGTAAACGGGTAAGTTGCTCGCACAAGCCTTGATTTGATGAAGCCATTGACTGTCTTTGGCGCTCAAACCCAACTCGTCGCAAGATCACCTTAATTCGAGTTAGGAGTTCAGGTACATTGAAAGGCTTAGCGATGTACTGATCTGCACCCGCTTGATAGCCATCTAGCATAGAGGCATCGTCATTAAGCGCGGTTAGCATAAGGATAGGAGTAGCAAAACGCTGACAAATACGTCTTGCGACTTGAAAACCACTTAAATTGGGGAGCATCACATCGAGTAAAACCAAATCAACAGGATTCGATTGAATAAACTCTAGAGCGGATTCACCGCAATGAACGGTATCAACGTGATACCCCTCATTTTCCAATACTTCACCCAGTAGTTCACACAACTGAATATCATCATCAACAACTAAAACACGTGACATTTCACACACCGATAAATAAGAACTGTTTGCATTCTAATTATCGTTATTATTGATTTCAATTATAAAGTGCGAGATTTTATCTATAGAAGGAAATCTTTTTCAATCGGTACAAATTTTGAGGCAGAATCGATAAGATTTTGAGCTGTTAACCCAGGAACGCCATACACTTCAACAGGTTTTCCAAAGCGCTCTTTGATTCGCTCTACCAAGATTTCAAAATCACCGTCTCCTGATACCAAAACAATCGTATCAACCGTCTCAGCAAGCTCTATCGCATCTAACGCGATACCGACATCCCAATCCCCTTTGGCGCTACCATCACGACGCTGAATAAACGGTTTTAGCTTCACATTAAAACCAACACCACGAAGGATATGGTGGAATTGGCGCTGTTTAGGATCTTGGCTTGAGATTGCGTAAGCATTGGCTTCGACAACGTTACGTCCTTCCGTGGCAACATACCAAAACTGGTTATAGTCGAAGTTAGAACGGTATTTATCGCGTGTTGTATAGTAAACGTTCTGAACGTCGACCAAAATTGCTATGTTTTCCATAAATTCATACCTTTAGATTTTCCGTATACCCTATTCTATTCACTTCTAAAATGCGAGTCGCTTTCTTTAATAAAAATGAACTCATTAGCTATGCTTAACGTAGTTGTTATTGGCTTAGCGTAGTTATTATTGGCTGAACGTAGTTATTATTGGCTGAACGTAGCTATTGTTAACTTAAAGTAGTTGTCATTAACTTATGATCTTGTCTGAGTTTATCAAGGAAGGTGGAACATGCAGTACCAACAAATTATCAGATCATGCCTTGGCAGCGACACCTTTGACTCAGTATTGACACGTTGCTGCGCGGCGATAACTAACGCTGCCATAACTAAGTCAGCGATAATTAAGTCAACGATAAAAAACGCAATTTCCAAACCACTGAACGCTCTAATAACAAGCACGGTTATGTTTATGATTCTGTCAGTCAACCCGTTACACGCCTACCCAGCCTACTCTCATTCGAAAGCGCTGCCTCACCGCAGTGTCATTTATTTCGCACCAACAGAAGATTCGATCGTAAAAGAGTTTCTCAATGAAGTCTTGATTAACAATTGTCAATTGGACGAACGAGACGTTGTTATCATGGTCATCGCCGAAAGCGGCTACACCGTGCCTGCATGGTTAGTTGAAGAGTTTAATTTGGATGCAGTGACTAACAGTTATGGAATACCCAAAGGTTCACACACTGCCGTGTTGATTGGTAAAGACGGGAAAGAGAAACACAGGTGGAGTGGTAAAACCGATTGGCGTTTAATCACCAATATTATTGACGAAATGCCCATGCGCCAACAAGAAATGCAGCGACAGAGTAGCCGCTGCAGTATTTGATTCTTAGTCAGCTAAGCCTTTGGTTAACCATCAAGCATCAACGATCAACGATCAACCAAGCTAACAAGCTAAGCTTGATCATCAATCGATTATGCTTGCTTGTTAAACCAAGCCAGTTTTTCATGAAGCTGAGCAACACTTCCAACCACAATCAATGCCGGGCTTTTGGCAGCGCTAGCAAGGTCAGCTAGGTCACGCAACCCACCTCGAAACACTTTCTGATCTTGGCGAGTGCCGTTTTCGATAATCGCAACAGGCATGTCTTCTCGCATACCGTTATCGAGTAAATTCTTTTGAATATTCGGACTCTCTTTCAAGCCCATGTAAAACACGATCGTGTGATTGTGTTGAGCAAGAGAACGCCAGTCAATATCTTCGCCATCTTTCTTCAAGTGACCTGTAATAAACTGCACGCTTTGCGCGTGATCACGGTGCGTCAACGGAATGCCCGCATAAGCAGTTGCGCCTGCAGCTGCTGTGATGCCTGGAATCACTTCAAATCTCACGTCATTCTCGGCCAACGTTTCGCACTCTTCGCCACCACGGCCAAAGATAAACGAGTCACCACCTTTTAGACGCACAACGTGCTTGTTTTCTTGTGCTTTGATCACCAACAGTTGGTTGATCTGATCTTGTGGTACGCAATGATGATCAAGCTTTTTACCCACATACAGCATTTCTGCTTCTGGGTTAGCCATCGCCAAAATATCTTTTGATACCAAGCGGTCATAAACCAACACGTCTGCTTGTTGAATCACTCGTGCGGCTTTTAGTGTAAGTAGGTCTGGGTCGCCCGGACCTGCACCTACCAATGAAACAAATCCATTGCTTACTTCTTTAACATTCGATGACGATACTTCTGACATTCTGCGCTCCGAAGGTTTGCTTGTTTTATCTCAAGCTTCAATCTATGTGATAAGTCACTGTATTCATAATGACTTATCAAAATCCTTACCTCTTAGACTATCAGGTGTTGAAATAAATATTCAGTCTAAATACTAACGAAGATAGAAATAATTATAACAAAACAATCTATTGCGGATGCTTTGCTCAATAACAAACAACCCATCTATGATAACTAAGAGTTTGTGATAGCTAAGAGTTTGTCTGCCCGAGAATACACTGACAGCTTTCAAACTAAAAAAGCCCCAAACACGTTGTTGGGGCTTTCAATCTCATACTAACTTACGTTTACCGTATTACTTCGCGCCTAGAGAAGGAGCTGTTTTAGCATGAGTCAGGTATAGAGGAACACACGTTAACAGTAGGCCACCAACGATGTTACCTAAGATTGTTGGGATAAGGTTGAAGTTCAACCATGTCGCGATACCGAAGTCAGCGCCAAGAATCATACCCAGTGGGAATAGGAACATGTTTACCACTGTGTGCTCAAATACAAGTGCGAAGAAGATGAAGATTGGGAACCACATCATTGCGACACGGCCAGAGACTGTACGTGCTGTCATGTTACCAATCACACCTAGACAAACCATTAGGTTACAGAAGATGCCGCGCACGAAACATGTGATCCAGCCGTCCATGCCCATGTTTTCAAACCCTAGGCTACGACCTGTAGAAACAGCAATGAACTTTTGAGCAACAGCGTTTGGTTCTAAAGAGAAGTTACCTGTAAGTGAAATTGCGACTAACACTGCAACAATTAAAGAACCGATAAGGTTACCAAGACCAACAAGACCCCAACAACGTAGGATACGACCCCAAGTAATGCCTGGGCGGTTATCGAATTTCGCAAGCGGAGCAAGACCAAATACACCCGTTACTAGGTCGTAACCCATCACACTCAAAATGACGAAGCCCACAGGGAACACAAGTGCACCAACAATACCGATACCTGTTTGCACAATAGTAGTGATAGCCACAACAACAGCAAGAGAAAGGATGATACCAGCCATAGTGCTTCGAATCAGAAGATCACGAGTACCCGTTTTGGTTTTCGCTTCACCTACATCGATCATCGTTTGAACGAATTCTGCTGGTTTAAAATCAGTAGACATAAGATTGTCCTTAAAAAGTTAAAATTAAAAGTTGAAATCGGATAGGAAAAGGTTCTAGTTGCCGAATTAAGGCAATGTCGATAACTAGAACCCTTGATCTATCAGATCTTTTTAAGCAAACCGTTAAGCTGAAACTTCTACAGCACCTTTAGTAACGCGAGCTTTATACGCTTTTACACTGAAGCTCTCGTCTTCCATGCACACACCTGTTGCTAGGTTAAAGCGTTGCTTCTTAAGTGGGCTTGCCACCCAAAGCTCACCTTTGTGCTCAACCGTTAAACCGCGAGATAAAACGTTTGATTGAAAAAACGGGTCAGTGTTACTAATAGCGAACACTTCTTCGGCTTTAGTTGGGCGGAAAATAGCAACTTGCTCACCACCAACCAACGCACAAACACCGGTACCTGGAATAATGTCTTCGATCTTACAAACTTTGGTAAATGCCATGATGTCGTCTCCCAATTAAACCAGTTCAACGTGAAGGATGTCGCCCTTCGCTTCTGGGTGTTTTTCTGTGAATGTTGCTGGGCGGTGTTGTTCACGGCCATCGTCAACAAACACAACGTTTTCATCACGGTCATCAGCATTGATGAAGTGTGAGAAGCGCTTAAGTTGAGCTTCGTCGTTGATAGTGTCAGTCCACTCACAAGCAAAGTTACCCACAAGGCCAGCTACGTCCGCTTCAAGTTGGTCATTGATGCCAAGCTTGTTGTCTACAATCACTTCACGTAGGTAATCGACACCGCCTTCTAGGTTGTCCATCCATACCGAAGTACGTTGTAGTGGCGCAGCCGTGCGGATGTAGAACATCATGAAACGGTCGATGTATTTGATCAGCGTTTCTTGGTCTAGGTCGCTTGCCAGTAAGTCTGCGTGACGAGGTTTCATACCACCGTTACCACATACGTACATGTTCCAACCTGCGTCAGTCGCGATAATACCTAAATCTTTACCTTGAGCTTCAGCACACTCACGAGTACAGCCAGACACACCAAACTTCATCTTATGAGGAGTACGGATGCCTTTGTAACGGTTCTCGATCATCACACCTAGGCCAACTGAATCTTGAACGCCGTAACGACACCAAGTTGAACCGACACATGTCTTAGCCATACGTAGCGCCTTCGCGTACGCTTGACCTGTTTCGTAGCCCGCAGCAACTAACTTCTTCCAGATTGCTGGTAAGTCATCTTTTTGAGCACCGAATAGACCGATACGCTGTGCACCTGTGATCTTGGTGTACAGGTTGTATTCAGCCGCTACATCCGCCAGAACGCTTAGTGCTTGAGGCGTTACTTCACCACCTGCCATACGAGGGATAACAGAGTAAGTACCGTCTTTTTGGATGTTACCTAGGAAGTTATCGTTGGTATCATGCAGTTTCACTAGCTCAGGCTTAAGGATGTGCTCACCCCAGCAAGAAGCAAGAATAGAACCCGCTAGAGGCTTACATACTTCACAGCCGTAGCCTTTACCGTATTTCTCTAGTAACTCATCGAATGTTTTGATTTCTTCGATACGAATCAAGTGGAAAAGCTCTTGGCGAGAGTAAGCAAAGTGCTCACATACGTCGTTCTTCACTTCTACACCCGCTTTTGCAAGTTCAGCGTTTAGCACAGAAGTTACAAGTGGAATACAACCACCACAACCTGTACCTGCGCCAGTGACTGCTTTGATATCACCAATGGTATGGTGACCTTCAGCGACCGCTTGAGCGATCTTGCCTTTGGTTACGTCGAAACAAGAACAGATAACGGCAGTTTCCGGTAATGAGTCAGCGCCAAGTGTTGGCTTTTCAGCACCCGCGTGAGCAGGAAGAATCAATGCATCTGGATGCTCTGGCAGGTCGATTTCATTCAGCATTAACTGAAGAAGATCACCATAGTCAGACGTATCACCGACCATTACCGCGCCAAGCAGCTTCTTGTTGTCTTCAGAAACGATTAGTCGCTTGTAAATTTCTTGTTCTTCGTTTTGGTAAACGTAGCTCTTACAACCTGGAGTGCGGCCGTTAGCATCACCGATAGAACCTACTTTCACGCCAAGAAGCTTAAGCTTCGCAGACATGTCTGCACCTTCAAATGTGCTTTCGTTACCAACAACGTGGTCAACCGCAACGGTCGCCATTTTGTAACCAGGAGCCACTAGACCATAGAACGTTTGGTTCCAAGATGCACACTCACCGATAGCGTAGATATCTTTGTCTGTCGTTTGACAGTGATCGTTAATCTCGATACCACCGCGAGGCGCAATACCTAGGCCCATTTGACGAGCAAGTTTGTCTTGTGGGCGAATACCAGCAGAGAATACGATGAAATCAGTTTCTAGCTCTGTACCGTCTGCAAAACGCATTACGTTACGAGCTTCAGTGCCTTCAGGAGCAATTTCAAGCGTGTTCTTACTTGTATGAACGTTTACGCCCATACGTTCGATTTTTTGACGAAGTTGATTACCACCAGCAAGATCAAGCTGCTCTGCCATAAGCTTGGGAGCAAACTCTACAACGTGAGTCGTCACACCTAATGCTTTCAATGCACCAGCCGCTTCAAGACCAAGTAAACCACCACCGACTACAACACCAGATTTAGAATTCTTAGCAGTTGCTTCAATCGCTTTCAAATCTTCGATTGTGCGGTAAACAAAACAGTCTTTACCTTCGTGGCCTTTGATTGGCGGAACAAACGGGAAAGAACCAGTAGCAAGAACAAGTTTGTCGTATTGAATTTCGCGACCCGTGCTTGAGTAAACTGTTTTCTTTTCACGGTTAACGTTGATAGCACGTTCACCGATCAGCATGTTGATGCCGTGTTTCTCGTAGAAGCCTTCTTTTACTAAAGAAAGTTCATCTGCAGTGTGGTGTGAAAAGTAAGAAGAAAGGTGCACACGGTCATACGCAACACGTGGTTCTTCACAGAACACCGTGATGTCCATGTTTGCAACATCTGTCTTCTCGACTAAATCTTCGATATAGCGATGACCGACCATCCCGTTACCGATTACGACTAGCTTCATCTTGCTCATAAGAATTCCTGAAGGTTATATATTTCTTAACTGAGCGAATAATGAATTATGAAAGAAAATGAAAATATGATGTAAATCAATTACGAAAACAAACTACCCTAAAGGGGTAGAACAAAAGAGGTAGATATGCTTAATTATCGAGCAAAGCAAACGAATAACCACAGTTTAGATAGGGTCTAGCGGGGTTTTATATACACTTTAGTGCATTTAGCGGGATGTTGTAAAGTTTCACAATAGGTTACCAATAACGTAAGTAAATGACAATCATTTTCATTTGGGTTCTTATAAATATATATAGATGCCTATAAATACATGTAGAACACCGTTTGCGTGAAAAACTATGTGTAATTGTGAAAACCACTCCTACCTATTCGGAATGTAAACAAAGCTTTTCGCCCTTTTAATGCCGAGATCAACTCCGTTTATAGCTTTGGTCATCGGTTAGTTTGCTTGATCTAACACAAGAACCCTTTTGATTGATATGCGTGATGTAAAAATCAACTTCCAACCAAACTCTGAATAAATTAGCATCATTGAAAATAATTCTTATTTAAGAGAGTGAATACGATGCGCGTACTTTTACTAATCCTATCTATTATTGCAGCTCCTGCGTTTGCCGAAACAAAAGTCATCAAACAAGTGATGGACATGAATTCTGAAAACATCGACAAGATGTATCAATTCATTCCTGATTACGTAGAAATCGAACCTGGGGATAAGGTGCTTTTTAAAGGGACTGTTGGCTCTCATACTGCCCATAGCATTCAAGGGATGCTTCCTGATGGCGCAAAGCCTCTTATGATATCCGGTTCAAACGCTCAGGAAGTCACTTTTGATAAGCCAGGTGTGTACGGAATCAAATGTAAAGTGCACCACCGACACGGAATGGTGGCACTTGTGGTTGTCGGTGATCCCAGTGTTAACTTAGAGGAAGCTCGCAATGCGGCCAAAAAACGTGTAAGTCGCAGAGCTCAGAAAAAGATGCAAGGCTTGCTCGATCAAGCAGAGCAAAAAATTCAATAACCTTTGTCCCTGTCTTGAAGCATCAGCTCTCTGTTGATGTGTGATAGGAATGCCTGTCTGAAAACGGTTTTCGGGAGTCAGTAACAATAAACAGCGCCGAATTAGCGCTGTTTATTGTTATCTACTTAGACATGGTCAAATGTTCCGCACTAAACGTACAAACATATCAAACTAGCCACCCCGTTCTGAATGAAACTCCGACAACCACAAACAAAATTGAAATAATAGTCACAGGAACAATGTGCAGTGCCATATCAACCAAGTTGTCCTTCGATAGATTTGGAATCACACGAAAGCGTGCGTCTAGGGCTAGCAATACCGTCAGAGACAGCAACGTCAACTTAGCAGCAATGCCATGAGCCAATGGAATCGACATATCAAACCATAAGCTAACGTCCGGCAACATATGATAAGCGAGCATCAACCCGGTCACCACTTGAATCACCAAAGCAGGCATTCCCACTTTTTCGTACCCTTGCTCGAATTCCAATAACATTTCTGGAGAACGGTGTTTCAAGACTTTAGGAAGGATAACGACGCTGAGAATAATGTGCCCTCCCGTCCAAATGGTGGCAGCCAATACATGCAAAACCAATAATACGCCAAACATAAACTTCCCTTACACAATGTTACGTGGTGCAAAGGAGAACCCTTCAAACTCACGCTTATATTTTGATTCACCAATTTTCTTTATTTTGGCGACGCCCATTTTGTAGTTGTAGTTACCACTGATTTGGTCAACTACCCTTGTTGTTAAAGCATTCGCTGGGTTCTTCATGTCCATCATATTGCAATACAACACACCTTTTTTCGTGGCTGAGGTGACAATCGCAACGGCTTTAATCTCCGCGTAATCCAGTTGAATGTGACCATTTTTCATTAGGTTACTAAACTGAAAATCGTCCGACTCGACACCCAGAATCGTATCTTTAAAATTGGCCACCCGCTCCGAGTACACAAGCACTTCATCTCCGGCTTCTATGCCCCGCTTTTCCGCATCTTCTGGGTGAACTTCAATCCAGTTTTCAGGCCAGCGATGAGTGATGTAAGGCCTGCGCTCGGTATCATCAAACCCTGACTGCCAAATTTCGTTAATACGACCATTCGAAAACCATAACTCGTCCTTTTTTGGGGTAAGCCAACGATGAAAATCACTAAACAGATCCCAAGGATGTTTTTGAAGATTGACCTTCCCCGTCTGACTATTAAATTGAGTGAGCTGTTTGCGCATAATATTGGCGCCTTGAGGGCCATCTTGCAGCCCTTTATCGACCAGATCATCCCAACTCATTTCAGTGTCATGTAGGCGCTTAGTGCCAATCAGCTTTTTGGTATCATAGTTATAAAAAACAGGCCCTTGGATCCCTTCAGTACCAAATTCAGCGAGCTTTTGATGAAGCGTTTTACCTTCAGCATGTGCTGCGACTTTAATCATATTGAAATCTTTACGGCTACCACGGCTAAATCGTGATGACTCTTCAGCTACGTCATTTGAGTTTTGCCAATCAAACCCGTCGTACCCCATTCGCGAAGCCATTTGAGCAACAATCCACCAGTCCGGCTTAGCCTGACCCGGCGCATCAGCGAACTTTTGGTAAAGACGTAGACGACGCTCACCATTAGCGCGCATGAAATCCTCTTCCCCCCAAGTCGCGGCCGGAAAGATGATATCAGCGAATTGTTTACCAATAGGATCGCGTAAATAAATATCTTGATTGATGACAACCATTCCACCGGAATCTGCACGCTTTTTGAGTGTATCTATAATGTGCTGTTTATCACGTCGCGTAGCTTGGTGAGGATTACGTGTCGTTAAGTCAGTAAATTTCTCTTTCAACCCATAGCTGCTACACATAGCTTGAATCCATGTTGTACCAATGACATGGGCCATACGGGTATGCCCGGAATAGAGATATCTATCGGTGTCTATTGAGCGCCTGCGCCTACCTGCTACTTTTTCAGGTGACTTATTCCTTGGTAGTTTGCCACCGGCTAGTCCACCACGTTGATGCCCACCAAATCGACCAATCACACGCCCTTCTCGGCCACCAGTACCGATTATCGTTGCAAGAGAGGCAATGGCGTTGGTATTGCCGGTATTATTCGACCAATAAAAGCCCTTCTCGATACCAATTGAGGCTTTAACTCGTTGACCGTTGACTGGCATTGCCAACATCTCAGCGGCTTTGTGGATCTTCTCCACATCAATACCCGCGATCGATGCGGCATACTCAGGTGCGTACTCTTTCTGCTCCAAATTCCATTGCTTATAATCATCAAAGCCATTCGTTTGGAATTTGCCCCAAGTGGTTCTCCATTGCCATGGCGTATTACGAGTACCCTGACCAAAACCTGAGCTCGATTCCCATTTATTATTGACCCAGTTTTCAATCCACTCATTGTCTTGCCAGCCTTGCTCTAAGATCACCCGCGTAATTGCGCCAATCACAAGATTATCGCTGCCGGGATTAATATCGAGGTGTAATCCACCTTGAGCTTTAAGCCACGCTATTCCTGCGGTTTCACGAGGATTCAAAATCACGGTTTTCATCCCACGATGAACCGCAGGCATAATAAACTGTGTAAAGATGATGGTTTTGGTCTCATACGGATCCGTTCCGCAGATCATCAAAGTATCTGCCGCGCCCCAATCATCATAACTTGGGGCAAAATTATCAAAACCCGCATCTCGAAACCCTGGGGTTGCAGTCACATCTGACGGCGTATCATGAAACGAAAAATTCGCGGTATTGACATGACGCAATGCATACTTTGTTATCGCATAGGTGTTTTCAATATACTGATAGGAATAGGTTTTTACGCAGTAACTGTTTGAACCGTGCGTATCAATCACATGACGGCCGACTTGGGCTGCTATATCCAACGCAAAATCCCATTCTACAGGTTGTAACTGACCGTTAATTCGAACGAGTGGTTGCTTCAATCTATCTTTGGTTGGTGTTTCTGGGTTATAAAGCTTTCTTGCGAGCAGTCCACCACGAACCGAAGAATCACCGCCTTTATTGACGACCTGTATGTCTTTGTCTGCCACTACAACCACATGGTGTGGTTTGCCATTATGAGAAACAATATTATGTTGCTGTGGCGAAACCCAAGCTTGCAGAGCATGAGCCGGGAAATTGACACCAAACGCATTTTCACTTGCAGCTGGCCCACCTGAAGGGCTATTCACAGGCCAGCGATAAACCTTATAACCACACGCAACAATACAATAGTCACACGCTGTAGTGATGACTTCCGCGCTAGCAGGTGGCAGTAATGTGTTGGTCGGTTGCAGATACTGGCTGTTTACAGCCGGCTGTTCGTTTAAGGCAGATTTATCGTTTAAAGCCGATTTATCGGCTAAAGAAAGTTGAGTCATCTAACTTCCCTCCACATCAATCAGGTTTTCCACGCGACCAAAGATCAATCCCATGACGCCAACCGCATAGATATCGTCACCTTCGAGCTCGAGCAGTACTTGAGGTAAGCTTTCAAAGGCTTGACCAGACACCATAATGCCATGGCGACGCAAATCAAATGTAGACAGGTGGAATGGACACTGCCCGACAATGCGATGCTCTCCTTTTGCTTTATAAGCTCCAGTTAAAGGTCCACCTTGATGAGTACACGTCATCGAGTACGCCACAATATCGCGCTGTAACCCTATCCCACCGCCACATTCAATGTCGGATTTAACCAGCATCGCAATGGAGTTTTTCCCCTCATCTGGATATTGAAAGTGAACCGGAGTGTGGTTACTGAGTTGACTTAACTTTGCGATTTTCTTACGCGGGTAACCAACAATACGGCCTTCAACCTGAGTTTCAGAATCCATCCCTGCAAATAAGGTAAGAGGAACCATAGATACGGCAGTAGCCGCGCCGGAATAGAGTAAAAAATCACGTCGTGACATCATGCATTTGTTGTGTCGTTTACTCGAATTTCGCTCTGAGTTGGCGATCATTTTTCTGCTCCAGCAAGTTCTTCTTGGGTAAATAGCGTTTGGTATTCTGGAATGGTCGGCTCTTCAATAAAAATCCGTTCACCAGAAAATGCTTCAACAAAACTCAGTAAGTTCTTTTTATCTTGCTCGGTTAAACCTAGAGGTTGAATCAAAGTAGATTTGGTCTGAGGAAACCCAGTCGTTCGCCCGTCATCTGCGACACCACCTCGATCGTAGAAGTCGATCACCGCTTCTAAAGTAGGAATGGTGCCATTGTGCATATATGGTGCTGTGTACTTCGTATAACGTAAGCTCGGTGTGCGGAACTTACCTAACATCTCTTTGCGTTTGGCACGAAAGTAAGCACCGGGATCGGCCTTTGTAGTGCGGTACATCTCTTCGGTGACACCTTTAGAATAAAGCTCAAATCGGAACGTTATCTGTGCTAATCCATCATCATTCCACCAAGGGCTTGGCGGTACGCCAATGTTGTAGAATTTTTGGTCAGATACCAAAGCCCCGTTGTGACAAGCAATGCAATTCGCTTTACCTTCAAACAGTGCTTTGCCCTTCAGTTGGGACTCGGACAAAGCGGTTTTGTCACCGAGTAAATAGTTATCTATTGGTGTGTCACGTTGAATCATCGTACGTTCAAAGGCGGCTATAGCACGCCAAGCGTTATGTATTTTCGGTGTATCATCACCAAACACTTGCTTAAAACGTTCAACATACTCTGGCACTAATGCTAAACGAGCTTCCATGATGTCATCTTCACCATTCCCCGCGACCGCACCTTTCGCTGCATCTTTGGCTTGCGCTTCCAATGACATAGCGCTGCCCGCCCAGAATAATTTATCGTAGTAAGCTGCGTTAATGATCGTTTGGCTATTACGCCAATGCACCGTTCCCGGGTACCCCATAGAAAGGTCATCAGGAAAATCCCAGCCCTGAGATTGAATATGGCAACCAGCACAAGGGCTCGTCGTATCACCGCTGAGTCGACCGTCATAAAATAAGATTTTTCCCAACTCTATTTTTTCAGGCGTTTGTTTATTATCCGCAGGTACAGGTACCTCCCCTAGAGGCTCAAGCTGTAACTTTGCATAAACAACATTAGGAAGCCCCGTTATCCCAATTAGAATAAAGAGTGCCATCTTTAATACAGAGCGCTTAGTTACGAACATTTGACCAATCCTCCGTGTATTCGTAGTCGAAGTCATAATCCAACCATTCGTACTTTTCACCCGTGAGAACGTCTCCAGATAACGACTCCAAAAAGGCCACCAGTGCCTTTTTTTCATCGTCCGTTAAGGAAAGCGTGGTGAGTCGAGAGTCTTTATTTGAGTCCTCGCCACCGCCTTGATTATAAAACTCAACCACATCTTCAAGCGTGGCCAGCATGCCATTGTGCATATACGGCGCAGTTTGAGTCAGCTCTCGCAGCGTTGGCGTAACAAATTTACCGCGATCGCTACCATCCGCTTTATGAGTTTGAACATGCGCACCAACATCACGCTTTAACGTTAAGTAATCTTGCACACCCATAAACATGTTGTAGGCAAGAAAAGATTGATGCCGCATTGGGTCTAAAAATATCTCATGATTTTCTGGCACTCCGGTATTGTGTGCCTTCCCATCCGTAAATAGAGAGCCGCTATGGCATTGGCTGCACCCCGCTTTGCCTGTGAACAGCTTTTCTCCCTGGATGGCTAAGTCGCTAAGCTCACCCTTGTCAAAAGGGACGTTCTTCGAAGTCAGTGTTTTTAGATATTCAGGCAGGGCTTTGCGCACACCGCCATTTGAAGGTTCCCCTAGATTAGCCTCTTTAAACATCTCGACGTATATAGGGTCTTGTTTGAGGCGTTCTTGCATCAAACGCATGTCCATATTCATCAGCCAGTCTTCAGTGATATTTTCCCGCACCACATCGTTTAGGTTGGTGCCAATCCGACCATCGTGAAACCACACCTCTTTATAGGCTGTGTTAATAAGTGTGGGTGCATTACGAAACCCATCACTCCCTGTGTACGCCGGGCTTAACGGTTCAGGATAAGAGAAGCCATTCGCCGGAATGTGGCAACTGGAACACGAAATCGAGTCATCCCCGGACAAGCGCGTATCAAAAAACAGACGTTTACCGAGTTCAGCCTTCGCCGTATCTATATTTATAGGAGGCAAAGCGGCGTATAGAGTTGCAGAAAAAAGAGAACACACTCCTACCAAGCTTTTTAGTGCGATGCTCATCGGTATTCCTTCGGAGGTTACTATCATCTACCCCTATTATTAACACATGAAACATTAAAGATATGATTAGGATCATACAATTAGAAATGATAAGAGTTATTATTCAAACTTGTTAATTCAGTGGTGCTTGAATAAATGTCTCTAGATAAATTACTTCACAAGGTTAAACACATCTACTTGACTGGAAACCTCTCCGAACAGGTTTTAGCAGCACAAATATTAAGCGGCTTTCAAGACACTAAACACCTGATTATTGAGAACTTAGAGTCCCATAACCCTGACCTTGTTCTTACTAGCCTTGAATGTCTCGCTTTAGCTAACGAAGCGCCTATTGAGCCTATCCTAAACTGCTATCAATACTGGGACGACAGCGAAATTAAGTTGGCATCGTTAATGGCTATTGAGAACAACCGACACTCTCTACTCGCTGTTCCGATATTATTAGAAGCGGTATGCGACGAGAACGACTACTGGGACGGTGGTTGGAATGATGGAGATGACATCAGCTTGATAGCTGCGCGGATTTTAGATAATCACAAGCACGAACTAGATCACGAACAGTCTCAGCGTTTACTGCATCGGCTTCAGAGTGACCCCGAGCCAGATCTAAAAGGCAAACTCATTGCTTTACTTTCACGCCACTCCCCGACTCTGCTAAATGAAAACAACGTACTCAAAAGCACCGCTGATAGTCGGATTTTTTTGAGAAACACTCAAGACAAAATAGTCTTGTACAAAGCCACACAACACCCTGATATTAGCTGCCAAAAAGTCGCATTTCAGCGTCTATCTGAAATGGATTGTCGTGAATATCTGCAGGTATTTTTAAACGGCCTGTCTCATTCAGATTCATCAATAAGAAAGAGTTCCGTACATCAATTAGCTAAATGGAATTACCTAGTAGATTTAAAGCACCTTAATTTTGAGTTACTGCTATCTGGTATGCAGCTCTACTCACTCACAGGGCTACTGAGTAACAAAGATAAACTGCATGTCATTGACCAACTTCAAGATAAACCCAATGTTGCTTATTCAACCACAACGCTTCTTCTGCTGATTTGCAGTTTGGAAAGTCAGCACAAACAGCTTCAACTTGCCCGTTTTATACCCCATTTCTATCAAGTGTTTTCACAGTTAGAAGAGTCAGAACAACTCGACTGCCTAAGCAGCCTATTGACTGAAACTTGCGAACAACTCAGCGTAGCCTTTATTCGTCAACAAATTCAGCGGGTCACTTGCAGCAACGCTATCAAGCGACTGCTGATTGAACACCTTTCGAAAAATCCTAAAGCTAGCCATCAAAGCTATTTGAAAAAACTCACTTTAAGGACATCGGATACCATAGTTACGGATTCTTCAGAAAAAAGTAGAACAACAACGAGCACCGCACCTACAAATGAAATGATTAGCGCGGTAATCAATGATGCTAATCCTCAACCAGCACTTATTACATCAACGCTTGATGCATTAAAACAAGCCCACTCACCGGCTACTTCTGCCGCTATATCTACCGCCACATCTAGCTCTGGTTCGGTAAAAAAGCGGTCGAAGAGATCAGCAAAAATAGAGGACCTCGAAAATCAAGTGATCGCTCTAGAGCTTTGCTCAAACAAAGCATGGCTGCGCAGCCTTTGCTCGGAAGACAAAACAAGTCATCTAACCAAAGTAGCATTTCACGCCTTAATTCTTGCCTTATGTAGACACAATATAAGCTTTTCCGATGCACAAACATCACGCTTTAGCCAGCTAGCGTTAGAACTCTTACTAGATGAAAAATCCGAGAACATCGACGACATCCTCGGCTGGCTTGGTGATGATTGGATACAACTGAACCATTTGTCACTGACATCATCACCCAACCTCTCTTTAAGTATCGGCTTAATAAAATACATCGATGACGAGCAACAATTATTAGAATTGGTCAAGCATTCGTATATCGGCATTCAGCACGCCGCTCTCTATCGACTGACACAAGTAGCGACTGATTCTAGTAACAAGTTAATCGGCTTGATTCTTAATGATCCATTGCTTCACTCTCAACTGGCTAAGTTCGATGCTAATTTCGTTTATAAACAACTAAACGCAAATTTCGAAAACCAACCATCGTTGACTCTTCAGGCCTACCTAGTGTTTCTAGAAACAACTAACAGCAAAGAATTATGGGGACAAAATGCTTTGTAAGACATTGTATGAGTATGTCTAACAGTAACTTCTGTCACTAAACAACGCACTGCAGTTCCGTATATTGATACTTCGTATGAATAATAAGGTGTGTCATGAAAACTCTATCTTTAGCTACCTTAGCGACAGCTATCTTTCTCATTGGATGCGGTTCAAATCAAAATAAATCGCTATTCAATCAGGCAAACGCAGCACCGTCAGTTGTACATGGGGTCACGATTGAAGCCGTTCCCTCTCAATTCGCTGAATACTCTCAAGCAGGCTACAACCGATATGTAGCGGTCAATGCCCCGAATGGCAAATCTATCCATATTTTGATTATGGATCGCCTGAGCAATTATCAAATAGTCAAAGCCGTCAATGTTCTCAACCACTATCTAACCCCTGTTGATGGCACTAAGTATGGGAGCACTGACTCAAAACGCGAGATTGCAAACGCGATGGCCAACAATGGCGCAATACTAAAGCTTATGAATTATTACGATGATCCACGATACAATGATGAATTAGCCGGGCAGCCCTTGTTCGAAGAAGAGATTCAAGTTGAAGGTGGTGAATGGTATGTCCAACAAAATTATAGAGAGCATCGTGACGCCGCTTATGAAGAAATACTTCACCTAGTCCACGACTATGGAATCGGCGTTTTCAACTCACCTGAAGATGCAGTCACCGCATTACCTGAATTTCAAAAAGAATTTAATGCAATACAGAGACAAGCGTTACACCATGCTTACACGCCATCCCGTGATATTTTAGAAGAGTGGCAAGAAGAAGTCAGCGTTGATCAAGAGTACTTTGCGGCAGTGATTGATAGCTACTACGGTCTTTGGGGTGCATACAACGGCAAAGGAATGTGGGGGGTCTACCAAGTGAAAACTCGTGACGACTTTTCGACAGAAGATCCCGATGCGCAATCAATAGTGGAACAGATTTTCTCTCCAACATTGACTTACGATGCATACATTGCCGATACATTCACTGGTACATTTAAAATGAAATATGACCCGGCAACGTCCTATACCCATCATTCTCAGTATCTAACGAAGCTAACGTTAACAGGCAGCAACAACACGAATGTTGAGCTCAATAGATTTGATAACAAAGTGACTGGCAATTTAGGTACAAATACGGTTATCACCCATGGTCCTAAAAGTGAATACCAAATTCATGATCTGGGGAATGGCAAATTTCAGCTTAATGATACCGTGGTTTCTCGTGACGGCTTGAACCTACTGTCCAGTATCGAAAAAGTGCAGTTCACTGATCAGATTTGGACCTTTTGATTAGCAATCATTCAAAAGCCAAATCACTTTCCTATAGACGTAAAAAAGCCCGATCATTTCTGATCGGGCTTTCTAAATGATGGAGGCGCCTCCCGGAGTCGAACCGAGGTCCACGGATTTGCAATCCGCTGCATAGCCACTCTGCCAAGGCGCCTTCAATAGTGTTTTAAGAGAACAACTCTTTTGAGTATTACCAAACAAGGTAACAATCAAATAGATGGTGCCCCGGGCCGGACTTGAACCGGCACAACGCGAACGTCGAGGGATTTTAAATCCCTTGTGTCTACCAATTCCACCACCAGGGCACGCAATTCTTTATTGCGATGCCGATTACTGAAAAGTAAAACACCATCTTAATGTCAAAATGAATCAACATTACAAAATTTGGAGCGATACATCGGGTTCGAACCGATGACCTCAACCTTGGCAAGGTTGCGCTCTACCAACTGAGCTAGTATCGCAATTTCATTCTTCTTGCTTATCTCTTCTTGTTCATAAAAGAGAGAAAGAGAATGGAGGCGCCTCCCGGAGTCGAACCGAGGTCCACGGATTTGCAATCCGCTGCATAGCCACTCTGCCAAGGCGCCTTTATCAATATAAAAATATATTGAAGTGTTTAAAGAGAACCACTCTTTGTTCATCACTCTACTAAAAAGTAGAAACAAGATAGATGGTGCCCCGGGCCGGACTTGAACCGGCACAGCGCGAACGCCGAGGGATTTTAAATCCCTTGTGTCTACCAATTCCACCACCAGGGCAACGCAAACCTGCGATGCTGATTACTGAAGAGTAAAACACCATCTCCCAGCGACCGAAGCCGTGAGAACGAGGTTTACTTTAACGGATGAAAAAAATTCGTCAACAATAAATTTTATCATTTAATTCAAGTGATTAATTATCGAACTGTACAGAATGAATTTAGTGCAGCTTGTACGGTTCTTATACGTAGATCTTGAGTTGTCGCAGGGATTAAAAGGCCGAATTACAATTTTCAGATTCAACAAATGTTGTTAATTCAGTTGAATGTAAGAAACACTCCTTCGTTTTCATGTGCTTTTCACATTCAAAGGCTAGAGTTTTAAGTAACTTAAATTGCGAAATGAAAACGTGAAGTCACTAAAACGATACCAATATGAACGCTACGCGGTTCTTTGTAACCTCGCCTACCCGAGAGTTTTTAAACAGACTCGTTACGGTTTTGATCCTAATGGACAGCGCATCATAAAGAACCAGTTTGGCAAAACCATGATTCGAGTTTTATGGAGTAGTGACAAAGATGAAGTGGTTGTGGTTATCAAGGGATCGCACAGTATCTCAGATTGGTTGCTTACCTTTGCTCTATGGACAAGAAGCTGCAAAAGAGTTGGGCTCAACTACCGGATACATGCGGGTTTCTATCATTTGATGTTTCAAGAAAGCCAACCAAGCCGCAATGAAGATAAGCTCGGGTTAAACGTTATCGAGCGCTTAGAAGCGACGCTCATACCTTTGTTAGAGCAAGGGAAAAGGATTTCTATCACCGGGCACTCTTCTGGCGGTGCAATTGGTTGCGTGTTCGCTGATTACCTAGATCAAAAGTATCCAGGCTGTGTTAGGCGAATAGTGACCTTTGGCCAACCTGCGATTGGTGATTGGAATTTTCGAAAGCACTATCGTTTGAGTAAGAAAACCTACCGTATCTGCTGTGACATCGATATCGTTACCTTCATGCCACCCGTACCTCTGTTGTATTGGCATGTAGGTAAAGTGCTTTGGCTTTATAACGGACGAATCTATGAGAACACCCCAACCTTTATACGCCTTGGGCGCTCTGTTTTAAGTTGGTTGATCAGACCTTTCTCTTACCACTTAATGAGCAAATATATTCGCAATAAGGATTTCTTTGATAAGCACTGAGACTCATTTGAAGCTATTAAAGAAAGAGCACAGGCCTATTACTGTCTGTGCTCTTTAGTTTCTAAACCTATGTTGTTTTCTGCAATATCGATTAAAGCTTGAAGCGTGACAACTCTCGTTTCAAGTCACTCGCTAAATGACTTAGCTGATCGGCTTGTGAAACCGCATCGGTCGCATCAACTGCCATCACATCACTCACTTCACGAACAGATTCGGTATTCGCATTGATTTCGGCAGTAACCAGTGACTGCTCTTCAGCGGCAGAAGCAATCTGAGTCGCCATATCACTGATTATCTGAATCGCTTCACGGATTTGAGCTAGGCTCTCTCCGGCCATATCCACATCGTGTACGCTTGTTTTCGCCATATCATGGCTTTGCGTCATCACTTTCACCGCACCATTGGTCGCTTGTTGTAAGCGTTTGATCTTGTCTTCGATCTCTTCTGTTGAAGCATGAGTACGTTGAGAAAGCACACGAACCTCATCAGCAACCACTGCAAAGCCTCGACCTTGTTCGCCTGCCCTAGCCGCTTCAATGGCCGCATTGAGCGCGAGTAAGTTCGTTTGCTCCGCTATTTCACGAATCGTCGCTAAGATAGACGCGATTTGCTGACCATGCTCTTCAAGCTCACTGATGATAGACACAGCGCTTGTTAGCTCAGTAGCGAGATCATTGATCGATGATTGGCTTTTAGCCATCTGTTGGAAGCCTTGCTCGCTCAACTCCACCGAATGAGTCGCACTTTTTGCCGTACTCTCAGCATTCGTGGCGATTTCCGCTGTTGCTGTCGCCATTTCTGTCACAGCCGTTGCCACCATCGTGATCTCATCTTGTTGCCTGCTTACACTATCACTGCGCTTCATCGCACTGGTATTAGCATGCTCGGCACCGCTGTTCATCGCGGTAGAAACTTGAGTGACGTTTTGCATCATTTGATGGAGCCGATCAACGAAGACATTAAACTTATCGGCAAGTTGACCCACCTCATCTTGGCTCGACACTTGTAGTCTTTGTGTGAGGTCGCCTTCCCCTTCCGCAATATCAGCTAATGCTTCACTCACTCGCCCTAGTTCAACTAATTGACGAGCCACAAACCATGAGGTTGCTACAGCCATAACGATCAATACAATCAAACCTGTGGTGATTTGGCTAATCAACATATCGAACAGGGGCTGCTCTAGTACGTCTTTATCCATTTCAATCACAAGTAACCAGTCAGTGCCTTTAATCGGCTCAGCCATGATGACTCGCTCAGCACCGTCCACTTGAGTAAAGATCGTCGTCAAGTTTTGCGCAGCACTGTTCAAGCCAGACATACTCAGCTCTGGCGCAATATCATTGACTTGTTTCAGAATGAAATCTTTATTTTGATGAGCAACAACCGTTCCTTGCTTATCGATCAGAATCGCACGCCCATTCCCCGGAACCTGAATGGCTAATACGTCTTCAATCAATTTGTCCAATGCCAAGTTTGATGCCACAACACCGATGATCGATCCATTCTCGGTCACTGGGTCTGTCAGTGTCACCACCAAGGTTTGCATCGTCACACTTACATACGGCTTTGTTGTCACCGCTCGATTCTCAGCTAAGGTTTGTTTATACCAACCTCGGACTCTTGGGTCATAGCCCGCTTTATTCAATGAAGGATCATGACGGAACATCTCACCTTCTTTGTTACCGTAATAACTCAATCCAAACCCACCAGATACCAAGGTTTGACGTAAATGAGGAACGATATCTATTGAAGGGTTAAGCTGCACTTGTTGCTGAAGCCCGTGTACTGCTTGTTTCTTATCATAAAACCAGTCACTGATGCCCTTAGCATGAGCTTGAAGTGTATTGCGACTTTCACTTTCTATTGCTTGCCAGCTGTTTGTTTGAAAAGTCTTATAACCCATGAAAAGAAGAATGGCAGATGTAACAGCAATCGCCAAAACTACAGAGAAAACCATTTTCCTCTTTAGACTAAATTGCATATTTAAGAACCTCTTATAGAACAATTAAAGAAATATAATGAGGGACACTATCACTCATACGCATGTTTTAATTAGGGTTATCCCATAAAACAATGAAACAAATCGAGCATTATGGTTAATTGTGACTTTGATTTATTTACCGGTCTATCAATAAAGGTTCAACTTAGGATCTCATCAAAATAGAGTGGGTCTATGAAAGGTAAAGGGGAGAAATGAAGAGGCAAGGATGAAGAAACCAAAAACGAAAAAACCAGCCACAAGGACTGGTTTCTTCTAAATGATGGAGGCGCCTCCCGGAGTCGAACCGAGGTCCACGGATTTGCAATCCGCTGCATAGCCACTCTGCCAAGGCGCCTTTTTAATTCAACACGTTAGGGACTAAAGCAAGCCACACCGCTGTGTTCGGGTGCCTACTTTACGGATCGAGGGGAGATAGTCAAACAAAAAAATGAATTTAAATTCCGTTTGCTGACATTTAAATCAAATTGCTGCATGTTCGATCTCTTCACTCGATAAACACGCAGCAATATAAATTAAGTTAAGGTATTCGGACGTTACCACTTCTTCATGAAACGACCGACTAGGCTCGGATGGTAAGCCCAACAATGATCGAACATCGTCATAAGTTGTGGGTTGCCATATTTCGAAAGACTAACCGCATGAAAACGGTTTTTGTGCTCTTTCAATTTTTCGACCTGAGCAATCATTTCATCAGATTGCTTAGGAGCAATAAAATCAGAGAGCACGATCAAATCTGCGTTCTTGTATTTATCACCCGTCATCAAATCAATCGACTTCATCAGAACCGGCTCTAAATCTGTACCACCATGGAACGAGTAGCTTAAAAAATCACTCGCTTCACGCAGGCCATCTTGCCTTGTTAACTCGTAAGTGATCTGCTCAGAAGAGAACAGAATCACGTAACAGTCTCTCTCTTCGGCTAGAGCTATCTGCATCAAGGCATAAGCCATTGCTTTAGCTGACTGCTCAGGGAAACCGCTCATAGAACCAGAGGCGTCGACACAGACGATAAACGGGCCCTTTTCAATATCGATGTTCTTACTATCAGGCTTTTGCGCTTTCACTTTACGTAATGTTCGTGATTTACCTTGCGAGCGATAGCTCAGTAAACGCTTGTCGGCCAAGTGTTTGTAAAAGATAACCTCAAGCTCTGGGTACGCTAAGAACATGGTCTCGTTTGGCAACATCTTGTTGAGGTCATCACTTTCATGAATCCCTACAATATCATCGACTGCTTCATCGCTTTTCTCTTCAACCATCTGCAGTTCTTCTACAGGGGCTTTGTGTAACGAAGGATCATCTTCCTCGCCAGCCATACGGCCGAGCTTTTCTGCGATCTCTTGCAAGCCCTTGTGCTTATTCAAGAACTCAGCATGGCGCTTCATGATGGTGAGGTCTGTTTTACTTAACTTAGCTGATGCCATGTCCCACAAGCGCCCTACACTGCCTTCATCGCCCGACTCCGTCACTTTGTCCATGTTTTTCATGGTTTCCATGCGCTGATAAAGATCGGCTAAGACTTTTTCTTTGCTTGTTTCGAGTTCGATTACTTGAGCTTGCTTAATGGCATCTGACAGCGATTGGTACCATTGATCGCAAAAGTAGTGTGGAAACATCGCGTTACAAACGCCTTTATTGTTTTCCATCAAACGTCTTGCTTGTAGATAAAATGCTGAGTGCCACTCCAGCTTCTTAATAACGCTGTCGATCTCGTCAAAGAACTGAGATTCATCCCAGTGAATGACTTCTTGGTATAGCGCGATTTCCTCTTGGAATCGATCGGTTTCGCATACCTTGGTAACACGTTTTTTTACTTTGCCGCGCCATTTAACTAAATGGTTTTTGACTGATGTTTTTACACCTTTGTTCTCAGCAGCCATCATCACTTGAGAACGAGCGATGAGATCATTCATCGCGGTATCAATGATACCTGAATCAGCGACCATCAAAGCAAGGTTTAAGCCGTCTGCTCCTAACATATGCTCCCTCCCTTACTCAAAGTACTGACTCATGAACTTAATGCGCTGTGCGATCTTGCTGCTCTTTGCTTTCGTCGTTTCGAGATCTTGTGTTACCGCTTGCAAGCTTGATTCCATCGCTTTCGGCAAATCAGGGTCGATATAGTTATGAGGTAACGCATCGTGAAATTCGGTGCGTACTCTTTTTAGCTTGAACTCAGCTTCGGTTAACTGCTCTAGGGCTTTCTCTGCACCGCTCAACCACTTGCTATACAGTTCTTGATCTAAGCCGTCTGTGGTAACCACACTCACCAATACAGAGCGATTAGCAATATCTTTAATCACTAATTGATTCGATGCATCCAAGTCGAGCTTTAAGCGGCATAGATTTTTGTTTTCGTTTACGTAACCGTAAATGTCGCCATGACCTTCTTTAAGAACACGATCAAAATCATCTTTGGCTACGTACACCCAACGACTATCGCCTTTCTCAGATTCAGACACCGACATATTGCTTTGCAGCATAACCAATTTAATAAGATTGTATGCGCTACCGACGCTGTACATTTTCGCGTTCTTGATATCATGTTGGTAAACGTCTTTACGTCGTAAGCCACTGGTTGACTCCACAGAGAGCGACACCGACAGAGTCGATTCAACATCATCTTGAATCTCTTCTAGCTCTTCACGAGACATTTCGATTTGAGCTTTCGACTCTTGCTGATCAAACGCTCGGTTCAACGCAAAATCTTTGACAACGCTACGAACCACATCACGAGATTCAGGGCTATGCCACAAACAATCTTGAAGAAGCATAATATCCAACGGATTTACGCTGTCACGGCCACTGAAGAAGGCGCTCGCTTTCAATAGCTTGACCGCTTTCTTCCAACGTCTGTCTGATACATACAAGTCAGAATCTGATGATGAGCCCTGATTCTTAACGGTCTCTTCAAGCATAGTTTTCAGTTCAAATAGCTTGTTAAACGAGTTATCCGTCAGCTCCAAATTATCGAGTTCTTTCTGCCATTGATGGTATTCAATGTCTGTAATCGCTAACCCTTTGGGGATTACGGCTTCCTGAGAAGTACCCGTTGTTAGCATCGATTTGAAGTTTTGTTTGTTTTGAATACGGTTGACGAACACGCGAACTAACATTCGGTCATAAAGTGCTTCTAAGCCGCTGTCTTCATCCGGAAGTTCATTGGATGCTGAAACCAACAAGCGCATCGGCACGCGCTCAATGTCTGCGCCATTTTTAAATGTCTTTTCGTTAACCACAGTCAGTAACGTATTAAGAATGGCTGGGCCTGCTTTCCAGATCTCATCAAGGAAAACAACTTGCGCTGTTGGTAGGTAGCCTTCGGTCAGCCTTACATAGCGACCGTTATCTTTTAATTCTTGAATGCTTAGCGGACCAAACACTTCTTCTGGAGTAGAGAAGCGCGTCATCAAATATTCGAAGTAGCTACTGTTGTCAAAAGCCTGAATGAGGCGTTTGGCGATAAGGCTTTTTGCAATACCCGGAGGACCTAATAAGAACACACTTTCACCAGCAAGAGCCGCCAGCAGACAGAGCTTAATCGTGTCTTCTCTTTCATAAACGCCGTCAGAGAGAGCATGCGCTAATTTATTGATTCTTTCAGAGAGTAGCGCCTTGTCAGCATGTGAGGAAATAGAGGGGGTCATGCGTTACTCCGAAAATCTATGAACAGTTGAGAGTGTAGATACGTTTTTATACATTTGTTAGCACTTTGTTACAAGTATCTTTTATTATTGAGTTGCCTTTATATCAGATGGTTACGCTGCAATTTTCGCGCAATCATAGATTCCAATTATGAGAGTAGCATCACGAACGGCGTGAAATTAAATCTATTACTAAGCCTAATTTTTCTTTTATTTTCGACACCATAGACGTTATGGTGGTACACGTCTTCAGTTATACGAAATATTGGCAAGGAAAGTGGCCAGACTGCATGAGTAAAGTTATCCATCAATGGAAAAGTATTTCTCTCATCGAAGAGAACGTGACGCTCCCTACGAACGTTGTGGTAAAACATACAACAATAAACCACCCTGGCGCGGCTGTTATTCTTCCTATCACTTCGTCTGGAAAAATCATCCTCATTAACCAATTTCGCCCTTCTCTTAAAAAATGGCTTTTAGAGTTACCTGCTGGCACGATGGAACTTAATGAGACACCTCTTCAATGTGCCCAACGAGAATTGGAAGAAGAAACTGGTTACAGTGCAACTTATTTTCAGAGCTTAGGGCAAGTGACACCTTTAGCTGGCTTCTGTGATGAAATCCAGTATTTGTTTGTCGCAAAAGACTTAAGCCTCACTACCCGCTTTGAATGCGATGAAGATGAAGTAATAGAGGTGGTCGAACTTAGCCTGGAAGAACTGCACCATAAAATACGACACGATCAAATCACAGATACCAAAACTATCGCTTGTTTAAGCAAAGCCCAACTATGTGGTCATCTATAGCCATTGATATAACTACCTAAAGTACTCTAGGAGAGAAACATGGACTTTCGTTCTGATACCGTAACTAAACCTTCACAAGCTATGCGCGATATAATGGCAAATGCAGAAGTGGGCGATGATGTATATGGCGACGACCCAACCGTCAATGAATTGGAGCAGTGGGCTGCTAATGAAACGGGGTTTGAAGCAGCGATGTTCACCTCTTCAGGCACACAAGCCAACCTACTTGGTTTAATGGCGCACTGTGAGCGTGGTGACGAATATCTTTGTGGCCAACAAGCACACAACTACAAGTACGAAGCCGGCGGCGCCGCTGTACTTGGCTCTATTCAACCTCAGCCAATTGAAAACAACCCAGACGGCACGTTAGATTTTAAAAAGCTTGCTTCTGCAATTAAGCCAGACGATAGCCATTTCGCTCGCACCAAGCTTCTTAGTTTAGAAAACACCATTAATGGTAAAGTGCTGCCAATCTCTTATCTAGCGGAAGCTCGTGAGTTCGTAAACCAACACGGCTTGCAAATGCACCTAGATGGCGCGCGCGTCTATAACGCTGCTGCGGCATTGGATGTACACATCAAAGAGATCGCGCAATACTTCGATTCGATGACAATTTGTTTATCAAAAGGTTTGGGTGCTCCGATTGGCTCTCTACTTCTTGGTAGCAAAGCGTACATCGCTAAAGCTCGTCGACTGCGTAAAATGGTCGGTGGCGGTATGCGTCAGGCTGGCATTCTTGCTGCAGCAGGTAAAATGGCGCTGACAGAGAACGTGGCTCAACTAAAAGTTGACCACGAGAACGCGAAAAACCTAGCCATTGGCCTAAGTAAACTGGAAGGCTTCTCGGTTAATCCTGATTTCATTCAAACTAACATCGTGTTTGCGAAGTTAGATGAGTCGGTTGATATTAACCGCATCGCGCGAGAGTTAGGTGAACAAGGTATTACGATGTCGCCAGGTAACCCGGTACGTTTTGTTACTCATAGAGATATCAGTTCAGAAGACATCGCTACTTTCCTAACTAAATTGGAAAATGCGCTTTAACGCTGAACAAGATTCCCATTAAAGCATTTAAGACTAGAGCTTCCCTTACGAAGCTTTAGTCTTTCAGAAAGACCGTTCATCTATTCCACCGAAAAATAGCCATCTACATCCGCTAATTTTTCTAATAAACCCCAGTAGATTAAATGTAATAGTACGCAATCTCGTTTTGGCCTATCTCAATACCTTCCATCCATTGCCCCTACATTTTAGTACCCAATTATCGTTTAAGTTCGAGTTACAGGAGTTAGGCGGAACATACATACCCACTAAAGATAAATAATTTAATAATTAGAGTTTCAGGTGTTTTATTTACCATGCGTGCGGTATTTTAAATATTGAATATATCAATTTCAAAAAAATCATCGTAAGCGTTTAATTTCAATAAATAAATCTCACTTACTCTCGATAAATATTATCGACTGTGAAAACCCACAAATGCCACATTCAGCAAGTTAATAAAATCACTACGTTTATTTTTAGTAGAAAGCACTGTCAAATTAATGATGGCAGGCAGAATAATCCATAGATAAATTAAAATCACTTCCCGTAGACCATAGCTTTAATTTTATCAATTAAACAATTATCAATCGCTAATTTGGCTATTGTTTGAAAATCACCTATCTAATTGAAAACAAAATTATTATCAAAAAAATCTCTCTTTATCTTATATATAAAACTCATACTAAAACTCATACTTCTAGAAAATAATAAACTTTTTTTACTACTTCACTATTTTTTAAAGCACTTATAGTTTTGAAAGTTAAGCAACAAGTTACATTCAATTAGTGAGAGGGGAAATGATGACTAGAGCATTCAGGATTCTTCATAATTTCATCATCTCAACGTTAATTTTTAGTTTGTCACTTTCATTCTATGCCAGTGCTAACACCTTAACGTTAGGAATTAACGGTCAGATCAAAGATCGATGCGAAATAAATTTCTTCTCTGGCAACATCATGAAGTTCACGGAAAACCATGATGTGCAATTGTTGCCTTTTAATATGTATTGTAACCGTCCGTTGGGTATAACGATCAATTCAAAATATGGAGGCTTAAAATATCAGCACCAAGGTGTTGATATTGTTGAAAGTTATAATCTGTCATTACAAATAGACGAGCTTCGTCTTTATGAAAACAGGCACAGCAGCCAACTTATTTCACCAGTAATGATAAACAGTTCTGGTGTTATTCCTTTCTCTCAACAAGGGAGCCTTAGGGTAGCACTCGAAAATAGCTTGCGTTACGCAGGTTATTATCAAGACGTTATTGAGATCGAAGTTTACCCTTCGATTCATAGCGTGACAAAGTAAAAACTCTGCAATGTATCTGCAGATACAAAATACGCTCAGCAGTATTCGAGCCAATCATTTAAGATAAAGGAATTTCTAATGAAAAAGCTAACACTCTACGCAGCAACAGTCACTGCTATTTTTGGTGCTCAAGTTCAAGCCGCTCCTGGTGATGTCCAGTTAGTTGGTTTTGTTTCACCTGTATGTGAAGTTACTGGTCTTTCAACACAATTGATGGACTTCGGTAACGTATCTCAAATTCAAAACCTTTCTGTTAGTGGTCTTAACATGAAGTGTAATGACGTCGATGGTGCAACGGTGACACTAACGAGTGCAGAAGGTGGTTTAGAGTCAGACGATAGCGAAGACTACGCTCTTACCTACGATGCAACATTTAACCCTGCGGGCGGCCTAGCTCCTTTCACACTTAATGCTCCTGGTGGACCTGGTCAAAACGATGTTTCTGTAAGTAACTCTTATGGTGGTTCTGGAACATTGGCGACTGGTGTTGCCGCGTCCATTGATATTGTGACAACAGAAACCTCCCCTTGGGCAGGTGGCTACTCAGATACATTAACCGTCAATATCACCTCAAATTAGAGGTTAAATAAGTCGGGGGCTATTTTTTGGCCTCCGACTTCATCCAAGCCTTAGTTGTATTAAAACTTAACCTCAGTTGTATTACCGTCTCTAGTTTAATTTGGAGCTCATCGCGATGTATAAATGGATCATGCATAAATGGACTGTTCTCTTAATATTGTCACTCACTTGTTTGTCTGCTCATGCGTTCAAAGTAGAGCCGATGTCTATGGAGATGACGCCACTTGGTAAAAGAGCCCAAATGACGATGAGGGTTGAGAATTCGTCTCAAGAACCACTCACGGTTGAGTTGTCTCCGGTATACATGACAATGGACAAATATGGAAAAGAGACCACGACGCCTGCAGATGACGAGCTATTAGTGATTCCGGTAACCGCAATCATAGAGCCTGGACGTTCCCAATCCATTATGGTGCGATATTTAGGTGACCCTTCCATCACAGAGTCAAAAGCTTTTCGTATTGCGGTTAAGCAAGTGAAAGTTCAAAGAGCAAGCAGTAACCAAGGACAAGTGAGTTTGTTACTTCAGTTTAATACGCTGATCAACGTGCGACCTCAGAACACAGCCTCTCAATTAGAAATAAAAAGTATCGAAGCAAATGACAAAAATAACAAATGGGTCCTTGAAGTACTGAATAGTGGCAATAGTTATGGTCGGTTAACCAATACGACATGGAAAATTTCTGACGGTACAAATTCAACATATTTGAAAGGCGTAGAAATTGCCAAACGTATTCCAGGAACTTTGGTTCTTCCCTATTCCACTCGTTTTTTCGAAATGCAGCCACTTGAAGATTACAATGTAGACACGCTATCGATTGAAATCGAGCAGGATCAGTAGCAATGAGACGTTATATCTTGGGTGGGTTCATTTACTGCGTTCTGTGTGCACAAACGTTTGGCATAACACTGTTTCCAACCGTCATTGAGCTCAACACCGATCACAGGGCAACATCGCAACTGGTTGTAACTAACAACTCAACGCGGGATCTCCCACTTGAAGCTAACGTTCGTCGTTTGAAATTCTTACCTGATGGCACGTTCCAAACATCAGATCTATCGAGTGAGATGATGTTTGTATTTCCACCAGCCGCAATGTTGGCACCCGGTGAACGTCAAGTATTCCGTATCCAATGGCTGGGAAAACGCTCACTCGAAACTTCCCAAAGTTACTTTGTTCGCTTCAGTACCGTAAACATTGGTCAAAACAACGCAAAAATAGATAAGCCCACAAGTTTAACAACCGGTATCAATTTGCAAGTTCACTATAATGCGTTGTTGCACATTCACTCATCCTCATTAGAGCCTGACGTGAAATTACACATAGATGAACAAGGAAAACTAACACTCACTAATTCAGGGTCGCGATTTACCTATACATCGTTACTTCATTTTAAGGGGCTCGAATCTCAGAACCAAAAGGTACATGAGGCTTTAGGTGAACAGTTTATTCCACCACGCTCGACTATTACTTTGCCTTCTTCTTTAAATTACTTACCAGTAGGCACTTACCATGGATATGAAAACTGAAACCTCTCACAAGATGTGGCAAGTTTTCTATGTCTTGGGATTAGCACTGTTTTATTGTGCTGCCTTAAGCCCTGCTGCTTGGGGCCAGGAAATGGTCTTGAACCCGACAGGACGCGATATTCAACTAACCTCTTTACTAAGGATAAGCGACACCATACTGGGGGAAGCGGATATTATCATTACCGCGAACAACGAGATTCTTTTGCCAAAGGAAAGTACGTTGTCTCTCCTTTCGTCTGTCGTCACTAAAGAAGGTATTGGGAAGCTCAATGACACAACAAACGATGAGATGCTTTCTCAGCACCACTTTGAAAACGTAGGGCTGGGACTTAATTTCGACTTTTCTTCGTTGGAATGTATCGTGACGGTTCCGCCAGAATTTAGCTTAACCCAACAACTCTCGATGAACGGCGAAGATGATTTTTATAACTATGCTGAGCCAAGTCTGTTAAGCGGATACGTTAACGTCGCCCTTTCCGCCAATGAGAGCCAATATGTCGATCAAAAATCGTCTAGGCAGGATCTCTATCGCAGTCAATTCGACTCAGCACTTAACATTGGTTTTCTAAACTTTGAATATGAATCCTATTTAGAAAACAGTTCATCACAAGATTCGCGATACGTAAGAGAAGGATCTCGTCTTAATATTGACTTTGCTCAGCAAGGTACACGGCTTGTGTTCGGTGATATGTATAACAGTGGTCAATCTTTTCAGGACAGTACCGACATACTGGGGATTGGCTTAACTCGAGATTTCACACTCATTCCAACCAGAAATGCACGACCACGAGCTAATCAATCATTCACACTGCAAAGAGCCTCGAATGTCGATGTCTATATAGATGGGATTGCAGTCCAACGATTAACCTTAGGCGCTGGTAGCTATAACCTGAGTGATATACCTCTCGCGCAAGGTAGTAACGACATTGTACTCGTTATTACCGATCGTTCTGGGAATGAAGAGCGTATCGAGTTTTCTATTGCGACAGGTAACGACTTACTCAATAGCGGTGAGTTTGAATATAGCATTATGTACGGCGCACCCTCTGAACTCCAAAATGGACAATTAGAATACCTAACCGACGAGCGTATTTTCCATGGTTATATCGATGTGGGTATTAACCCTTGGTTAACGTTGGGTACGAACTTTCAAACCCGTGAAGATCTATACCAGTATGGTACCACCGCACTGATTGCTTCTAGATGGGGAGTCACTGAACTCAATGCTTCACGTAGCGAACACCCTGCATTTGGAACTGGCGATGCTTATAAAGTTGCGTTCGATGCGGAATTTTCCAGTAAGAATACACTTGCTCCACAACTGAGTGTTAGTTATGAGTATCTGAGCAACAATTTTACCGGTGTTACTGGGTTTGACGCTTCCGATAAAGACATCAACTTAACCACTCACTATGCTTCTGCATTCGGTTCGATTTATCTAGGTCGATCTTTACGTGCCGCCATGACAGTCAATTACCGTTCAGGAATAGACAAAGAGAATGACTATTGGCGAATTAGCCCGAGTTTATCAGACGGACTGTTTGATACTCCCGCGACTTGGAGTGCGCGTGTTAGCTATCAAGATCACGCCAGTAAAGACGATGACATCAGCACCACGGTCACCATAAGTTGGCCTCTCAGCCGACAAACTCGTGTCGTCGGTCGTTACAGTACAGAGCTCAAAGAAGCCGCCTTAGATTATAGCTATCAGAATAATATAGGTAACACCGGAGGGATATCGGGGTTTGCGAGTGTCATTACGAATGAAGAAACGGACGTCGATATGGACGCTGGAGTTAATTATACGGCAAACCGTTACGAATTGAGTGCGACACATGCCTCGCGACTTGAAGACATTAGTGGTGACACAAGAAACCACAGTACCGACGTGACCATCAGTAGTGCGCTTGCGTTTGCAGGTTCATCGGTGACGATCGGCAGACCAGTCCGAGAAGCATTTGCCATTGTCAGCAAACATGAAAGCCTGACAGAGAATGACGTAGCATTGGACCCAACAAAAGACGGACAGTACGCGCGCGTTTACCTTAAAGGAGATGCAAAGGCTATGGTCCCTGATCTCGTTGCTTATAATGGCCAAGTCATCGGTTATGAGGTCGATAACTTACCACCGGGATATGACTTGGGTGATGGTGCTTTTTGGGTTAAGCCTGACTATAAGCGGGGTTACCAACTACAAATTGGCTCCGATGCTGTCTTAACCGTGATTGGCAAACTATACGATCGTCAAAGTAACAATCCAATTTCACTTGTCGCAGGTGTTGCACATTACCTTGGCGACGCTAAACAGTTACCGATTGACTTCTTTACCAATCGGAACGGCATATTTGCGATATCTGGATTAAAGCCAGGTAAATATCAGCTGATCCTTGACACGAAAGGACAAGAGTCAGCCATCATTACTCTCAGCGAGCGCAGTGACAACTTGATCAGACTAGGAGATGTGTATGTGGATTAAACAACTTCTGTGGGGAGGATGGTTCCTCATCGCCATAAATTCTGTATCCTCTGTATTAGCATGTGAAACTAGTGCATTGACGATTCAACCCGTCTCATCCCAGTCGCAATACGACGTTTTCAACACTGGTACTTACGCAACAATTAATACTTATAGGATCGATGCGAATATAATTGGCGAAGACTGCAAATTGAGTTTGGTTCTACAACTTAATGATACTAGTCGGACGTTAAAAGGGGTAAACCAAGACAAACTCAACTTCGAGTGGAGTGGGCAAGTTGGTACGCCAATCGCTAATCAGTGGCATTTATCATTAACCGACAGTCAACCTTCGACAACCATACAAATGCGTTTCCCAAGCAAACAGTGGCTAGCGTCTGGAACCTACCGGGGGCTTTTAGAAGTGTCGCCCTCTTATACCTCAGACAACCAACAAATAGAGATCAGCCCTAGCTCACTCCCAGTATCCGTTACCGTGCCACCAGCTGCAAAAGTTCACTTTTATGGGTTAACTCAACAGCATTATGACCTTGATCTAGGAACATTATATTCAAACAAGATTATTAGTTCTGCACCGAACCTATGGGTGCAAAGTAATACAGCGTATACCATCGTATTGGAATCATCCCATCAAGGGATGCTACGTCATGAATCTGATGAGACAAAATGGGATATTCCATACGAACTTTCCCTAGATAACGATAGAGTAAACCTCAATCAACTTGATGCAAAAATTCAGCGTCTTTCAGCTACGATTGGTCAACCTATTCCTTTGAGTTTTGTTATTGGGGAAACAGAGAACAAACCGGGAGGAATATATGACGACACATTACAAATTTCTATAGAACCTCTCCTTTCACAGCAGCCGTAAATATGTAATTATATAAATCCTGAGATATGCAACGAAATTATATAAAACGACACATCATATAATCAAAACTTAGTTTGTCAGTTTCGGAGTACGTTATGCATAACCAAAAAAATAATTTAAAGCACATGCTCCTAATTGGCGACAACGGTATAAATAACCAGTTTATTCAACGAGAAATAGAGAAATACAGTGACTTTTCTTTTAGTCGCGAATGTATTTTGGGTATTGAACGTTCAAATCATCGTAAGACGTTTGATGTCATTCTCATTAGTTACTTACTCTTAGCTGACATCAAAGATATCTACCTCACCTTATCAAAAGTTGAGTCAAATAAATGGGTAATCTATGACGTCCCCTCTGATATTACCGGACAGAGTATTACTGTAATGCAGTTATTCAACATGTTTAATATAAAAGGCATAATCTATCAGGATGCTCCTATCGAACACCTTACACGTTGTTTGAAAACAGTCTGTGATGATGACCTATGGTTACCGAGGAAGTTAATGTCGCATATTTTATCCAATGCGCGCTCTCATACATTCAAGTCACAGGTAATATTATCTAGCCTTACGAAAAGAGAAGCTCAAATATTTAAACGACTTATCAGAGGAGAAACAAACTTAGAGATATCAAATGAACTATTTATTTCAGAAAGTACAGTAAAAACGCATGTATATAACATATATAAAAAAATAAACGTAACCAATCGAAAAGAAGCGATAAGAAAAGCAAATTTTATCAATAGTTTAGAGACTATTATACAACCAGGCATGTAGTTAATATTTGAGTCACGAATATAGAGACACCGGATTACAGTTGTTTTACAACATACCGCATTATAATTTAGGCGCTTCTATTATCCCCCTCCATCATAGAATCACAGTTAGACTGAACAACGAAGTTTAAATCATATCACCAGTGACTTAATTACATTCTGCCCTCTAAGAAACGAGTAGAGTTTGTAAACTCACAAAACATCACGTCTGAAACCCTCGATTTCCCTAGCAGAGCAAAAAGTACGCTGAGTGCTTAACAATATTTGGCTTTTTAGCAATTCAGACTTGAGCTTCCCCTTAGGGTAAGCTTTATTGTTATGTTTTTACCGGAGCAAAAGCATGACTTACCGTTCCTTCACTTTACTATTACTCACTCTTTCCCCTAGCCTTCATGCCTCTAATTTTGGCGATCCTGAACTGGGTAAAATGAAGTCACCAAGTTGCATTTTCTGTCATAACCCCACGGGTGAAACAAGTAACACTGCTTACCCAAAACTTTCTGGCCAAGATTCAACTTACCTCTATAACACAATGAAAGCTTACCAAAACGGTGATAGACAAGGCGCTTACGCTGAGATGATGCAAACACAACTGAGTAAGCTCAATGATCAAGACTTGAAAGATATTGCGGCTTTTTATGCTTCACAACAGTAACGGAGCTCACCTTCATTAGGTCAATCTAAGCTAAATAAACATCACTAATTCTCCTATACTTCAAGCAAAGTCACTGAACTCATTGAAGGTCGCGATAGATATACCTTTACACGTATCATCCAACCCTTACAATGTGCAGCAAATATATTTATCAAGGTTTATCTCTATGTCTATTCAATGGTTTCCGGGTCACATGCATAAAGCCCGTAAAGAAATCGAAGAAGTTATCCCACAGGTTGATGTGATCATCGAAGTACTGGACGCTCGTATCCCGTTCAGTAGTGAAAATCCAATGATCTCTTCACTGCGCGGCGATAAGCCTTGTGTAAAAGTGTTGAACAAGCGTGACCTTGCGGATCCTGAACTGACTCAACGTTGGATCGAGCACTTCGAGAAAGAGCAAGGCGTTAAAGCGATTGCGATTACGACTAGCGTAAAAGAAGAAGTTAACCACGTTATGGAGTTAGTGCGTAAACTGGCACCACACCGTGAGCAAATGGGCAAGAACATTCGCACTATGATCATGGGTATTCCGAACGTGGGTAAATCGACCATCATCAACTGTTTAGCTGGACGTACCATTGCGGTTACTGGTAACCAACCAGCGGTAACTCGTCGCCAGCAACGCATCAATCTGCAAAATGGCGTGATCCTTTCAGATACTCCTGGAATCCTATGGCCTAAAGTAGAAAACCCACACAGTGGCTTCCGCTTGGCTGCAACAGGCGCTGTAAAAGATACGGCAATGGAATACGATGAAGTGGCATTCTACACAGTCGAGTACCTTGCAAAGCAATACCCTAATCTTTTGCAAGAACGCTACCAAATTGAAGAGCTTCCAGAGTCTGATATCGAATTGATGGAAGCGATTGGTCGTAAGCGTGGTGCACTTCGTGCTGGTGGTCATATAGACATTCACAAATGTTCTGAAATCCTACTTCATGAACTGCGTAATGGTACTTTAGGTAAAGTAACGTTAGAGCTACCAGAAATGATCACACAAGAGTTGATCGAAGTTGAAGAAGCGGCTGCGCTGAAAGCAGAACAACAAATTAAGAAGAAAGAAGAGCGACGCAAGCGTTACTTGAAGAACAAACGTTAAGATCTATTCGTTTAAAGAAAAACCACATGGTGCGACTAAACGCCAAATAATTGAAGCGTCTACTCGAATCAAAAAAGCCCCGAGCACTTTAATTCTCGGGGCTTTTGTCTTTGTTCTTCAGGTTTAAAGCAACTTTACTAAGAAGCTACTGTTGAAAAAGGAACGATTAGTCAACGTGAAGCGATTAAGAATACACAACGCTTGCTGTCTTCTGTTCAAGTTCAACAGGTGAACCCCAAGAAATCACTTTTTCGTTAACTTGACTACCACATGGTGCATTCCAAACTTGCTCTAGCTCTTCTTTACCACCAATCGCTTGGTAAAACGCAATGGCTTGGTGATTTTCAGACATCACCTCTAAGTACAGTCCTGAGTCCGAATAGTATTGCTGTAACCACTTTGATAATTCAGACAACAAACGCTTACCAACACCACGACCGCGGTAATTATTGTCTACATGTAACGCATCAATGAACGTACCACGTTCAAAGTTGTGATTACCAAACGCACAGACAAAACCAACCAGTAAACCACCCTCTTCAAGCAATAAAACATGTTGGTTAAAAGGAGGATTAATCAAACGAGTCTGCCAAATAACAGATCTGTCCTCCAAAACATCATTTTCTAAGTAATCATCAGCAAGAATGCCACGGTAATATAGCTTCCAGCTATCCGCGTGTAATTGGGCAATCCGCTCATAATCTTTATATTCAGCTACCTTAATTTCCATTTATTAGCCCTTAGTACTTCCATTTATGACTTGCTACTACATTTCACACTACCTTTATACAATATTTAAGCAAAACATACTAATGCACGTTTACACTTTCAATCTTGACTTACACGTGTACGCTGATATTCTAGCGCACAGATGTAAGCTCAATGGAAATTTGCTAATGAATAGTGCCGACAAACAATCTACAAAAAAGCCGCCATTAATCTGGCTCAATATTTTTGTATTCTCTTTTAGTATGCTGCTTGCTGTTGTTGCGGCTCCCGTTTATGGCTACTTTTTTGGCTATGGTATGGAGCACTGGATATGGCTAGCGATCTGCTTTACGTTCTGTAACCTTTCAATCACGACGGGTTATCACCGCTTATGGTCACATAAAGCGTTTGAAGCGCATTCGAGCCTAAGATTTTTATTTGCATTAGGTGGCGCATTTGCCCTTCAGAACAGCGCGCTACACTGGTCTTCTGATCACCGTGTGCACCACAAGCATGTCGATAACAACGACAAAGACCCATACTCTGCAAAACGTGGTTTTTGGTATTCTCACATCGGGTGGATGATTCGCAACTACAACACCTCAATGTATGAAAACTATGAAAATTGCCGTGACCTTAAAAAAGACAAAGTTGTTATGTGGCAGCACAAGCACTACGTTCTGTTGGCATTACTAATGAACTTCGGTGTTCCTATTGCATTGGGCGTGATTTACGGTGACGTGATTGGCATGTTGTTAATCGTAGGTGCTGTTCGTTTGGTGCTTAACCATCACACGACATTCTTCATTAACTCTCTCGCTCACATCTGGGGTAGCCAACCTTTTACCGACAAAAACACGGCCCGTGATAACGGTGTGTTAGCGGTTCTTACGTTTGGCGAAGGCTACCACAACTTCCACCACATCTTTGAAAACGACTACCGTAACGGCATCTACTGGTGGCAATACGATCCAACAAAATGGTTGATCCAGAGTGCTTCTTTGATGGGACTGGCAAGTAAGCTTAAGAAAACCCCTCAAGCTCGTATTGAGAAAGCCGAAGCGTCAATGCTACTCAAACGCACACAGCAAAAAATCATGCACCGCGCCGACAAGCAACAAATCGCGGACAAACTTCAGCAAGAGTTCGATGCGCTTGTATCAAACATGAATGAATACTATGAAGTGAAAAAGCAGTTACTTGAAAGTAAGCGCGAAGATGTTGTGAAGAAGTACGAACACTCTCTACTTAAAGTTCGTTATCAACAAATCAAAATGAATTTTGAGCAACAGAAAAAAAATTGGGCAATGACAGTGGAACAGTATGCTTAAGGTAGAACAATATACTTAAGGCTGGGTAGTCCGCTTAATGTACCAGTAACGACACTGCTTAACTCTTATTTGAAGCCCTCATATTACTATGAGGGCTTTTTTAATAAGCGCAACCGATCACCCCAACGTTATGCTCTCTGATTTAAATTGTGGACGCTAAGCACCATAGTTATTGGATTCCAGAACTCTTTCTTCAATCTTAATTTATACTTATATTACTTTAACTTACTGAGTTTGGAGCTAAGGAAATAAAAATGAGCAAACTGACTATTATTGCAACGATCGTCTCTAAAGAAGACAAAACTGAGCTTGTTAAATCAGAGATGATTAAATTGATCGATAAAACCCGTGTTGAAGACGGCTGTATTAACTACGACTTACACCAAGATAACAGTAACCCTGCTCACTTCGTTTTTCATGAAAACTGGGAGTCTGAAGCTCACCTAGAGAAACACTTAGCGAGCCAACACATCGCTGAGTACATGGCTGCGACTGAAGACTGTATCGAAACCTTTGTGCTTAATAAAATGACGCACATTGACTAACCAGTCACTCAGTACTGATTCAATAAAAAACCCTGCTCTGATCGCAGGGTTTGTCATTTCTACAAGCTTGTATCTGCTCATTCTAATAATGAAAAAACCGCCACTTTCACCGCCTTTCTCAGATAAACACCCATTTCGTCACACGTTTCTTTTCAACACACAACAAACACCCACGCCTTATAAAACAACTCCACCATATGAAACTAAAACAAGCAAAAGTGATCCAAGTTATATTCTGATGAGCTACAAAATTTGTTTATTAACATCCAAACAACAGTAGTTAATCACGATTTACAACCACAATTAACATCAAAAAAAATGTTTGTCTTAGATCATAGCAACCTCAAGTATGTCTCGTGCCACAGTGCAGTTTTCTGTACATTCATTGTCATATTCTGAAACACTTTCTTATATTTTTTAAACTTTGTGGAGATTTCTATGTTAGAGCTCTTGATCGGATTAGTGATTACCATCGCTGTTGGTTACTTTATTGTGAAAGGCTATAAAGCGGCAGGCGTGTTACTGACTGCTGGCCTTGCCCTACTTCTTATTACTGGCCTTATTGGTCACACCGTCTTACCAGTTAAGGTCGCTTCAACAGGTAACATGGTTACCGACTCACTAGAATTTGTTAAGTACATGCTTCAGTACCGTGGAGGCGGCCTAGGCATGCAAATCATGCTTCTTTGTGGCTTTGCTTCTTATATGACGCACATCGGCGCAAACAACGTGGTAGTGAAACAATTCTCTAAACCGCTTGCTGCTATCAAATCTCCATACGTACTTCTTGTTGCGGCTTACATCGTAGCGTGTCTAATGTCTCTAGCAGTAAGTTCTGCAACAGGCCTTGGTGTTCTATTGATGGCGACCCTATTCCCAATGATGACGGCAATGGGTATTTCTCGCCCAGCAGCAGTTGCAGTTTGTGCATCTCCTGCAGCAATCATTCTTTCTCCAACCTCTGGTGATGTGGTTATCGCAGCAGAAAAATCAGGAATGTCTCTTGATGTATTTGCCGTTCAAACAGTACTTCCTGTTTCTATTTGTGCAATCATCGTGATGGCTGCAGCCGCTTTCTTCTGGAACAAGTATCTGGATAAGAAAGAAAACACACCAATGGAAAAAGTAGACGTTTCTGAAATCGAAACAACAGCACCGGCTTTCTACGCGGCACTGCCATTCCTACCTATCATCGGCGTTTTCCTATTCAACGGTCGTACGATTCCAGGGCTTTCACTTGATATCTACACCATTGTGGTAGGTTCAATCTTCGTGGGCGCAGTTATCGATTACGTTGTTAAGAAGTTTGACGGCGAGAAAACATTAGAAGACTTAGATTCTTGCTACCAAGGCATGGCTGAAGCGTTCAAAGGCGTGGTAATGCTGTTGGTTGCGGCGGGCGTATTTGCACAAGGTCTAATGTCTATCGGTGCGATTGATAACCTAATCGGTCTTGCTGAATCGGCAGGTGCTGGCGGTATCGCATTGATGCTTATCCTAACAGGTTTAACGGTTGCTGCAGCTATCGCGACAGGTTCTGGTAACGCGCCTTTCTATGCATTCGTAGAACTAGCTCCATCACTAGCGGCGAAAATGGGCTTGAACCCAGCGTTCCTAATCATCCCAATGCTTCAAGCATCTAACTTAGGCCGTACTATTTCTCCAGTATCTGGCGTAATTGTTGCGACATCTGGTATGGGTAAAATCAGCCCGTTTGAAGTTGTAAAACGTACTTCTGTTCCAGTAATCTGTGGTCTTATCACGGTTATCTTTGGTACGTTAGTATTAGTTCCAATGGCGGCTTAAGAAACAAACTATCTAGACAGAGAAAAACTGAGATACAGATATAAAATGCCCTAACAAAAAGGCGCTGAACTTAATGAGTTCAGCGCCTTTTTTATGTCATCTTATTTTAGAAGATTCAAAACTCTATCTATTTGAGTATGACACTAGAAATGTCTCACAAGAACTTTAAACAACACGACTTTAAATAGTGTTATTCAAAGGACCAAGCCCTACTTCATGTCACCATAGCGTTCAAGATAAAGAACGGTTGCAGCGGTACGAGAAGGCACTTGCAGCTTTTTCAACAAACTCTTCATATGTACCTTAACTGTCGATTCAGAAATAAACAGATGATCGGCGATCTGCTTGTTACGGTAACCTTTCGCGACTTCTTGAAGAATTTGCATTTCACGTTCAGTCAATTGGTCGAAGATGTCGTTGCGACTATCAGCATCATTCAAGTAACGAGCGACGACACTGCTGTAAGCCTTATCACCGCTATGTGCTTGCTTAAGCAGTTCAATCAGCTCATCGGGTTCAGTATCTTTCAATAGATAACCATCGGCGCCCGCTTTAACAATCGCTTCGATATCCGCAGGGCTATCAGAAACCGTTAAAATAACGATGTTAGCGCTTGAACCATCAGTGCGAAGTGCTTTCAAGGTATCTAGGCCAGACATGCCTTTCATATTAAGATCCAACAGGATCAAATCAGGTTCTTCTTCATGGGCAAGAGCGACCGCTTCAGTACCGTTACTAGCTTCTGCAATCACTTCAAATTCATCTTCAAAGCTCAGTAATTGGCTTATGCCTCTGCGCATCAATGGATGATCATCAACCAGCATTACTTTACAAATCGTCAACTTTAACTTCCTTCAAACTTTTATATTTCAATATGACTGTACAGCCTTCACCTTGAGCCGCTTCAATCGTTAAGTCACCATTCAGTCTTGCCGCACGCTCCTGCATAATACTCATTCCGTAGTGGTTCATCTTAGAACTACTTGGGTCAAAGCCATCTCCATTATCTTTTATCACGACTAATACTTGTCCGTCCTCATCGATACAGCATACATCTATCAAGTCGGCATTGGCGTGTTTTATTGCGTTTATTGTTGCTTCACGAATCAATTGAAGCAAGTGAACCTGACTGTGTGCATCAAGCTCTAACGATGAAAGGTTATTAGTTAATTTAATCTTCGCATCGGTTCTTTCACTGAGTTGCTCTAGCATGGTGCTCAAAGCATCTCCAAAGCTACCCTCTTTGATGGATAACCTAAATGTGGTGAGTAGCTCTCTCAATTGAGTATAGGCACCCGCTAATCCATTCCCGAGCTCAGATGCTATCTGCTCTGACTGCTCTCGATGTTTGTGTTCCGGAAGTTTACCAATAACACGCTTCAACAATGTCACTTGGATTTTTAAATACGACAGCGATTGGGCCAATGAATCATGCAATTCACGCGCAATCGTCGCTCGCTCTTCCATAATAATAAGCTGCTCAGCTTTCTTTTGAGCGCGATTATAGTAGATAGCTCTCGATAACAGTTGGATAAAACTCTCAATTAACGTCTTAGTCGAATGACCATGATGATATGAGCAATACAGATAGCCCAAAACAAGTTCGTTATCATCCAGTTTCATTTCAAACTTTTCATAGTCGCAAGTCGGGTCGTACCCTTCATCCATAATCAAAGAACGTCCAGAATTATCGACGATTTCTAACCTTAACGATTCAATCCCTTCTAGGCTGACCAAGTGTTGCAAAATAGCTCGGAAATTTTCTGGTGCAACACGCGTTACCGTGAGTTCTTGAGAAGAATAGTAGAGTGCTTGCAATGATTGGTTAGCATTTTGTAACTCAACCGTCTTGGCATCGACTACATCTTCAAGGTTTCTATACAGCACCCCTAAATCTTTCGCCATCGAGTTAAATGTTTTGGTCAAAATGCCCAGTTCATTATTGTTGGTAACCTCTAACTTAACCTCAAAATCACTATTTTTGATTCTCTGGCTAGCTCTAACGAGAGCGTGTAGGGGCTTAACAACTTGTTTACGTACAAAATGAACAACAAAAAGAGATATGACGAGTATTCCACCTAGACCTATACCACCAGTCCATGCCAATTTAATTAATTTATTTTCTGAAAATTCTTGTAACTTAAAAACAAAGCGGTCGATTTCAATAACAAAGTTTTTAACCAACACAAGGTAATGTTTTCGATCTTCGCTATTTAAGACCTGCTTCAATTCATGCCAACGGCCAATTATTAAATAATAATCATTTGTAATATCAGTTGGTACTTCCCAACTCACTAAATTAGTCATTGATGTGGAATAAAGCGAACTTTCAAATTCACGAATATGTGAATCATAATCGACTGATTCTATTTGAATATCATGCGCTAAGCGGTAGCTTTGCATACGCATTGAGCCTGCCACGTTAACGGCTTCGGCATCGTTAAGGCTAGACGCCAATGTAAAAATAGCAAAACCAGTGGTGGCAACTGAAAGGAGCAATATTAGTAATAATGATTTCGCTATTGTACTCGTCACAGATGAAACAGGTTTAATAAGCAATGTTAATATCCTGAAGGTATATAAGTGGCTATCTGAAACCCATTGTCACACATCAAAAAACAGAGCTCCATTCAATATGTGATCAAACGCTTCATAATTTATTGATCTAAGACAATATAGGATCCTATTTAGCCCTTAAGGGGTATTTATACAAATATTTCTAAAACTACACTACTTGTGAGGATAAATGACAAGATATTAACGAAACAATGATCTACAATTACAACATCTTAGCAACATTAGTGGGCATTTAGTGGTAGACCTATCGAGACGACGCCTATTTTCTAGGCGAAAAGTAGATTCAAGCCAGATTCGATTGCCTTGGATTAACAGCCTAGAAAGCTTTGCAGATGATTGTACACGTTGTGGCAAGTGCATCGAAAGTTGCGAGACACACATCATCATTGTTGGCGACGGTGGTTTTCCTACTGTCGACTTCTCAAAAGACGAATGTACATTCTGCTATCAATGTGCAGACGTTTGTCCTGAACCAATTTTTAAACCCAAGGAAGAAACGCCTTGGTTGGCAAAAGCAGCTATCTCTGATAAATGCTTAGCACAACAAAATGTTGAATGCCGAAGCTGTGGTGACATGTGTGAACCTATGGCGATTCAATTTCAACTTAGAGCAGGCAGTGTTGCTCTACCAAAAATCGAGTTAGATGAGTGTAGCGGATGTGGAGCCTGCGTAGCAGTTTGCCCTAATTCGGCTATTCTTGTGAGTAATGCATAAAACAAAAATAACGAGAGCAATTTATGGCACTAAATGAAGTGCATATATCAAGTTTAGTCGTGCATGTGAGCCCAGAGCATCTAGACGAGATCAAAGCACAAATCGAGCAATACGATAATGCGGAAATCTACGGCAGTAGCCCTGAAGGTAAAATCATCGTGGTCCTAGAAACCGAGAACCAAGGTTTTGTTACGGACACCATCGAAGAAATTAATAATATTACGAACGTTTTAGGGACAGCTTTGGTTTACCACCAAATCGAGACTGGACTAGACGAAACGGATTTAGAAACTGGAAGCAACAATTCTCAACTTGAGGGTGAAGTATGAAAATGACAAGACGCGCGTTTGTGAAAGCAAACGCAGCTGCATCAGCGGCAGCCGTTGCAGGTGTAACTCTACCAGCAACAGCAACCAACCTGATTGCTAGCTCAGATCAAACAAAAATTAAGTGGGATAAAGCGCCTTGTCGTTTTTGTGGTACGGGCTGTTCGGTACTCGTTGGTACTCAAAACGGTAAAGTGGTCGCGACTCAAGGCGACCCTGAAGCGCCTGTAAACAAAGGCCTTAACTGTATCAAAGGCTACTTCCTTTCAAAAATCATGTACGGTAAAGACCGTCTTGAGACGCCTCTTCTTCGTATGAAAGATGGTGAGTTCCATAAAGATGGTGATTTCACACCAGTATCTTGGGACAAAGCATTCGACGTAATGGCTGAAAAATGGAAAGCCGCTCTGAAGAAGAATGGTCCAACAGGCGTTGGTATGTTCGGTTCAGGCCAGTGGACAGTAATGGAAGGCTACGCAGCAGTTAAGCTGATGAAAGCGGGCTTCCGTTCAAACAACATCGATCCAAACGCTCGTCACTGTATGGCTTCTGCGGTAGGTGCATTCATGCGTACCTTCGGTATCGATGAGCCGATGGGTTGTTACGATGACTTTGAACACGCAGATGCATTCGTGCTGTGGGGTTCAAACATGGCAGAAATGCACCCAGTACTATGGACTCGTATTACAGACCGTCGTCTAAGCCACCCACACGTTAAAGTAAACGTACTGTCTACTTACTACCACCGTTCTTTCGAGCTTGCAGACACGGGTTACATCTTTGAGCCTCAATCAGATCTTGCGATTGCGAACTTCATCGCTAACTACATCATTCAAAACGATGCGGTTAACTGGGATTTCGTGAACAAACACACGAACTTCAAGCAAGCAACAACAGACATCGGTTACGGCCTTCGTGATGATGATCCGCTACAACAAGCAGCTGCGAACCCTAACTCAGGCAAAATGACTGATATCAGCTTCGAGAACTACAAAGCTTCTGTTGCTGAATACACCGTTGAGAAAGCATCTGAAATGTCAGGTGTACCTCAAGATGACCTGATCAAGCTGGCTAAGCAATACGCGGATCCAAACATCAAAGTCATGTCACTTTGGACTATGGGTATGAACCAACATACTCGTGGTGTATGGATGAACAGCCTTGTGTACAACATCCACCTTCTTACAGGTAAGATTTCTACTCCAGGTAACAGCCCATTCTCACTTACTGGCCAACCATCTGCGTGTGGTACAGCTCGTGAAGTTGGTACGTTCTCTCACCGTCTTCCTGCAGATATGGTGGTTGCTAACCCTAAACACCGTCAAATTTCAGAAAAAATCTGGAAGCTTCCAGAAGGCACTCTAAATGGCAAGCCTGGTGCTCACGCCGTTGTTCAAGACCGTATGCTTAAAGACGGTAAGATCAACGCTTACTGGGTGATGTGTAACAACAACATGCAAGCTGGTCCAAACATCAACACTGAACGTCTGCCAGGTTACCGTAACCCAGATAACTTCATTGTTGTTTCGGACCCATACCCTACAGCAACTGCACAAGCGGCAGACCTTATCCTTCCAACAGCAATGTGGATTGAAAAAGAAGGCGCATACGGTAATGCTGAGCGTCGTACACAAGCTTGGTACCAGCAGGTTAAAACCGTTGGTGATGCTAAGTCTGACCTATGGCAAATCATGGAGTTCTCTAAACGCTTCACTGTTGAAGAAGTTTGGGGCGAAGAGCTTCTTGCTAAAGCGCCAGAGTACCGTGGTAAAACCATGTACGACGTGCTTTACAAAAACGGTAACGTTGATGCATTCCCATTGTCAGAAGCTCAAGAGCTTAACGACGATGCACAAGCACAAGGTTTCTACGTACAAAAAGGTCTATTCGAAGAGTACGCTGCCTTTGGTCGAGGTCACGGTCACGATTTAGCACCATACGACACTTACCACAAAGTACGTGGCCTACGTTGGCCTGTTGTTGATGGTAAAGAGACACTATGGCGCTTTAAAGAAGGTTCAGATCCATACGCTAAGAAAGGTTCTGGCTGGGACTTCTACGGTAAACCAGACGGTAAAGCACTGATCATCAATGCTCCATACGAAGCGCCACCAGAAGTACCAAACGATGAGTACGATATGTGGCTATGTACAGGTCGTGTTCTTGAGCACTGGCATACAGGTACTATGACTCGTCGTGTACCAGAACTTTACAAAGCAGTACCGGATGCACTTTGTTACATTCACCCTGCTGACGCTAAAGCTCGTGGCCTTCGCCGTGGTGATGAAGTTCTTATCGAAAACAAACGTGGTGAAGTACGCGTTCGTGTTGAAACTCGTGGTCGTAACCGTCCACCACAAGGCTTGGTATTCGTACCATTCTTTGATGCAAGAATTCTGATCAACAAGTTGATCTTGGATGCAACGGATCCTCTGTCTAAGCAGACGGATTACAAGAAGTGTCCAGTTAAGATCACTAAGGTTTCTTAAGAGCCAAGCGCTTTTCAAACCTAGATACAAGATCTAACGTATTTAATATTGCGACTACTTTTTTCATCACTTTTTGAAGGAAGTAGTCCACTCAAAGAATTAGCCTTTAGGCGGAGAAATTAACCATGAAAAAACTGATTACTGCCCTACTATCAGCTGGTCTTTTGCTAGCTGGTACAGTTCAAGCTCAAGCTGAGCTGGATAACCCAGGCGGCATTGGTGGCGTAGAATCTCTACGTGGTGCAAGTGAACTTGAAGCAACTCGCGCAGCAGATGACTTCAAAAAGTTTCCTCGTGACCAAGTACTTGAGAGTGACTACGTATACCAACCACCTTTAGTACCTCATACTATTCGTAGCTATGAAGTGTCTCTTAACGCGAACAAGTGTCTTGCTTGTCACAGCTGGAAAAACGCAAAAGAAATGGGTGCAACTAAAGTGAGTGTAACTCACTACATGAACCGTGAAGACGCGGTACTTGCTGATGTTTCACCTCGTCGTTACTTCTGTCTACAGTGTCACGTTCCTCAAGCGAATGCTAAACCGCTAGTTGAGAACGAGTTCAAACCTGTAGATTCACTGCGTTAATCGTAGCCGGACTGTAAGAGAGGCTATATATGATAAAATTACTTAAAGCGTTTTGGAAAAGACTCGCGACACCAAGTAAAGCAGCGGTAGGCGTTGTTTTGTTCTTGGGTTTCTCGGGTGGTCTTTTGTTCTGGGGTGCATTCAACACGGGTATGGAAGCAACCAATACGGAAGAGTTCTGTTCTGGTTGTCACGCACCTATCGTTGCTGAAATCCAAGAAACAATTCACTACTCTAACCGTTCTGGTGTTCGTGCTATCTGTTCAGACTGCCACGTACCTCATGAGTGGACAGATAAAATTGTTCGTAAGGTTCAGGCTTCTAAAGAGCTATACGCACACTTTATTGCGAAAACCATCAATACTGAAGAAAAGTTCAAAGCACGTCGTGCTCACCTAGCAGAACGCGAATGGGCCCGATTGAAAAAGAACGATTCACTTGAGTGTCGTAACTGTCACCAATTCGATTACATGGACTTCTCAGAACAGAGCCCTCGTAGTGCGAAGCAACACTCGACAGCGTTAGCTTCTGGTGAAAAAACGTGTGTAGACTGCCACAAAGGTATTGCACACAAACTACCAGATATGCACGGCGTTGAAGGCTGGCAATAAGGAGCGATTGAATGAGTACTTTAGAAAACGTAATTTGGCACATCCTAGGTTACAGTGCCATGCCAGTGATCATTCTTGGTGGCTTCGCAGGTGTTGCAGCCGTATCTCTTTGGATTTTATCTATGGGTAAAGACAAAAAGATCGATTAGAAATCGAGAGTTCGTCAACTTTTATCAGCAAGTTTTAATCCACTCGGATATGGGTTGACTCTAAAAAGCCACTGAAATCAGTGGCTTTTTTAATACCTGACGTTTTGTCTTTTTATTAATTAATGGCAACCTTCCTACCTCACTTCTTTTGTCACATCCACAATACAAAGTCCCTTTCTACAGAACCCTTTAGATAGACACTTCGATTAGAAGAGAACTGTTAGTAACGAACAGCTAATTTGCTTAACTACGACACTGCCACTTAACCGTTGTAAACAATGTCGCTAAGATCGAAGCATAAGTCGGTGAAATTTCGGTCTTTTCCTATTAATTCCGGTCTTTTACTATTAATTTCAGATGTTTCACTACTAATTCCAGGCTTTTTGAGTAAATAAATCAACAATTTGACTAGATTCGTCGCGAAATTGGATTAGAATCACATTGTTTTCGGCAACACTTGATTGGATGTAATGCAGTTCGATATTAAAGACTCAGTAAAAATTTCCATAGACACATTGGTTGTGGGAATGTTTGTTACATCAATTCAGAAAAGTGAACGTGTTTATTTATCTAACGCTGGACGCGTGTCTTCAAAGAAAGGAATCGATACATTAGTTAATAAAGGCATTCAATATGTCTGGGTTGACAAGAAACTCTCAGCAAAAGGTTGTAAATTTCATCCAGTTCCTGATGATGAAACGACAAAGGGGCCACAAAAGAACAGTAAGAATTCTCCAAGCAAATTAGCGTCTCGAGAAGTCAGGCAAAAAAATGCAGAGCGAATCATCCAAGAAGCGCGCGGTCTTGCTCAGAAAATTATTACGGCAACATTTGATTCGCATACGTTTGTTACGGATGAACTGGATGGTTGGGCGGATGAGCTCATTGAATCAGCACTGATTAACTCAGATGCCTTGCAATGTGTTTCGGCATTACGTAAGAAAGATGCCTATTTGCTTGAACATTCCGTTAATGTAGCCACACTTTTGGTCACATTTGGCAAGCATTTGGGTTTTGGCAAAGAGCGATTAAAGCCCTTGGCGATTGGTGGGATTATTCATGATGTTGGTAAAGTACATATCGATGATAAGGTGTTACACAAACCTTCTCGCTTAACCGAGGAGGAGTTCGCTCACATCAAACAACATCAAGTATTTGCTAAACCTATCATCAAAAAAATCGAAGGCTTAAGTCAAATTAGCCGTGATGTATGTTTAATGCACCATGAAAAGTTAGATGGTACTGGTTACCCGAATGGGCTGAGTGGCGAGCAAATCCCGCAGCACGGCCGAATGGCTTGTATCGTCGATATCTATGACGCATTAACGGCAGACCGTTGCTACAAACGTGGAATGAGCCCAGCGGAAGCGTTTAAAATCATGTTAGGTATGACGCCTAATCACTTAGACCGGCAATTGGTATACAAATTTATTAATTGCATTGGTATTTTCCCTATTGGGGCGATCGTTGAGCTGAGCAATGGCCATCTTGGAATTGTGTGGACGTCGAATGATGATGCTCCTGTTGAGCCTGTCGTTAAGTGCTTTTATTCAAGAAAAAACAAACGTTTCATTGATGTCAAATATGTTGATCTGAAACACAGCTGGCTTACGATTGTGAAAGCTATCTCTCCAGCAAGGGCTGAAGTTGATGTCACCCCTTTCTTTTAATAGAGCCGGCTATTCAAGGGTCATGAGGTCAGCGCTTTCCATGTATGGCCTGATTTGATAAAACGGACAAGTCTATAAAGCCACTGATTTCAGTGGCTTTTCTTTTTTAAACCATTCTTTTCTGCGCCCGTTATCAGCTCATATCCAATTTTGATCAGTAACCAAAAACTCATTTCACCTCCAATGTATTTGGTGCTATAGCCTTAAGAAACAAGCACCACAGCTCTAGACGGTGGTATTAACGAATCAATAAAACAGCAGTTCTCTACTTAATGAATACTTCATTAGTATTTACATCTAGATAAATTTTGTTTTTAAGAGACAACCCACCACAATAAATGAAATAAACGTCTCGGTTACTGTATTTGACTGATTTAACCCAACCACCTAACTCCTCGAAGTCACTTGGGTCACATTCACCATCAGAGATCAGCTCTGAAACCGTGTTGCGGAACTTCTCTTGATAGACTTTAAGATCATCAGATTTAGCCAAGTATGAATCTAATATCTCTCTGTTTTCTTGCTCAGAGATAATCACTTCATCACTAGATAGCCCAGACATTGAAATCCATTCCGCCGTCTGTGGTCCGCCTTCCTTTAAAACAATATAGTCAGAGATACGAGCCCATTCGCCTTGCTTCTCTAGTAGTTCGACCTTTTCCCCCTTATAAAGATAGTCGGTTATCAAACCATCAATTTCGGGCTGCTCGACTACTTTAAGTTTTCTATCTAAAACGTAGAACTCAGTCTGTTCTGGCTCAGGCTGACGAGTAGTGAGGGATGCAAGGTCAGATTCAGACTGCGCCGCGACTTCAACAGCCGGCTCTTCCGTTTTCTCTGGCGGAGTGGGGTCTTTTTTCATGACGAAGAAGTAGTATGCTGCCCCTCCTCCTCCCAATATTAATAACACAATTAAAGCGATCAGCGCTTTTTTCATCAAATCCACCAGCTCTTCCGTTTTAGGTATGTTTCAAGTGTACATCAACTCATGTTGCTGCTCATCTATACTCTTAATAGAGAGCGAGTTAAGTAGAGGTAAATCATGAATTTTTTGGTGAAGGTTGTCATTATTAGTGTACCTCTGAGTGCCGATATCGCGTTAGCAGGCCATTGTGACCGTGAAAACTGGCAAACACTGTTAGATCGCCAACTCTCTTTTGAAGGACGCTATAATCAATACACTGAAGAATTTAACCAAGTTCTCTCGACCTATGAATCACAAACGCTGCTATCTAAACACTTCAACGAAAAGCAGATCATTGGACTTTGGGCAAAGTACGAGCAAAGATTTAATGTGCAGCTCAATAGTCATATGAATACCGCTTATGATGTCTCTGAGGTTCTATTAAAACAGGCATACATTGTGTCTACAGAACTAGATGGGGCGGAGTCTCTAACGCATTCGTGGCAAACCATAGCTAAACACTGCGCTAAAGCAAAACTACCGCGTCAAACAGAAAGTGCACAGGTACACGTACAAAGCTCACTATCACTCTCGCAAGATCTTCATACACTCAGTAAAAAATTTCGTCAGCTCTCTTCAAAATACCGTAAAGAAGCGACGATGATTGACGAAGCTCGCCACACAAACCAACCAATAAACGATGTACAAAACTAAAATGATTACTCACTTGCTCAACTTGATTATCCCAATAATCATAGGTCGAACAAACCAACACATTAAGTAAAAGCATCAATCAAAGCTTTATCTATAAGTTGTAAAACTAATGTGGTAACTATCAACAATGACGTTCACTTTCCGACCAATGCAAGCGACTATGTGAGATATTCATCACAAAATAGATTTACAAACGCCAGAAAATTGTTATCATGATTATTCATATAACTTAATAACAAGAAACATTTTGGCTAGGTAATATGCAAAAAACTATGGCTTTCAACTGCTTGAGTAACACGGAAGGGACTGCAGAGATAAGAGGTAAACTTTTATCTGTCGCTAAACACATGGAAGAGTTCGGTTCAGTAAGTGAGCTAGAGCTATGTAAGATATTTGGAGAGACGATTTGGAATGACGGTGTGGATTATCATTCACATGCTTTTTCATTCAGAATTAACGCTCAAACCGGGGATTGTTCAATCTCTAACTTTAAGTATCACTAAGTTTTGCACCTATCATATACGGAGTACCTTTCACGAGGTGCTCCGTTTTTTATTGTTGCGCATCTGGTATTTGACGATAGTCTTTAGGAGCAGCGGCACTCTAGTTTAACAACGAAAGTCATTTCGTTTTCAGCTCATTAGCCCCAAAGACGTCTCCCCTACCTATACTTAGTCAGTATAAACCGGAAGTGGCGCATTGCCTTTCACTTGCCTAATCGCAAGATGGGTATGTATGTCTTTTACGTTGGAGAGTCGCTGGAGCTTTCTGGTAAATGCTTCGTAAGCCATCAAGTTAGGACTGACAACTTCTAACAAGTAATCATAAGCCCCGGATACAACGTGGCAGCTGATGACCTCTTCCATCTCGACAACGGCACTTTCAAATTTATCAATCGACACTTCTTGGTGGTTGTTTAAGCTCACCTCAACAAACACACTCATTGCGATACCGACCTGTTCTCGTGACAGGCTTACACGATAGCCATCAATAATCCCTTTTTCTTCCAGTCTTTTGATTCGCCTTGCGCATGGTGAAGCCGATAAGCCAACTTCATCTGCTAACTCAGCCGTGGTTAGCCTGCCGTCTTTCTGAAGCAACTCAAGAAGATGTCTATCAATCCTATCCATAGCAAATACCGATTATTGGTTAAATTCGTTAATAATTAGAGAAATATTAGCAGAAATCATCAACCATAACTTAAGTTAGAACAAAACTTGCCAACTTGTGGCACACCAAGTGCCCCATAATGAGTCATCATCCACTTTCCTTGTTTATTATGAAGCTTGGCTATTTATCTATTACTGTCACTCTGCTCATCTGGGCGAGCTTTTTCCTTTCTCTTAAAGGCGGCGCAAACTCAGATTTAACACCTGCAGACATCGCACTGACTCGATTCCTCATACCTGCATTGGTGCTATTGCCTTTGGTGTGGAAAGCACGCAGTACAATCGCAGCTGTCCCAAGTCGATACTTGGTCGGTATGTTCATTGGGTGCGGGTTGCCTTATTTACTCGTTGCAGGGACAGCCATGCAGTTTGTTCCGGTATCACACGGGAGCGCCTTGGTTCCGGGAACGCTTCCTCTGTTCGTAACAGGGATCGCTGTACTCTTTTTTAAGCAGCCACTCAGCCGACACCGTGTCGTTGGTTTAGGTCTGGTTTTGCTTGGGATATTTTTGTTTCTGGGAAGTAGCCTAACCAGCTTCAACTTTGAATACACCAAAGGTCACTTGTTGTTTTTGTGTGGCAGCCTAATGTGGGCGACTTTTACCATCTCAGCACGTGTTGCCAATCTTAATGCACTTGTGAGTGCAGGTTTCATTTCATTCGGATCCACTTTACTATTGCTGGTCCTCATCATGACAGGAACCCTCCCTAGCCATTTGATGGTCACACCAATTTCTCAATGGCCAGTTACTGAGCTTGCAGTGCATTCAGCTGTGCAAGGTGTGGGCGCCGGCTTAATCGCGGCATTCACATATTTATATGCTGTTAATACTTTAGGGGCTGAGCGCTCTGCTGCTTTTGGCAGTGCAACACCCGCTGTTGCAACCTTGTTGGCGATCCCACTGTTCAACGAAATTCCGGATACGATAACTTGGTTAGCGCTTGGTTCGATTTGCATCGGCAGCTTGGTCGCGAGCAACATTTTCATGAAGCATGACAAGTCTATGCAGTATCAACCGCCAAGCCATAGCAAAGCCTGAGCTGCGTTTGAACAACGTACCGTTGCCCTAAGCATCGATCTTAGGGCTTGTAGTACACAGATAAGCCCACAAACGTAGGCTTATCTAAAATCTGCTTTTTCTGAACTCGCTTCTCCATTAAACTGTCCGACCTTTTTGCAGATCCAAGAGAACACCATGCAACGCGATTACACTTTAACTTGCTTAAACAACATGCCTCGTGAAGAACTAGAAGAATTTAGTTTAAGAATGATTCATCGCCTTGTCCCTGAAGATGCAATGACGGAACTGTTTACGTTCGAACAGGAAGAAGTGACCAATGAAGAGCGTATGCAATCAGCGAAGTTTGATGCGATGCTTCGAATGACTGCAATCGCGCTGAGTGAAGTGAATCTTGCGTTTAGTGAGTCGGATAACTCACAACAAAACATCGAACGCATGACTCGGCTATTGCTTTGGCACTTTTATGCAATGTCGTTCAACCTTGAGCAAGCGATCAGCCTTGAAATTCACTGTGACAAAGTCGAGAAGATTTTGTTGAAAGCACCCACAGAAGCATTTGGTTGGGTAAAAGAGCTCACAGAGTTGCTGCACTTCTATGCTGAGGTAAATGAAGGTAAAGAAAACGGTTAGACTCGAATATCTCCGAATCGAAGGCAGACAGAACTATACCGAAGGCAAGTAGAAACTTTGCTGAAATGAGTTCTCTGCCTTTGTTGTTTCTAACACGCTATGATGCAACATCAGTATCGACTGAGCGATTTTGGTGCCAATACCTAACGAACCATTAGGTGCTTCTAGTTCAACTTCATTATGGATAACGACCTTCACCCGTTTTGAATCCGATTCTAAACCTACATCTAACGACACCATTGTTCCGCTCGGGCTATGCCTCAACGCATTATCTAGCAGATTCAAGATCAGCCTCTCAAGCAAATCACCATCACCTACAGCCTTGATTCCTTGAGGCATATTGACGTTCAACTCAACATTCTTGTGGCGATACTGGCTTTGTATCGTTTCCAAGCATTCGTTCATCAACATATTGAAATCGATTGAAGCGTATTGATATGTAGGCACAGGATTATCATTCTTGGCGCTATCGAGTAGTGAATGGAGCTGTTCAGACAACTTGTTGCCATTACGGTAAGCGACGTCAATCAGCGGGTCTGACTTCGGATTTTTAATCTTCCACGTTTCTAGATAACCCAACACACTCGACAGTGGCGTTTTCAAATCATGACTGAGCTGTAATAAGCTTTGTCTACGGTGTGATGACTGATACTCAAGCTGCAAGAATTGTTGTTGAATGTGTTTCGCCATCAATTGATAAGAACGCGCAATAGGCACTAATTCTGGGACTTGATGGACAAAGTTAGGTTCCAATCGAAAGTCTTGTTCAGCTTGTTGCTGCAATTTATTGGTTACCGCCTCTATTGGGTTCAACAAACTGCGTTTCACTAACAGATACGCACCAATTGCAAAGCCCAAGATAGAAACCAGAACAAGCCCTGCTAGCGCAATATATGGCGTATCAACCTGAGAGTTGGTGATTACAGTATGGCGATTACTGCCAATCACCACATACAAATACCCCACGGTTGAACCTAACTCTGCAATCGCCGCCACAGAAAATACTTTAGGATAGCCTGGGTTGATCGGGTCTTCGCCCAAAATGGGATATGGCTCGTCGTTTAAGAACTGTTGAATGGGTGCTAGGTCTATCTGATTCGCTAACACAGTGCCTTCCGGTGCAGCATGAGTCGTAATATTGCCCTGACTATCAAGAAAATAGATATCGAAATCTGGCCCTATCAACATCAAGGTATGGAATATAGATTTGAGTGCTTTGGGGTTGTAGTCGGTCCCAATCATGAGAGGATTATCATCACGCATATGCACCGCGAGCTCTTTATGTAAGCTCTGCTTGGTTCTTTGTTCTATGGTCTCTTTTTGCCAATGATAGGTGTAAGCAATCACCACACTCACGAGTAGAAACCACAAGCTTGTGAACAGCACTAAATGCGATTTGAAACTCATGTTTTCTCCTCGATGACTCGTAGGCCTTACTGGCCTTTTAGTTAACTTAGGACGCGACACATAGACCTAAGCTTTTGACTCAAACTTATAGCCAACACCCCAAACGGTTTTGATAAAATCATCATCGCTATTCGGCATCGCAAGCTTGGTTCTTAAGCGGTTGACTGTGCTACAGACGGTATGGTGATAGCCAGAGTGATGAGTATTCCAAACATGATCGAGCAGCTCGTCTTTGCTATACACACGTCCCGGGCGGGTTGCTAAGAAATGAAGCAAGGTAAACTCGGTAGCAGTCAGCGGTACGTCTTGATTATTGAGTGACACCTGATGGCGTTCAGGTTGAATAATGAGCCCGCCAAAATTCATAGTTGATTCTGCTGTCACAACCTCTTGAGTCGCTGATTCAACATGGCTTAAACGGCGAAGTACGTTCCTCACTCTTGCTTGAAATTCAAGAACGCTGAAAGGTTTCGTTATGTAGTCATCAACACCAGCTTCTAAACCTGACACCTTATCTAGCTCCGCATCTCTTGCCGTCAGCATCAATACAGGTGTCCAGTCCTCTTGCTGACGTAACATTCGACAAAAATCGAGTCCATCACCGTCTGGTAAGCCACGATCCAGTACGATCAAATCGAAATGACCATCTTCATAGAGCGCCTGAGCCTTTTCAATCACATTGGTCCTGATTACGTCATGGCCTTGGAACTTAAGATGCATCTTCACCAGTTCAGCTAAGTCATCATCGTCTTCAATCAACAATATGTTTGCCATCAAATTTACCGCAGCATTATTCATGATCCCTGCTCTATTCGGAGTCTACCCACCTTTCAATTGACCGGAACAGAACAGGAATTATTTCATCGTGCTTTCAACCCTATTATTCAGTTCGAGTAATAGTGATTCTTGCGCCTGGGTTAAGGAAGCGGTGGTTGCCACTTAGTGTCGACGTCGTCAGGCCATCATCTTGGCTTATTACGCCTGCATGGAAACTCACTACATCCGTGTCATTTCTTGCAGTGTTAAAGCCTTCACCACCACCGGCAGGCCCCGGAATCGTTGCAGCAAGCTCGACGTTCAATTCCGTTCCTGAATCCCAAACATTCATTTTCATGACGAAGGTGTCACCCACCGCTAATGACTTGAGCGACAAACCGGATTCACCAACAAACGCATCATTAGTGTTCACCAACATGGAAGCGACGGAGAGGTAGTCTTCTTGGTTAGGATTGACACGGATTGAAACAGTGTCGCTTTCACCAGAAAGAATCAGTCCATTGCCAGAGATGCCTTGATAAACATTGGCGTCACTGCCACTGAGTGCAAGCAATTGTGCATTACTGCCACCTTCCGCTAAGTATTCAAGATCGACCGAGGCACTTTGCCCGACTTCAAACAAGTTGAAGGTATTATTGTGAGTCAATACCGCGAGGGGCGACATAGGTTGATTGGGGGTGAGGTTAGTCACACTCACATCATAGCGATAGTAATCGTCGTCATCGTCCGGACAACCTGCTAACACAGCTACTGATGCAGCGATAAATAGAATTCTAGCTTTCATACATCCCCCTTACTTCACAACAATAGTGATAGTAGCCACAGGGTTTAACCAACGATGACTGCTACTATCAAGGTCGCTGATTCCGCCAGCCGCGTTACTATCACCGATGTTACCCGGATGAATATGAACCTTAGCGTTTGACACTGCAGTTTCAACTCCCGTACCACTAGCACCAAAGGTAATAAATGGCGGGTTTGGCATGCTGCCAGCCAACTCATCATTCGCTTCAGTGCCTGCGTCATAGCCATTGAGGGTCGCTTTGTAGGTGCCCGCTTGAGTTGGGATTTTCCAACTGTCTAAGCCAACAAAACCGTCGTTGGTTGGCAGCAGCATTGCACCCAATGACAAGTAAGCTAAATCACCAGTGTCGATATCAAACGTAGTTGCGATGCCCGGATTGAGAATACCGGTAGCTGGGTTTTCAACCACCACACCACCCGCGTTTGCAATCAAACTCGATAGACCTGAAATATCGCCACCTTCGGCCATCGATTCCAATTCCGCAGAAGCACTCTCACCCGTTCTAAACATGAACAAGCTGGAGTCATGAGCGGCTGCCAAGATAGGCGTAAAGTAGATCCCTTTCGTTGCATTAGTGACAGTGACTTCAAGCTCAGCAGCCTGAACTTGAGCCGCTCCGAAGGCCAACATAGCCGAGCTGATCACTAAGCTGATTTGAGTACGTTTATTCATTTTGATTCCATCCTTTATCGAGTCCTATCGTTGCCAACAAAACGAGTAACAGCGATATACCGTTACCTTTACCAGAACGAATTGTGGTGTTGTTGACTCTAAGAATGGCGATCAAATCTATCAGCAACTTCATTGAATTCTCATAAAACTCTCACAAGTTTATTCAAACTTCTTACCATCCAGAAAAAACAGACATAAAAGACTGATACATAATTAGAAACTCTCGTTATAAAAATGAGAGTTACACAAGGAACCATGGTTCTAGAATAGCGTAGACCAAACGCAAAAAGGCCCAATCGATATACCGACTGGGCCTTTCACTGATGTATAAAGCTTCTCTCAGGAAGACTCTATTCGCTTCCAACTGAGCTAGCCGAACAACACCAATTTAGAATGCGTAGTTTGCGTCAACAAGTTCGCTTACTTCAACTTTGCTTACTTCTGCGCGAGCTTCAAGCCACTGCGCTACTTGCAGTTGCTCTGCTTCTGTCACTGAACGGTAGCGCTCAATAGAACATAAGAAACCTTCGAACAGCTCTAAACCACCGCCGCCAAAACACAGGCCGATGCTGTCGATAAAATCGATAAATTCATCGATGAACACATCGTATTGGTCAAAATCAGCAATCGAAGTCGTGCAGCTTACTTCAAAACCTAAAATAGCGAATTCACCTAGGTATAACTTCTTGCGTAGGCGGCGATTTTTGTTTTCGATTTTATCTAATTTCATAACTGTCTCTCTTTTCGTTTGATAAAGCATTTATACACAGTTCCTTGCTGATCCCCAAGAGTTTTGTATTACACGAGACGCTTAATGGCAAAAGTCGTGCTACAGAAACAAAACCTTAATCAAAACTATAAAAATCTGTCACTTAACTGCTTCACGATTGGTCACACATTGACCCAACTTATTAACTCATTAGTTGATAACTGGGCGAATCATGAATAACGAATAATAAAGTCAGCCAATAGGAAGCAGTCCCGATGAGCAAGGAAACATTTGATAGCACTCGTTTTAACAAGAGTAACAACAAGCCCTTCGAAGAAGTTCTAGATGCGAACCTTTCAAGAAGAAACGTTCTGAAAGGCGGTTTAGGCATCAGTGCAATGACCGCATTTGGCGCGTTTGGTTTAGCAGGCCACAGCACCGCTAACGCTGCGACAATGCAAGCAACAGGCGCACAAAAAAGCACTGCAACACTTGCCTTCGAATCGGTTAAAGGCTCATTGACAGACAGCGTAGTCGTACCAAAAGGTTACACGGCACAAGTTCTGGTTCCTTGGGGGACTCCGCTTAACAAGCAAGGCAATGCTTGGTTAAAAGACGGCGCCAACAATGCACAAGATCAAGCCAACGCATTAGGCATGCATCACGATGGCATGCACTTCTTCCCACTTAATGGCAACAGCAATGATGGCTTGTTGGTGATCAACCACGAATACATCGACCAAAAAGCGCTGCACGCTAATGGTCCAACATACGATGAAGGCAACCGCCCTAGCCTTGATGAAGTACGTAAAGAGATCAACGCGCACGGCGTGAGTGTGGTTCGCGTTAGGCTTGAAGATAATCAATGGGTGATGGTCGATAACGATCCACTGAATCGCCGCTACACGGGCGCTACAGTAATGGATCTGTCTGGTCCTGTTGCTCACAGTGAATTTACCAAGACCAAGTTCTCGCAAGACGGCAGCCAAGCTCGTGGCACACTGAACAACTGTGGTAACGGCTACACGCCATGGGGCACTTACCTAACGTGTGAAGAGAACTGGCCGGGTTATTTCGTGAACAAAGGCGAGACAACGCCAGCTCAAGAACGTATTGGTATCGCAACCGACAAAACACGTTACGGTTGGGATACGCTTTCAGGTAACAAACAAGAACGCTTAGACGAGTTTGCACGCTTTGACGTGACACCAACAGGTGAGTCAGCAATGGATGACTACCGTAACGAAGCACATGGTCACGGCTACATTGTTGAAATCGACCCATACACAGCTAACTCTCGCGCTAAAAAACGTTCTGCACTGGGTTGTTTCCGCCATGAAGGCTGTACGTTTGGTAAGTTGGCCGAAGGCGAGCCAATCGTGTTCTACTCTGGTCACGATTCTCGCTTTGAATACCTGTACAAATTCGTTTCTGAAGAGAAATGGGACCCGCGTGATACAGAGCCGAGCAATCGCCTAAGTGCGGGTGACAAGTACATGGATAAAGGCACGCTGTATGTGGCTAAGTTCAATGATGATGGTTCAGGTACTTGGCTACCACTGACTCTGAGCAGCAAGACTACAAACGGCGGCAAGCTAGGTGATGCATTTGACTCTCAAGCAGCGCTTATCATCAATACAGCAGGCGCAGCCGACCTTGTTGGTGCAACGCCAATGGATCGCCCTGAATGGTGCTCTGTTGACCCGATGACAGGTACGGCTTACCTAACGTTGACGAATAACAACAAGCGTAAAGAAGCGAACTCAGCAAACCCTCGCGTAAACAACAAATTCGGTCATGTTATTCGTTGGGATGAAGGCAAAACCGCAGGTGAATTCGATTGGGATATCTTTGTCTTCGGTTCTCCAGCAGTGGAAGACAAGTCTATTAACCGCTCGGGTCTAACAGACATGAACCAGTTCGCGAGCCCTGACGGCTTAGCGTTTGATGCTCGTGGCATCTTGTGGATTCAGACTGATAACGGCGCAGATGAAGTAACGGGCTACACCAATGACCAAATGCTGGCAGTGGTTCCGTCCCAGTTAACGGATGACAACGGCAACAGCGCGGTGATTGATGCAAACAACCAAGCACAGCTCAAACGCTTCTTTGTTGGTCCAAACGGTTGTGAAGTGACTGGCTTTACCATTAGCCCAGATTACAAATCACTGTTTGTGAACATTCAACATCCAGCTAACTGGCCATCGTCAGAAGATGCGACCGCACAGACTCAAGGCAATGTTCGCCCAAGAGCATCTACCGTAGTGATTCGTCGTGAAGACGGCGGAGAAATCGCGGTTTAATAAGCAAATCTAGCTAAGATCAGCAACCTTCCTGTTATCTAGTTTCTGTTCGCTAGCTAAGTAAAATCAAAAAGAGCGATAAGGCCAAATGTCCTATCGCTCTTTTTATATTCGATGCATTCTTCGGCTTGAGTAAGAATCCGAATCTTCAAAATTCATCGTCATCCTAAGTACTCATCATCCCGAGTACGCGTCATCCTCGAGAAGGAGGAACGACTGAGTCGGGGATCTCTAACCGTTATCACTGATCGCAATGCCGTTAATCACAGTTAACTCACGAACAACCACACACCAACGCCCATCATCAATGTACCAGCAATACGGTTCATCAACTTAACGTTATCGGCTTTACCCAGCATGTGCTTTAAGCTCTTTCCGCCTGTCGCGTATAAAGTCATGCAAACAAATTCAGAAACCAGAATAATAGACACTAAAATTAACAACTGCGGCGCTAAGTCTTTATTACTGTTAATGAAAGGAGGCAATAACGAAATCATGAATGCCCAGCCTTTAGGATTCGCGATTGCCGTTACAAAGCCTTGCACCACCAAATCCCAATCATTGCTGACTTTTGTTGTTTGGTTGTCAGTGCTGATCGCCAACTTGCCTCTTGAACGCCACATCTGAACGCCTAAATAGAACAAATATGCGGCACCAACAAATTTGAAACCCGTAAATAACCATGGGTAGTTCAACATGATCGATGCAATACCCAATACCGCAGCAATAGAAACCACAGCGACACCGGCCAGTTCACCGATCATCATCCATAATGTACGTTTGTATCCAACACTCATTCCCAGTGTCAAAGCCAAGGTCATACACATACCGGGCGTGATTGAGACAAAGAAAAACGTGGGAATAAAAGCCCAAAGTAGTGCGCTATCCATATTATTACCTTACTGGCTTATTTTTATTTAGTAGCTTTTGCTTCTTGATCGGACTTGAAACGAAGCGATATTGAAACGAAGTAGTGATGACAATAACCAATATTGCGAACAATACAAACAAAAAGAGCCACATAACAGTGGCTCTTTTCAATCACCAACCGTAATTACTTACGACGGTTTTTAATTCGCTTCATCATAGTCAAACGACGTTCAGCGCTTGCTTGATCTTGTGGCTCTTCGTTCGCGTTGTTCTTGCGACCCTGACGGTTTTTGTAAGCCGATTTAGTGTTCAGCTTCTCGATGTAAGCATCACGTTTTTTCGGTTCATAACCCGGCTGTTCAACACGGCGAATACGCTGTTGAATCAGTTTTTCAACTTGGACAACAGTCAGCTCTTCTTCGCGGTTGACAAAAGAGATTGCGTGACCTTGTTTACCAGCACGACCTGTACGGCCAATACGGTGAACATAATCTTCCGCTAGGAAAGGCATGTCGTAGTTAATTACGTGTGGTAAGTCTTCGATATCAAGACCACGAGCCGCAACATCGGTTGCAACCATCACACGTGCTCGGCCTTCTTTGAAATCATCCAAAGCACGACGACGAGCGCTTTGCGCTTTATCACCGTGACAAAGTACCGCTTTAATGCCGTCTAGCTTAAGTTCTTTAACTACATCATTCGCTGTTTCTTTGTAGTTCACAAACACAAGAACTTGGCGCCAGTTTTTACGGCCAATCAGCTCAGAAAGCAGTTCTGTTTTGCGTTCTTGGTCCACAGGGTAAACCACGTGACCGACAGTAGCAGCCGTTGAGTTTTCACGCTCAACACTGATACGTTTTGGTTTACGTAGAATATCAACAGACAGTTGGTTCAACTGAGTAGAAGTCGTTGCCGAGAACATCATGATTTGCGGTGATGTCTCTACATCCAACATGATCTTACGAACGGCATTGATAAAGCCCATATCAAGGATACGGTCAGCTTCATCAAATACTAGAAACTCTAGGTTTGCGATAGACACGTTACCCGCTTCTAAGTGCTCTTCTAAACGGCCAGGTGTTGCAACCAAAATATCCACACCCAGTTCTAATTGACGAACTTGTGAAGACATTTTGTTACCACCGTAAACCGCTGAAACGCTTAGTTCAGTGTATTTAACGTAGTCTTTAATGTTTTGAGCGATCTGCGCAGCAAGCTCACGAGTTGGAGCAAGAATAAGGCCGCGAGCCGTTCCTCTAGACGCCTTTTTACCGCTGTTCAAAAGATGTTGGATAACAGGCAATGAGAATGCCGCTGTTTTACCCGTACCGGTTTGAGCAGTAGCAAAAATATCATGGCCTTTACGAGCCATTGGAATCGCTTTTTGTTGAATTGGAGTGAGTTTTTCATAACCACACTCAGTCAACGCTTTGACTAATTCAGGAGCAAAACCTTGAGAGGAAAATGACATTGTTACGGGTTCCTTAAGCAGACAGCCTACATTCTTATTTCAGCCGAGCACTATAAAGTAATTAGAGTGATTTATCTCACATTTATCGTGATATAACGCAAACTTTCTCATTTAATCTGGTGTTTATCCCGCCTTCAACGAGGTAAACACCAAGATCCTTGGTTCAAACAGCAAAAACAGGGCTATTTGATGCCACACAGCTTGAGTAGAATCTGCTCGAGATCGCTCCACGGCATGAGCTGCGAGTCAATCACTTCAAGACGAGACTCAAAGCCGTCCAGTGTAATTTCATTCACAGATACAACTTGATTCGCCACGTTGAACGCGTAGCAACCTTGGTCAGTATTCACCACCGCTTTCACACGCTCAGCCGTCAAATCAGACAACATTGAGAATAGCGCATCAAAATCAAATTTGTGTTCAGCGCCAAACAACCAGCCACAGCTAAAGTAGCCCTGCCCTTTATTCTCTTTGCGGATGAAAGCTTCACCGGGAGGAAGTTGGAATTGTGGCTCTTGTTCAGCGTGATCGTGATGGTGAGCTTCAATATGAGAGGAAGCACTGCCATATACTCTTTCAATATCCAACACTTCCAATGGCACTTCACCATCGTGAATTAGCTTATGGAATACTTTTGCTGGCGTTTGATCCGTCACCCAATCATTGAACACATCGATGTCTTCAGAATGAACAAGGTCAACTTTAGTACCAAGAATCACATCTGCACTGCCCAGTTGATCATTGAAATTCTGATTCGAGGTGTACTTTTCATTGGATAGGTTTCGTGGGTCAACCAAGCCAAGCGTCGCTTTTAAATCAACATAAGGTGTGTACTGTTCTGAAGTTAGTGTCGCAATAACCTGTTTAGGGTGACCAAGCCCTGTAGGCTCAATCAATAAACGATCTGGTTTTTGGCGCAGCAAAGCATTAATGCCCACCGACATAGGGACGCCTGCAGTACAACACATGCAACCACCCGGCACTTCTTTAATCAAAGCGCCTTGATCTGTCATCAATGCGCCATCAATGCCGATTTCTCCGAACTCATTAACCAGAACAGCCCAGTTTTCATTCTCAGGTTTGTTTTTTAGTAGGTTCAAAATAGCGGTCGTTTTACCGACACCCAGAAAACCCGTAATTATGTTTGTAGGAACTTTTTTGGTCATATCAGTTCTCCTTTTTCAGGGAGTATAACTCAATCACCGAAAAGTTGACCCCAATCGATTGTTTATACTGAGATTCATTAATAGAGACATTGCGAAAATATAATCAGAATAGATAAGAGTAGAAATAAATAGAGGGTAAATAGATAGGTAGATGCGAAGTTTGGACGCTCCAGACGAACTAAAGGCGTACTTACTCAGTACGCCTCACCCTCGTTACTCAATCGTGAGTTCGCGAATCAGGAAGCCTTAAATATCGACCTGAACAATTAACGAGGAACTAAAAACTTTGTTTCTGAATCCATCCAAATTGTGTGTAAAACCTCACTTCTCCTTGCGGTTTGTTATGTTGCTTTACGATTTAACTATGGTTCATTTTTGGGGATATTCAAGCTGCCCCCAGATATTCGATCAAAATTGTGACAATGATTCCACTATTGTCCATAGATTCCATTTATGAAATGAGTATATTCCATAAATGAAAATCAACTTTTCATCTTTATTGCTATAGGATATGTATAGGAGGCGTATAATTCAGTACAGCCCTCCTTTAACGACTCAGGAACCTAGCCTCAATGACCAGAAGAGAGAAAATTAAGCAGTCCTTGCTAGCAAAAATGCCAAGGGATGCTATTAATCAATTTCTCTCAAGAGATAAGACACCCGCTTCTGTTCTCTTTCTTTCTTGTATTGTTGGTGTACTTGCTGGTGTGGTAGGTACCTATTTCGAAGTCGCGGTTCATTTCATCACAGAGACTCGTACCGATTGGCTAAAAGATGAAATCGGTAGTCATTTACCCCTTTGGCTCGCCGCTTTCCTAATTAGTGCAGCATTTGCCTTTATTGGTTATTTCCTCGTGCACCGCTTTGCGCCAGAAGCTGCTGGATCAGGTATACCTGAAATCGAAGGCGCGATGGACGGCATGCGCCCAGTTCGATGGTGGAGAGTATTGCCCGTAAAATTCTTTGGCGGTATGGGCGCATTAGGTTCTGGGATGGTGTTAGGCCGTGAAGGACCAACCGTTCAAATGGGCGGTAGTATCGGCCGCATGGTCACAGATATATTTCGAGTCAAAGATGACGACGCCCGACATTCACTGCTGGCTTCGGGTGCAGCAGGTGGTTTGGCCGCGGCATTCAACGCACCACTCGCCGGAATCATGTTTGTAGTCGAGGAAATGAGACCACAGTTTCGTTACTCACTCATTTCGATCAAAGCCGTCATCATATCGGCGGTTTCAGCCAATATTGTGTTTCGTTCGATCAATGGTCAATCTGCCGTTATCACAATGCCGCAATACCAACCGCCTGAACTGGACGCTCTGTGGTTGTTCTTGTTGTTAGGCGTGTTGTTCGGCCTGTTTGGTGTCATTTTCAATAAGCTGATTACGCTTTCCCAAGAGCTATTTGTGGCAATACATAAAAATGACCGTAAACGCTACTTGATGACAGGTACCCTGCTGGGCGGTTGCTTCGGATTATTACTGCTCTATATCCCCGAATTGACTGGCGGTGGTATTGGTATCATCCCGAACATCACTAATGGCAACTACAGCGCCAACATATTGCTCTTGATCTTCTTAGGGCGAGTCATTACTACTCTGCTTTGTTTCGGCTCTGGTGCGCCTGGCGGTATCTTTGCACCAATGCTTGCGCTAGGAACCCTCTTTGGTTATGCGTTCGGGCTTATCGCGGCGGTATTCTTTCCTGAACTGAATATTGAACCGGGTATGTTTGCAATTGCTGGCATGGGCGCCTTATTTGCCGCTACCGTGCGAGCGCCTATCACTGGCATACTGTTGGTTATTGAAATGACCAATAACTACTACCTCATCTTGCCGTTGATCATCACCTGCTTAGGCGCGGTAATCATTGCCCAGATGTTAGGTGGTCAGCCAATTTACAGCCAACTGCTGAACCGCACGCTTAAAAACGAGAAACTAAGACAGCAAGATCTTCCTCAGCAAGAGGAAGTTCGTTAATCACAAATGACTAATGAAAAAAAGCACACATTCAACGTGCTTAATATCCCGATTCCGTATCAAAATCAAAAAAGCAAACGTTAAACTTGCTATTATCCACTCAAAATTAGTTGAGTGCTCTCAAAATCTATTGACCAAACACCTACACGCTCTAACTAATACAAAGAATCTAATATTCTGTAATTAACTAAGTCGGAGCAAGTCGTTGAACTGGAGAAGATTAACCCAAGTAAAAAATGTTCCGCCATCTCAGGCGTCTTTGGCACTTGGTGTTATTGGGCTAGGGCAAGCTTGGGCTTTGTATGTCCCGGGCATTGGTGAAATCATTCGCCCCTACCTTGCTGCGTTTGGTGCTCTATTATTGCTACCCGTTTTACTCCGTTATCTAACGAACTTTAGTGCTTTCCTCAATGATATACGTCACCCGTTAGTTGGAAGCTTAATGGCGCCAATGAGCATGGCGTTATTGATTCTATGTGACTACTTAGCCGAAATATCTCCAGTCATTGCTTACCCAGTTTGGTTCTGTGCGTTGTTATTACACTTTACCATGATGGTGTTGTTCTTTAGTTTTCAGATCCTCAATTTCAAAATGTCGAACATTGTGCCGAGTTGGTTCCTGTATCCCGTGGGGTTAATCAGCAGTTCCTTAGCAGGTACACAGTTTGGACACACCGTTTTTTCAGAGACACTGGCGGCCACTTGTATCGGTATCTATTTCCTCATGCTGCCAGTGGTGTTGTATCGCTTGGTGTTCGAAGGAAACCTGCCACGTCGAGCAAGACCAACACTCGCAATCATGGCGGCTCCGGTTAACTTATCTTTAGCCGCTTACTTGGTGAACTTCGACAACCCAGATCCGATTCTGACAGGAGCTTTG